>CAZVVD010000011.1:0-48570 GCA_964630555.1 uncultured Verrucomicrobiota bacterium | reverse complement strand
GCCGCGCTGCCGGGCAAGCTGGCGGACTGCTCGGAACGCGACCCGGCCCTCTGCGAGCTGTACCTGGTCGAGGGCGACAGCGCCGGCGGCTCGGCCAAGCAGGGGCGCAACCGCGAATTCCAGGCCATCCTGCCCCTGCGGGGCAAGGTGCTCAACGTGGAGAAGGCGCGGCTCGACAAGATTCTCAACAACAACGAAATCCGCACCCTGATCACGGCCGTCGGCGCCGGCATCGGCGAGGACGAGTTCGACGTCGCCAAGGTGCGCTACCACAAGATCGTCATCATGACCGACGCCGACGTGGACGGCGCCCACATCCGCACCTTGCTGCTGACCTTCTTCTATCGGCAGATGCCGCAGCTGCTGGAGCAGGGCTACGTCTACCTGGCCCAGCCGCCGCTCTACAAGATCACCTGGAAAAAGCGGGACGAATACATCGACTCGGACGCCCAACTGACCAAGAAGCTCCTGGAACTGGGCTCCGAGGATCTCGCGATGGAGGTGGCCAAGACCGGGAAGTCCTTCGCCGGCAAGGACCTCATGGCGCTGCTGGAATCCCTGGCCGAGCTGGAGCAGCTGGCCCAGGGCGTGCAGCGCAAGGGCATCCCCTTCCAGGACTACCTGCAGCAGCGGCACCCGAAGACCGGGGCCTTCCCGAAATACCGGGCGGCGGCGACCAACGGCGAGGGCACCAGCCACCACTACGCCTACACCGACGAGGAACTGCGGAAGCTCCGGGAAAAACTCGAGCGCACCGCCGGCCACCAGCTCGAGATTTTTTCCGACAACGGCGCGCCGGCCAAGGCCGAGCCGTCGGGCTTCCGCTGGCAGGAGATCTACGCGGCGCCCCAGATCGCCAAGCTGGTCGGCAGCCTGGAAAAGAAAGGCTTTTCGCTGGAACAATACGAATCGGGCGAGGCGCCGATCTACCGGCTGGTGGACCCCGACCTGCCCGCGCCGGTCGCGATCCATTCCCTGCGCGACCTGCTGGAGACGGTCCGGACCTGGGGACGCAAGGGCCTGGGCATCCAGCGCTACAAGGGGCTGGGCGAGATGAACCCGGAGCAGCTTTACGAAACCACCATGAACCCGGAGAAGCGCAAGCTGCTCAAGGTGGTGCTGGAGGACGCCGTGGAGGCCGACCATATCTTCACCCTGCTGATGGGCGACGAGGTCGAGCCCCGGCGCTTGTTCATCCAGGAAAACGCGCTGAACGTCCGCAACCTGGATATCTGAAACATTCGAGAATCGAATTTTTATGTATGCCCAGAACGAAATCGTCGGCAACATCAACATCGAAGACGAGATGCAGCGCTCGTACATCGATTATTCGATGAGCGTCATCATCGGGCGGGCCCTGCCGGACGTGCGGGACGGGATGAAGCCCGGCGCGCGCCGCATTCTTTTCGCCATGTGGCAAATGGGGCTGATGCACAATCGGCCCTTTAAGAAATGCGCCACGGTTGTCGGGGAAGTGCTCGGCAAGTATCATCCCCATGGCGACTCGGCGGTCTACGACACCCTCGTGCGCATGGCCCAGCCGTTTTCGCTCCGTTACATGCTGGTCGATGGCCAGGGCAACTTCGGCAGCATTGACGGCGACAATGCCGCGGCCTATCGCTATACCGAGTGCCGGCTTCAAAAAATTGCCGAGGAAATGCTGGTCGATATCGACAAGCGCACCGTGCCCATGGCCGAGAATTACGATGGGACGTTGCATGAGCCCTCGGTGCTGCCGTCCCGTTTGCCGAACCTGCTCCTCAACGGGAGCACCGGCATCGCCGTGGGCATGGCCACCAATATCCCGCCCCATAACCTGGGGGAAGTGGTGGACGCCCTGGTCGCGCTGATCGACAACCCCGAGGCGACCATCGAGGACCTGATGAAGCACATCCGGGGCCCGGATTTTCCCACCGGCGCCATCCTCTGCGGGCAGAAGCCGATCATCGATATGTACAAGACCGGCCGCGGCCAGCTGCGGGTCCGTGGCCGCGCCGGCATCGAGGAGGGCAAGCAGGGCAAGGAATGTATCATCGTCTCCGAAATCCCCTACACGGTCAACAAGGCCGCCCTGATCGAGCACATCGCCGAGCTGGTCAACGGCAAGATCCTGGAAGGCATCGGCGATATCCGGGACGAGTCCAACAAGGACGGCATCCGCATTGTCATCGAGCTCAAGCGGGGCGTGGCGCCCAAGGTGATCCTCAACAACCTCTTCAAGCACACCCAGCTCCAGGATACCTTCGGCGCCATCATGCTGGCGATCGACCACGGCCGCCCCAAGGTGATGAACCTGAAGGAAATCCTGCAGTGCTTCATCGCCCACCGCTTCGAGGTCATCACCCGCCGCACCCAGTTCGACCTGGAGAAGGCCGAGGCCCGCGCCCACATCCTCGAGGGGCTGAAGATCGCCCTGGCCAACCTGGAGGCGATCGTCAAGATCATTAAGGGATCCAAGCACCGGGACGCCGCCCGCGAGGAGCTCATGAAACGGTTCGGCCTGTCCGAGATCCAGGCCAACGCCATCTTGGACATGCGCCTTTACCAGCTCACCGGCCTGGAGCGCGACAAGCTGGAAGCCGAGTACCTCGAGCTGATCAAGCTGATCTCGTATCTCAAGGACCTGCTGGCCAACCGGGACAAGATTTACGGGGTGATGAAGGCCGACCTGCTGGCCATCAAGGAGCAGTACGGCGACGCCCGCCGGACCGAGATCGTTCCGGACGAGGGCGAGGTGGATGTCGAGGACCTGATCGCCGACCGCGGTTGTATCATCACCATCAGCCACACCGGCTACATCAAACGCGTACCGGTGGGCACCTACAAGGCCCAGCGCCGGGGCGGCAAGGGCGTGGCCGGCATGGAGACCAAGGAGGAGGACTACGTCGAGCACCTCTTCGTGGCCACGACCCACGACTACATCCTGTTTTTCACCGCCGGCGGCCGGATCTACTGGGAAAAGGTCTACGAGATCCCCGAGGCCGGCCGCACCGCGCGCGGCAAGGCGATCGTCAACCTGCTGGAGCTCAAGAGCGACGAGCAGATCGCCGCCATGGTGCGGGTGCGCGCCTTCCCGGAAACCGAGTTCCTGGTCATGGCGACCGAGAAGGGGGTTGTCAAGAAGACCAACCTGAGCGAGTTCGCCAATCCCCGGCGCGACGGCATCATCGCCATCAATATCGATCCCGGCGACCGGCTGATCGGCGTCAAGCTGACCACCGGCGAGAACGAGGTCATGCTGGCCTCGCGCCAGGGCATGAGCCTGCGCTTCCACGAGCGCGAGCTGAAGGACCAGGGGCGGGCCACCCGCGGGGTGATCGGGATCCGCCTGGCTCCGGAGGACAAGCTGGAAAGCCTCGAGATCGTGAACCCCAAGGCCACCTTCTTCATCTGCACCGAGAACGGCTACGGCAAGCGCACGAGTTTCGAGGAATACCGCGACCAGCACCGCGCGGGCAAGGGGATCTACTCGATCCGCCCGTCGGACCGCAACGGCGCGGTGGTCGGCGCCCACACCGTCATGGAAAAGGACTGCCTCATGCTGATCACGGCCCGGGGCAAAACCATCCGCATGCAGGTCAGCGACATCCGGGTCATCAGCCGGGTGACCCAGGGCGTGCGCCTGATCGATCTCGACGAGGGGGACAGGCTGGTTTCGGCCACCACGGTGGAGCCCGAGGATGAAACCCTGGTCAACGGCAACGGCGCCGCGCCGCCCGAAGGCGCGCCGGCCCCGGACACCCCGGCGTGAGGGAGCCCGCGCCGGCGGAGGCGCAACGGACAGGACCGCCATGATGCGCTTGCGGACCATCTGCCTGGGCGGCTGCTGCCTGGGATGGCTGGCGGCGTCGGCCGCCGAGCCCGCCCGCCTGAAGGTCGGCCTGGCCGCGGATGCCGCTTCCTTCAACGACGCGGGTTTCAACCAGTCCTGCAAGCTGGGACTGCAGCGGGCCATGCGCGACTTCAAGGTGGAGGGCCTGTTCCGCGAGTCCGGCAGTCCGGCCGATTACCGCTCCAACCTGAATGCGCTGGCGCAATCCGGGTGCGGCCTGGTCATCGGCGTCGGCGCCCTGATGCAGGCGGACCTGGCGGCGGTGGCCCGGGCGAATCCGGACGTCAAGTTCGCCCTGGTGGACGGCAAGTTCCTGCCGCCGCTGCCCAACGTCCAGAGCCTGCAGTTCAACGTGGACGAGGCGGCGTTCCAGGCCGGGTTCCTGGCGGCGGCCTGGGCCGATCTCAAGGGGCCGCGCGGCGGGAAGGTCGGCTACGTGGGCGGCGTGCGCCTCGAGTCCGTGGAGCAGTTCATCGAGCCCTTCGAGGCCGGGGTGGCGCACTTCAACCGCAAGCGCGGCCGGGACATCCGGGTCCTGGGAGATTACGCCGGCACCTTCGAGGATCCGCGCCGAGGCCGGGCCCTGGCCGAACGCCTGCTCGCGGAGGGCGCCAGCGTGATTTTCGCCGCCGCCGGACACACCGGCGCCGGCGCCCTGGCCATCGCCTGCGAGCAAGGCCGCTGGGGCATCGGCGCCGACGCCGACCAGTATTACACCCTGCCGGCCGCCCGCGGCTGCCTGCTGACCTCCTGCCTGAAAAAAATGGACCGCGCCGTGTACGCGCTGGTCCAGGATGTGCTGAGCGGGCGCTTCCGCGGCGGGGGAGTCATGACCGGGTCGCTGGCCAACGGCCAGGTCGGGCTGGCGCCGTTCCACGACCTGGACAAGCAGGTTCCCGATCGTCTCCGCCGCGAGCTCTACGAGCTGCAGCAGGATATCGCGGGCAACCGCCTGACCACCGGCTGGACGGCCAGGTGACGAACGCGGGCTAGGTGTTCTCCTCCTCCTTGATGATTTCCTGGAGGATGGTGTGGTAGCCCTTGCCCTTGTCCATCTCGGCCCGCACCTCTTTGATGACCGTTTCCGTGCCCTTCTGACGGTGGGCCTCCACCGTGATCACGGTGTCGCCGATCCGGATGCGATCGCCGACCTTCAGGCGGGCCACCTCCACCCGCTGGTCGTTGAGAAAGGTGCCGTTGCGCGACTTGAAATCGCGGACGAAGTAGGCGTCGTCCCAGAACGAGATGCCGCAGTGCACGCGGGAGGCCATCGTGTCGGGAATCGAAATGTCGACGTCGGCGCCGCGCCCGATGGTGATCGCCTTCTCGCCCAGCTCGAACTCTTTCTGGGTGCCGTCCGACAACATATACTTCAGCATCATGGCAGGGTCTCCTTCCGTCAGTTAGCCCGGCGGCCGCCGTCGGAAATAGTCCAGGGTCAGGGCCAGGCCCTGTTCGAGCGCCACCTCCGGCTCCCAATGCAGCAGGGCCCTGGCCCGGGCGATATCCGGCTGGCGCGTCCGGGGGTCGTCCTCCGGGAGGGGATGATACTCGATCCCCGAGCGGCTGCCGGTCAGCTCCAGGATTTTGCGGGCAAACTCGTTGACCGTCATCTCCCGCGGGTTGCCGAGGTTGACCGGGTCGTGCGTGCCGCTCGCCGCCAGGGCGATGATCCCGCGCACCAGGTCGGACACGTAGCAGAAGCTGCGGGTCTGGGCGCCGGACCCGAACACCGTCAGGGGCGCGCCGGCGAGGGCCTGTTTGATGAAGGCCGGAACCACCCGCCCGTCGTTGGGCCGCATGCGCGGCCCGTAGGTGTTGAAAATCCGCACGATCTTGGTGTCGAGCCCGTGGCTGCGGTGGTAGGCCATGGTCAGGGCCTCGGCAAAACGCTTGGCCTCGTCGTAGACCCCCCGCGGGCCGATGGGGTTGACGTTGCCCCAGTAGGATTCCTGCTGGGGGTGGACCAGCGGGTCGCCATAGACCTCGGAGGTGGAGGCCAGCAGGAACACCGCCCGCTTGGCCCGGGCCAGGCCGAGGGCGTTGTGGGTGCCCAACGCGCCGACCTTCAGGGTTTGAATCGGCAACTTAAGGTAATCAATGGGGCTGGCGGGCGAGGCGAAGTGATAGACGAAATGCACCGGTCCCTCGATGGCGATCGGATGGGTCACGTCCTGCTCGATGAACAGGAAGGCGGGGCGGTTCCGGAGCTGGCCGATGTTTTCCAGGTTGCCGGTGATCAGGTTGTCCACGCACACCACCCGGTGGCCGCGCGCGACCAGGGCGTCGCAGAGATGCGAACCGAGGAAGCCGGCGCCGCCGGTGACCACGGAAACAGGCTGTGATGTCGACTCGGTCATATCGCCCTGCGCCGGGACCGCGCCCGGCGCCCATCGGCCGGGAAAGGCGCAGCGTCCATGGCCGCGGTCCGGGTCTACCAAAAAATACGAAAGGCAGTATACCGGCTGCACCGGGAAAAGGCAATGGTTTTACTGTTTTTCTTCGCCGTTGCGGGCGGATCGGCTATGATCCGACGGCGGGGGAAGGAATCCTGACCCGGCGGCAAAGGCCGGATCGTCCCTGACTCCGGGGCGGGATTGGAACATGAGTGCTAAAAGCAGCATGGCGGCGCGCTTGCGCCGCGCGGGGGCCTGGGCCGGCGGGGCGGTCGTCCTGGGGCTGGCCCTGCTCAACACCGGCTGCGCGTCCATCCGCCCGCCCGCCGGCGTCCGGCCCGTCGAGCACACCTTGGAAGTCACGGCCTACTGCGCCTGCCAGGCCTGCTGCGGCTGGAAGCGGTCCTGGCTGGGCCGCCCGGTCTACGCCAGCGGCCCGGCCAAGGGCCGGCCGAAGGCGGTCGGAATCACGGCCAGCGGCGCCCGGGCCCGCCAGGGCACCATCGCCGCGGACACCGCGCTCTACCCGTTCCGCACGGTCATGTATATCCCGGGCTACGGCTACGGCCGGGTGGAGGACCGCGGCGGCGGGGTCAAGGGCCGGCACATCGAGGTGTTTTTCGGCTCCCATAAGAAGGCGCTGACCTGGGGCCGGCAAGGACTCCCGGTCCAAATCTGGCTGCCGGGAAAATGATCCCCCGACCCGGGGTGGGGCGTTCGGGGACCACGCGGCCACGCTCTGGGCCGCAGGTGGCATGGGCGTCCCGCCCATGACGTAGCGGTGTAGCGGTTGCCGAAGGGGCGGTAAAGAATCGGCGCCACCTTTTCGCGCGCCGGCGGCCGTCTCCGGCGCCTGGCGGCGGCTGCGCTTTACGTCCGCACCTGGCCCCGGCCGGTGACGACGTATTTGTAGGTCGTGAGCTCCTCGAGGCCCATGGGGCCGCGCGCGTGCAGCTTGTCGGTGCTGATGCCGATCTCGGCGCCCAGGCCGAACTCGCCGCCGTCGGTGAAGCGGGTCGAGGCGTTGACGTAGACCGCGGCCGAGTCCACCGCCTGGGTGAACCGCTGGGCGGCGGCCGCGGTCCCGGTGACGATGGCGTCGGAATGATGGGAGCCGTAATGGTTGATGTGCTCGATCGCCGCCTGGATCGAAGGCACGATCCGAACGGAGAGGATCAACGCCAGGTATTCGGCGGACCAGTCGTCCTCCGCGGCCGGCCGGATGGAGGGGACCAGGACCCGGCTAGCCGGATCGCCGCGCAGTTCCACCCCGCGCTCCTCCAGGCGCCGGGCCGCGCGGGGCAGGAACGCGGGCGCGATCCGGTTGTGGACCAGGAGCGTTTCCATGGCATTGCACACGCCGGGCCGCTGGCATTTCGCGTTCTCCACGATCGCCAGGGCCATGTCCGCATCCGCGCTGTCGTCCACGTACACGTGGCAGACGCCCTTGTAATGCTTGATCACCGGCACCCGGGCATGCTCCATGACCGCCCGGATCAGGGCCTCGCCGCCGCGGGGCATGACCAGGTCCACCAGGCCTTCCATCTGCGCCAGTTCGCGGATGGCCTCGCGGTCCGGGGTCTGAACGAGCTGCACGGCGTGTTCGGGCAAACCGCAGCGGGCGCCGCCGGCCTGGAGCGCCTGGGCGATGGCGGCGTTGGAGGCCACGGCTTCCTTGCCCCCGCGCAGGATGACGGCGTTCGAGGCCTTGAGGCACAGGACGGCGGCGTCCGCGGTGACATTGGGGCGAGACTCGTAGATGATCGCGATCACGCCGATCGGCACGCGCACCTTCCGGATCTCGAGCCCGTTGGGCCGCGTCCAGCGCCGGAGGGTCCGGCCGACCGGATCCTTCAGGGCCGCTACCTCGCGGATGGCCCGGGCCATGGCGTCCACCCGCTCCGCGTTCAGTTCCAGCCGGTCCAGCAGGGCGGGGGACAGCCCGGCCTTGCGGCCGGCTTCCAGGTCGCGGGCGTTGGAATAGAGAATGGCGTTCCGGCGCCGGAGGATCTCGTCGGCCATGGCCTCCAGGACGGCGTTCTTTTTCCGGGCGCTGAACCGGGCCAGCTCCCGGGCGGCGGCGGCCGCGTTCCGGCCCATGGCCAGCAGGTCGTCGTGCAGGCTCATGCCGGCTTCCCTTTCATCAGGACCAGGTTGTCCCGGTGGATGACCTCGTCGGGCTTGCCGGCCCCGAGGATTCCGGCAATGTCGGCGCTGCGGCGGCCCTGGATGCGGCGGAGCTCGGCGCTGGAATAGCCCGCCAGGCCGCGGGCGACCAGGGTCTGGTCCAGGGCCCTGACGTCCACGGCGGCGCCGGCGGCGAAGTCGCCCTCGGTGTTGCGGACGCCGATGGGCAGCAGGCTCTTGCCGCCCTGCTCCAGGGCGCGCCGGGCGCCGTCGTCAATGACCAGCGTTCCGCAGGGCTTATGAAAGAACGCGATCCAGCGTGCCCGGGCGCAGAGGGCCGCGGCCGCCGCCCGGCCGCCGGAGGGGAACAGGGTGCCGGTATCCCCGCCCGCCAGCACCTCCCGCAGGACGCCTTCCCGGCGTCCGTCGGCGATGACCACGGCCGCGCCGCCGCGGACAGCCGCGGCGGCCGATTCCAGCTTGCTGGCCATGCCGCCCGAGGAGAGCTCGCCGCCCTTACCCCGGGCCAGGGCCAAAATTTCCCGGGTGACGGCGGGCACCAGGGGGATGCGGCGGGAACGCCCGCCGGGTTCCGCTTCGCGCAGGCCGTCGGCGGTGGTCAGCAGGATCAGCAGGTCGGCGTCCAGCAGGTGCACGACCAGGGAGGCCAGGACATCGTTGTCGCCCAGCTTGATTTCATCCACCGCCACGGCGTCGTTCTCGTTGACGATCGGGATCACCCCGCGGGTCAGCATGGCCCGCATCGTGTGGCGCGCGTTAAGGTGGCGCACCCGGTGCTTAAGGTCGTCATGGGTGAGCAGGACCTGGCCGACCAGGCAGCCCTCGGCGGCGAAGAGGCGGTCATAGAGGTTCATCAACCGGCTCTGGCCGACGGCGGCGGCCATCTGCAGGTTCGGCAGACGGGTGGGACGGCGGCGCAAGCCCAGGGCGTTCATGCCGGTGCCGATGGCCCCGGACGTGACCAGCACCACCTCGCGGCCCTCGCGGCGCAAGGCGGCCATCTCGCGCACCAGGGACTGAATGCGTTCCCCCTCGGGTCGGCCGGTCGGCTGAACCAGGACCCGGCTGCCGATCTTGATCACGATCCGGCGGGCCGCTCGCAAGGCCGCCCGGGCGTCAGGCTGGGAGGTCGCGTTCATGAGGGGGAATGGAAGCGCGGATCAGAGGGCGCGTTCGGGCCGCCGCTTGAACCCGGACAGGGCGATCCGCATTTCTCACCGAGGGTCTCTCCGTATCCGTGCCCATTCGCGTCATCCGCGGTGAATGGTTTTGGGTTGTTGGCGACCTTCCGCCGCGCGGTCCAAGGACCCCTCAGGCGTCCACGGACACGAATCGCCCGCCCCGCCGGGCCGAGACCGCGCTGGCGTGCAGGTAGGCCTGGACCCGCGCGCCGCCCTCGAAGCTGGTCTGGCCCTGGCGCCCGGTCTTCAGGGCGGCCACGAAGCGCTGATACATGTTGGGCGCCGGCGGGCACGCGATGCCCCGCCAGCGGGGGACGTGCGCGTCCTTCCCCAAACAGACCCGGAGCGTCTCCGGCGGCGGGCGGTCCAGGTTGAGGTCCAGGGCGCCGCGGTCGCCGTAGACCCGCAGGGCCACGGTATTGGTGTGGCCGGTGGCCCAGCGGGTGGTGTCCAGGACGCCGAGGGCGCCGTTCTTAAAGCGCACGGTGGTCGCCACACTGTCGTTGGCGTCGAACACGTAGGGGCCGACCCGCTTGACGCCCTTGTCGAAGGTTTTGAGAGTGCAGGCCAGCTCGGCGAACTCGCCGACGACGAAGGAGGTCAGGTCGTAGAGGTGTACGCCGATGTCCCCCAGGGTGCCGGCGCTGCCGTGCTTCGTGCTCAGGCGCCAAAGGAAGGCCTCGCTGGTATGCCAGTCGCCCCACTGGCGGCCGACCAGCCAGCTTTGCAGGTAGTTGCCCTCGACGTGCCGGAGGCGCCCAAGCTTGCCGGACGCCACGAGTTCGGCCGCCTTCTGGGTGGCGGGGTTGTTGCGGTAGGAAAAGTTCACGGCCGTCAGCAGCTTTTTGCGGCGGGCGGCGTCCCGCATGCGGCGGGCGTCCGGCAGGGTGTCGGCCAGGGGCTTTTCGCACATCACGTGGAGGCCGCGCGCGATGGCCAGCAGGGCCGCCGCCGCGTGGGCGCGGTCGGGCGTGACGACGGACACGCCGTCCAGGCGCTCCTGTTTCAGCATCGCCCGGGCGTCGTCATAGGCCGCCGGGATGCGGTGCTTATCGGCAAACGCCCGGGCGCGGCCGGGCACGATGTCGCAGCAGGCGACCACCCTGCAGCCCCCGATGGCGGCGAAGGCCTGGGCATGGGCGTTGGCCATGCCGCCGGTTCCGATGATGGCCAGTCGAATCATGATGAGGATCCTTTCCGCGGAGCCGCATCCGGGCGGCGCAGGGACCGGGCGCGAGGATGCGGGTCATCCGGGCCATACCCTACGCGCCCGGCGGGGGAAAGGAAAGCCTTTTCGGCTCAGGCTGCGCCCCCGGCCGGGGCGGACGGATCAGACGCCCAGGAACCGCAGGGCGCAGCGGGCCAGGAGGGCGGCGCCGGTGGCCAGGACGCGGTCGTCGAAGTCGAAGCGGTTGTTGTGCAGACCGGGCTGGCCGGGACGCTTTCCGACGCCGAGATCGAGGTAGGCCCCCGGCACGATCTTCTGGTAGAGGGAAAAATCCTCCGCCCCCATCGTGACCTCGAAGGACCGGACCGGAATCTTCAGCTCGGCCGCCGCGGCGCGCGCGACGGCGCAGAGCGCGGCGTCGTTCACGGTCACGGGATAGTTCTTGTCGTAAACGAATGCGCAGCGCACGTTGTGGGTCAGCTCGATCCCGCGGAGCACCGCCCGCATCCGGCGGACGATCGCGGCCTGCACCCGGACGTCGAGGGTGCGCACCGTGCCCAGGATCTCGCAGGAATCGGGGATGATGTTGAAGGCGCTGCCGCCGTGCAGGGAGCAGACCGAGATCACCCGCGCGGCGTTGCCCCGCACCGCCGTGTGCCCGATGACCTGGAACTCCTGGTAAATACGGTGCGCCGCCAGAAGCGGGTCGGCGCACAGCTCCGGGTGCGCCCCATGCCCGCCCCGGCCGATGACGCGGACCGTGAACTGGTCGGCCGCGGCCATGATGGGACCGGCGCTGATGCCCGTGGCGCCGTACTTTTGGTTCACGTGCAGGTGGATGCCGAAAATGGCGTCCACCTTCGGGTTGCGCAGAGCCCCGGCCCGGACCATGGCGTCAGCCCCGCCTTGGCCCTCCTCGGCCGGCTGGAACAGGAATTTCACGGCGCCAGGAACCCGGTCCTGCAGGCGCTTGAGAATCATGGCGGCTCCGATCACCATGGCCATGTGCCCGTCGTGGCCGCAGGCGTGCATGACGCCCGGGTTGCGGGATTTGTAGGGAACCCGGTTTTCTTCGGCGATCGGCAGGGCGTCGATGTCCGCCCGCAGGGCCGCGGTTTTTTCGCCGTGGCCCCGGAGGAGACCGATCACGCCGGTCCGGGCCACCGGCGCGCGGACCTGCAGGCCCAGGGCGCGGAGGTGGCCGGCGATCGTCCGGCAGGTGCGGTGCTCCCGGAAGCCGACTTCGGGATGCCGGTGCAGGTCCCGCCGGATGGCGATCAGCGCGGGGGCGATGGACGCGGCGATTTTCAGGATGTCCCGGGCCAGGGACGAATTGGTGTTCATGACGAGAGCTCCAGCTGGGTGGAATCCTCTGCCTTGGCCTGAACGAGCGCCAAGTTCTTTCCCTCCTCGATTTCAAGGGAGACTATCACGCGCCGGTCAGCCTTGCAAGATTCAACGGCAGTTCCCCGGGAATTCTCATTGGGGGTTGGGCTCCTGCCGCCTTGTGCGGCAGGGGCCGGAGAGGGGCTGGGGAAAGCGCGCCTTTCCCAGCCCCTCTCCTTGACCCGCGACCCAAGGTCGCGGGGGACCAAGCTATAATGACTGAGGCGGGCGCCGCAGCGGCAGGCCTGAGGGTTGCCAGGCGAGCCCAGGGCTTCAGGGGCGGAACGCCCATGCCGCCTGAGGCTGGCAAACGCTAGCCGCCCCGCGCGAGGCATATGCCCCGGGCGGCGCCGCGCCGCCAAACGACGCGTCCGTTGAGGCGGACGGTCTCCAGGCCGGGAAACGGGGGCGCGTGCAGGACCGTCCGCCGCGGCGCCCACCGGAAGCGCGACGCGAAGCGCACGTCCAGCACGGTCCCCGCCTTCAGCAGGCGCGCGGACAAATCCACGGGACCGAACTCGGTGGGCAGGGCGCGCGCGGTGACGCCGCGCCCCTCGAGCCAGGCGCGCGGGGGTTGGCGCAGCAGGTGGAGTTCGTCGTCCGCAAGGTGGTCGTCCACGAGCGCCAGGCGCGTCATAAAGACCGCGAACGGGATGACGAACACGTTGCTGTATACGCCCCCGCGGGTCTCGCAGGAAATCCATGTTTTCCGCGACAGGCCGGCGGCGTAAAGGGAATACAGCCCCTCGAGAAAGAGTGTCCGGTCGCCGAGCGCCAAGCTGATGGGGATGTTCCACGAATAGCAGATCTCCGAGCTGGAGACCTCGTGGACGAGCTGCTGGGCCTGGAAGAAATTGGATTCCGGTGAAAACACCGCCTTGGGCGGGCCCTCGCGAAACCAGGCCAGCAGGTCGCGGAGCGCGGGATCGGCCGGCGCCAGCAGGCCCGTGAAGGCCAGGACCAGCGGCCCGGCGTCCAGCAGGAGGGGGATGGTCCAGTCCGACGCGGCCTCGCCGGTCAGCGACGCCGGCGGCACGAGGCGGACGCGCCCGCGCCGGTCCGTCCAGCGCGGGGCGGTCTTCAGGCGGTCACGGTAGGCCTGCGCGAACGCGGCCCGGTAGGCCCGGCGCTCCCGCTCGAACTCGGCCGCGCGCGGGTGGCCGAGGCGCCGCAGGAGGGTCGCGGCCTTGCGCAGGCCCAGGTAGTTCCAGGCGGCGGCCCAGACGCCTTGCACGACCTCGCCGGCATCGGTGTTGACGGCCGGGGGCAGGACGCCCTCGTAGCCGCCGGTGTTGCGCAGGGCGCGCGCGTCGCGGATCCACTCGCAGGACTTCACGATCGGGTCCGTGAACCGGGCGAGATAAGCGGCATCGCCCGAGAGCAGCCCGTGCATGGCCAGGGCGTAAAGGATGGCCCCGTTGTCCGAGAGCCAGTCAACGGCCTTGTACTTGGCCGGGGTGCAGAGGTAGCCGGGGTGGGGACGGAGCGTGCCTGTCGACTTTCCTTTTTTCGCGGCCGACGGCTCATAGGCCGGCAGGCCCGGCGGCGTCACCGTGCCCTGCTCGGCGGCGAAAATGTCCAGGTACCGCTCGACGAAGGCGTGGTAGCCGAGGGCGTCCATGAGCATGACGAGGTCCATGGCGCCGGGCGTGGACCACAGGCTGGTGTAGGCCATGGACCCGTTGATCTTGCAGTAGCGGCCGATGGCGGGGTCTTTCTCGGTCAGGACGTGGCTGAAGAACACCCCGCGCGCATTGGCTTCATTGATGGGATGCTCGGGGATGTCCAGGCGCGCGGAGGTCGCGGCCAGTTGCCCCCGCCAGAAGCGGTCGGTCTCGGCGAGGCAGGCGTCGAACCCCTTCGCCAGCACCGGGCGCAGGGTCCGCGCCGCGCAGGGAACCATGGGTATCAGCAGGTCGATCTTGGTTTTGGGATCCGGGCGATACCCGATGTTCAGGCGGTGGCCGGTGATACAGCCGAGCGGGGCCGCGAAGCTGGCCGTGCAATTCATGCCCGGCGCGACGGCGATGCGCACGCGCCCGTCGTCCTGCACGATCTCGTAGCCGTGATCCGGATCGTAGGCGCGCCGGCGCGGCTTGAGCGCGTGGCCATACTGGCGCGGATCGAGGAAGAGCACGTTCTGCCGCCGCGTCATCGTGCCGGTGACCGCGTTCTCGATCAGGACGCTGATGGAGCACCGGTCCTGCGGCGGCAACTGGGGGAACATGTTCTTGAACGTCAGGCGCACCCAGGCGTAAAGCGGCTCGTCGCCGCGCTCGGCCGGCCGTCCGCCCGCCAGGCAGGCGAACGTCTCGATGCGCACCCGGACCCGTTCGCGGCAGGATTCGGTCCACAGCAGCGCCGCGTGGCGGGGATGCCAGCCCTGGCGGAAGCCGTTGTCGTCCTGGCGCTGGCCGGCGGTGCGGAAGATCCACTCGTGCCATTTCTCGCCGGAGCCGGGCACGAACGAGAACAGGGCGCCGAGCCCCTTCCATTGCTGGGTGCGGGGGCTGGCCGCGGGGTCGGCCACGATCGCCCCGCTCCACAGCACGTTGAACCGGCAGAGATGATCCCGCCATCCCAGCATGGTCCAGATGTTTTCCATGTCCGGCCACCAGGCGCAGGCTTGCGCCATGGTCGGTTCGCTTTGTTCATATCTATTTATGGTGCGCCTCGTGGGTCATGTTCAAATGTTCTGTATCGGGCGGATGCCCGCAATTGAATATAGGATCAATAGCCCGGCCATTCAAGGCAGCCTTTTTGGAACCGGGCGAAGCGGAAGGCGGCTGGTTAGCGCCTGATCCATCAGGAACGGCGAAGAAACCGGAGCAGCACCTGCGAAACATCATGCTTCGCTCGGAAGCTATGCAGGACAGGCGCGAATCGACGCAACAAAGAACAGGTATTCCGTCCTGATTTCGCGTTTATTCGCGTGATTCGCGGGCAACGTCTTGGGTTGCGGGTCTCGTCCGCATTGGGCGGGAAGTCAAGCCGGGGGCGCTGGGCATGTCACGGGACGGGAATCCAGCCCGGGCCGCCCAGCGAACCGGATGAGATCTGATAACCGCTCCCGGATCGACAGGCTTGCCATAGCCCGCTGGCGGTCTGGTAGACGGCCGGATCGGCCTTGCCGTCGCCGTCAAAGTCGCTCGCCGACGGAACCCAGCCGGCGCCGCCCAGGGGCAGGGACGCGGAAACATAACCATTGCCGGACAACAGGACCCGCCACTCGCCGGTGCTGGAGTTATATATGGCCGGATCGGCCAGGCCGTCGCCGTCATAGTCGGCCGGAACGGGGGTCCAGCCCGGTCCGCCGAAGTTGCCGCTTTCGATCTCATAATTGCCGGCCGAAAGCATCATCTGCCACAAGCCGGTTGTTTCCTGGTACACGGCCAGATCGGTTGCGCCGTCGCCGTCATAGTCCTCGGGGGCGGGCCTGAAACCGGGGCCGCCGAGATAGTCCTCGGCCAGCTCGTAATCGCTGGACGAAAACAGGATTTGCCAATAGCCTTCCTCCTCCTGGTAGACGGCCGGGTCGGTCAGCCCGTCAGCGTCGTAGTCGCCGGGCGTGGGACTGAATCCGGGTCCACCGCAGGTACAGGTCTGCGTGGCGTAATTGTCGGAAGAACATAAAATCATCCACGTTCCGCTGGATTCCTGGTAGACACCCACATCGGTTTTATCGTCGCCGTCGAACAAACCGGACACGGGGACAAGGTGGGTGGCCGGCCATGGGATCGAGTAGTGGACGGTAACATCCGGGACCAGGGCTATGAGCCACTGGCCCGAGACCGGGTTGAACACGGACACATCGGAACGAGCGTCCCCGTTGTAATCCCGCAGCGACAGGGTCGCCTTGTTGCGATAATAATAACGCTCGACCTCGTCGTAGCGGCGCGGGGTATTGGGGTAATTCGAATGGCGCAGCGCGAAGCTGGTGACGGGGAAGGCATCGCAGGCCGGCGCCCAGGCCGATAAACCTTCGAGGATCCGCTTATCGTTGGAGTTAGTAACGGCATAGGTCCCGATACTGAAATGGAAATGCCTCTGCTTGGCATCACGGGGAAGGCCCTGGGCGCCCAATGCGTCGTAAATGGCGTCACCCAGGGCGCGCAGGGTTTGCGAGGACTTGAGCCGAAACACGATGTAGCCGTCCTCCTGAACCTTATAGGTGGCATGGACGATCTTGTCGGCCAGGTTGAAGCGCTCCGCGGCGCGCGCCACCTTGTTCATCGCCCCCGAAACGGCTGCCAGCTGATTCGTGGTCAGGGTGTCGTCAATCCCCTGCAGGGTGATGTGCAGGTTGTTGGTGGGATGCCAGGCCACCGAGGTGTTGGTGGGCAGGAATGATGCGATATAGTGCTGGCGGCTGACGATGCTTTCCCGGGTTTGCGCGGGAAGGTCCAGGGCCAGGAAGTAACTTGCGGCCTGTCCCGCGCCTGCCCACAGGGAAAGGAGGATCAGGCCGATGGCCGGGGCGTGGAATCGATGGCCGCAGAAAATGGTCGCGCGCACGGCGGGGATATCGATGTTCATGTCTTCGGCAAGCCTCCTGGGCCATGAATAAGGCGGATGGAACAGCTCCTGGGTAAACTAACGCAAATCATACCACATGTGCGGCGGATCGTCGAGCTTAGGATTGAATGGAATATGATTTTCCTCGCCATCCCGGCCGTTTCCTGTAGGATGAGCGGCCTATGAAAGTTTTAGTCACAGGCGGCGCCGGCTATATCGGCAGCGTCACCGCCGAGCTGCTCCTTGACCGCGGGCACACGGCGGTGGTGTTCGACAACCTGGAGCGCGGACACCGCGAGGCCCTCGATCCCCGCGCCCGGTTCATCCAGGGCGACCTGCGAAATCCCGGGGAGATCGCGGACGCGATGCGGGAGGCGCAACCGGATGCGGTGATCCATTTCGCGGCCTATGCCCTGGTGGGCGAGTCCATGGAACGCCCGGAGCTGTATTTCGGCAACAACGTCCGCGGCGGGGTCAACCTGGCCGAGGCCATGCTGAAGACCGGGGTGCGCCGGATCGTGTTTTCCTCCACCTGCGCCACCTACGGCCAGCCCGAACGCTCGCCGATCGCCGAGGACACGCCCCAGCGCCCGACCAATCCCTACGGCGAGTCCAAGCTCATGTTCGAGAAAATCCTGGACTGGTACCGGCGGCTGAAGGCGTTCCGCCCGGTCTTCCTGCGTTACTTCAACGCCTGCGGGGCCTCCGCCAAATTCGGGGAGGACCACGACCCCGAGACCCACCTTATCCCCAACCTCCTCAAGGTGGCCCTCGGCCAGCGCGAGCGGGTGGACGTGTTCGGCGATGATTATCCCACCCCGGACGGCACCTGCATCCGCGATTACATCCACATCGAAGACCTGGCCCGGGCCCACCTGCTGGCTCTGGATCATTCCTATTGCGGCGCGCTGAACCTGGGCACGGGGGAGGGCTGCTCGGTCCTGCAGGTCGTCGAGGCCGCCCGCCGGATCACCGGGCACGCGGTTCCCGTGAAGCTGTCCCCGCGCCGCCCCGGCGATCCCGCCCGGCTGGTGGCCGACGCCGCCCAGGCCCGGACGGTCCTGGGCTGGACGCCGGACCGCAGCCGGATCGACGAGATCGTGCGCTCCGCCTGGGCCTGGCACCGGGAACACCCGAAGGGGTATGGTCGCTGAAGCGACAAAATTCCAAGTTCCCCCGTCGCCCCGCTGCGGGGCAAGGGGCCACTTGGCTGCCGACGTGGCAAACTCCAAATTCCAAGGAAAGGCAGACAATAGAAGAAAAAGGTCATCGGGTTGGGATATTGGAAACAATCTTGATAACCGAAAACTTGTCATTTCGAGCGGAGCGAGAAATCTCATAAGTTTTTTACGGGTTTGTTCCGGCGTTTGAAATTTAACCATTCCTTGGAATTTGGGAGCGCAGCGGGCTGGAATTTGGAATTTTTTACGAATGATGGGCGGCAGGATTGTCTTTTCGCAGGAGAAACGATCGCATAAGGAGAACGTATTATGGCGGCCAAGACGACCAAGGCGGAAGAAGATAAGGATCCGAAGGACAGCAAGGAGAACAAGGCGGCGCTGAACTCGGTCCTGGCCCAGATCCAGAAGGAGTTCGGCGAGGGCTCGATCATGCGCCTGGGCGACGCCAAGGCCCGCATGGCGGTGGAATGCATTTCCACCGGCGCGTTTTCGCTCGACCTGGCCCTGGGCATCGGCGGCCTGCCCCGCGGGCGGGTGGTCGAAATTTTCGGGCCGGAATCCTCGGGCAAGACCACCCTGACCCTGCACGTGATCGCCAACGCCCAGAAGGCCGGCGGCATCGCCGCCTTCATCGACGCCGAGCACGCCATGGACCCGCTCTACGCCAAGAAGATCGGCGTGAACCTGGACGACCTGCTGGTTTCCCAGCCTTCCTCCGGCGAGGAGGCCCTGACCATCGCCGAGAAGCTCATCCGCAGCAACGCCATGGACGTCGTGGTGGTGGACTCGGTGGCCGCGCTGACCCCGCGGGCGGAGATCGAGGGCGACATGGGCGACGCCCAGATGGGCCTGCAGGCGCGCCTGATGTCCCAGGCCATGCGCAAGCTGACTGCCGCCATCTCGACCTCGAAGACCTGCTGCATCTTCACCAACCAGCTCCGGGAGAAGATCGGCGTCATGTTCGGCAACCCGGAAACCACCCCCGGCGGCAAGGCCCTCAAGTTTTACGCCTCGGTCCGCCTCGACATCCGCCGGATCGGCGTCCTCAAGGATCCCGCCGGCAAGGTGATCGGCAACCGGACCAAGGTCAAGGTGGTCAAGAACAAGGTGGCCCCGCCGTTCATCGAGGCCGAGTTCGACATCCTCTACGCCGAGGGCATCTCCTGGGCCGGCTCGATCGTGGACGCGGCGACGCAATACAACCTGCTCGACAAGCGCGGCTCCTGGTTTTCCTTCGAAGGCGAGCAGCTCGGGCAGGGGCGCGAGGGGGTCGTCGAGCAGCTCAAGGCCAATCCCGACCTGCAGCAGAAGCTGGTCGAGAAGATCCGGGCCAAGGTCAAGGAAACGCCGCCTTTATAGATTCGGCCGGCCGAATCTAAAATTTTGGATTGTTGATTTCTGATTGCTGATTGAAAACGATCGAACCTGAACACCCGGCGGACGGATCGAATTGTTGCCTGGGGGATAACGCCGCCGGGCTGAGTGGCAGATGGCCGGTGCGAGGACATCGGGGAATCTCAAGACCATGAATCGATCCATCACCGCCCGCGAATTGCGGGACATGTTTTTCGGGTTCTTCAAGCGGCAGGGCCACGCCCGGATTTCGGGCGGTTCGCTGATCCCGCAGAACGATCCCACCGTGCTCTTCACCACCGCGGGCATGCACCCCCTCGTGCCCTACCTGATGGGCGAGCCGCACCCCGCCGGCCGCCGCCTCTGCAACTCGCAGAAGTGCATCCGCACCGGCGACATCGAGTCCGTGGGCGACGCCTCGCACCTGACCTTCTTCGAGATGCTCGGGAGCTGGTCGCTGGGGGACTACTTCAAAGAGGAGGCCATCGCCGGGTCCTACGAGTTCCTGACCCGCCCGGACCTGCTCGGGTTTTCGGCGGAACAGCTCCACGTCACCGTGTTCGCGGGGAACGACAAGACGCCCGCGGACCGGGAATCCGCGGACGTCTGGAAAAAGCTCGGCATCCCCGAATCGCGGATTTTCTTCCTGCCGGTGGAGGACAACTGGTGGGGGCCCGCCGGCCGCACCGGCCCCTGCGGGCCCGACACGGAAATGTTTATCGACACCGGCAAGCCGGCCTGCGGACCCGCCTGCCGCCCCGGCTGCGCGTGCGGCAAGTATTTCGAAATCTGGAATGACGTCTTCATGCAGTACGAGAAAACGGCGGCCGGCGATTTTGTTCCGCTGAAACAGCACAACGTGGACACCGGCATGGGCGTTGAGCGCACCGTGGCCATGCTCCAGGGCAAGGGCTCGGTCTACGAGACCGAACTTTTCGCCCCGGTCATCGCGGCCATCGCCGCCCAGGCCGGCCGGGCGATGGACGCCTCCGCGGACACGGCGCGCGCGTTCCGGGTCATCGCCGACCACCTCCGCAGCGCGGTCTTCATCCTCGGGGACGAGCAGGGGGTCGTGCCCGGCAACCTCGGCCAGGGCTACGTGCTCCGGCGGCTGATCCGCCGCGCCGTGCGGCACGCCAAGAACCTGGGCCTGCCGGCCGGGTTTGCCAAGCCCATCGCTGAGACCCTCATCGCCCATTATGCCGCGGATTACCCGGAGCTGGAGCACAACCGCGGGCGCGTGCTCGGGGAGCTGGCGGCGGAGGAGGAGCGCTTCGAGAAGACCCTGGCCCAGGGCCTCCAGGAATTCGGGAAAGTGCTCGAGCAGATCAAGGCCCACAACCAGAAGGCCCTGGCCGGGCGGGTCGCCTTCCGGCTCTACGACACCTACGGGTTCCCGCTGGAGTTCACGGCCGAGCTCTGCGCGGAGCAGGGCATTGCCGTGGACCGCGAGGGCTTTGATAAAGCCTTCGCCAAGCATCAGGAGATCTCGCGCCAGGGTGCCGAGAAAGTCTTCAAGGGCGGACTGGCCGACAACTCCGAGACCACCACCCGCCTGCACACGGCCACCCACCTGCTCCAGCGCGCCTTGCAGATCGTGCTGGGCGCCCACGTGAAGCAGAAGGGCTCCAACATCACCGCCGAACGACTGCGCTTCGATTTCTCGCATCCCGCCAAGCTGACGCCGGAGGAGCTCCAAAAGGTGGAGGCGTTGGTCAACGAGATGATCCAAAAGGCCCTGCCGGTGACGGTGGAGGTCATGAGCCTGGAGCAGGCCCAGGCGAGCGGGGCCACCGCCCTCTTCGCGGCCAAGTACGGGGAGCAGGTCAAGGTGTTTTCCGTGGGCGATTTCTCGAAGGAAGTCTGCGGTGGGCCGCACGTGGCCAACACCCGCGAGCTGGGAGTCTTTCGCATCCAGAAGGAGGAAGCCTCCAGCGCCGGGGTGCGCCGGATCCGGGCGGTCCTCGCGCCGGCGCCGGGTTAGCCATCATGAACCGCGATCAGAAGCAAGAAACGGATTGACCACGGAGGCACGGAGAAGAAGACTCCTCTTGTTGCCTGCCCTGCGAAGCGCCTTGGCGAAGCAGGGTCTCCGTGCCTCCGTGGTTGTATTCTTTCTTTCATTGGGTTGCGGGCGCAAGCCCGCCTTAATGCCTTATCCTCCGGACACCGTTTTAAATAACGAGATCTTTTCAAGCTAACGCGGCGGGCATCCCCGTTGTGCGCGGGTGCCTGCCGGCAAGGGGGATAACTTCGGTTGCGGACAAGGCGCCGGGTTAGAAGGGCAGGTTGTATTCCTTGATCTTGCGCTGGATGGTCCGCGCGGAAATCCGGAGTTCCTCGGACGCCAGGGTGCGGCTGCCCTTGTGCCGCTGGAGCGCCTGGAGAATGGCCTGCTTTTCAAGCTCCTCGAGGGGAATGGGCGCCAGCGCCGCCGCGGCCGCGGCGGCGCCGCCGCCGTTGCCGAGCCGGAAGTCGGCGGGGGTCAGCACCGGGCGGGCGGCCATGAGCACCGCGGTCTCGATGGCGTTCTTCAGCTCGCGCACGTTGCCGGGCCAGGCGTAGCGCTCAAGCGTTTCGTAGGCCGCCGGCTCGACCGCGTCAATGTGCCGGCCGTATTCGACGCAGGCCAGGGCGATGAAGTGGTCCGCCAGCAGCCGGATGTCCTCCCGTCGCTCGCGCAGGGGCGGGAGGCGGAGGGTGACCACCTGGAGCCGGTAGAGCAGGTCCTGGCGGAAGAGTTTCTCGGACACCAGGTCCTCCGGGCTGCGGTTGGTGGCGGAGACGATGCGCACGTCCACCGCGATCGGCTGGACCCCGCCGACCCGCATGAGTTCCCGCGTTTCCAGCACCCGCAGCAGGCGCGCCTGGACGGAAGCCGGGGCGATGCCGATCTCGTCCAGGAAGAGCGTGCCCCCGTGGGCGCGCTCGAAGGCCCCCTCGTGCCGGGAGAGGGCGCCGGTGAAGGCCCCTTTTTCGTGGCCGAAGAGCTCGGACTCCAGCAGCGATTCCGAAAACGCCCCGCAGTTGACGGCCACGAAGGGCGCCTCGGCGCGGTCGCCGTCGTAGTGCAGGGCGCGGGCCACCAGTTCCTTGCCGGCCCCGCTTTCCCCAAGGATCAGGACCGTGGCGCGGGTGGCGGCCACGGCCCGGACCTGCTTGAGGACCTCCAGCATGTTGGCCGACCGGGCGATGATGGCCTTCGACGACGATTGGGCGTGCAGGGCCGCCTTGAGCGAGCTGACCTGCGAGCGCAGCTGGCGGCTCTCGATGGCGTGGGCGATCTTCGACTGCAGGTCCGCCAGGTTCAACGGCTTGAGGACGTAGTCGTAGGCCCCGGCCTTGAGGGCCGCCACCGCCTTGGCGACCGTGCCGTAGGCGGTCATCAGGATGATCGGCGTTTCCTGGTCCTGCCGGCGGATGCGGGCGAGGATGTCGTGCCCGTCAATGTCCGGAAGCTTGACGTCGGTGAGAACCGCGTCGAAAGGCTCGGCCCCGAAGCGCGCGAGGCCCTGTTCGCCATTCTCCACCGCCGTCACCGCGTAGCCGGCGCCGGCCAACACGTCCTGGACGGAGCGGCGGCCGGCGGCGTCGTCCTCGATCACCAGGACCTTGAGCTGGGGGATGGCGCCCATGGCGGCTAGTAAACCACATCGCCGGCGGCGCCGCCAGCGTTATTATCGCCAGTTGTAAGGCCTGAGGCCTTACTTTCTGCCAGATAGAAAGCTTGACTTAATGTTGGAAACGGCATAGTTTTCGATCACACTAATGGTGGGCTGGCGAATGGCGACTTCCCCAGGCGGATCCGTATCCGGCGGAAAGGCGCTGGGGGAGGCTGAGGCACGGTGAAAAGAGGAATGAGCGCCAGAAAAACGATGGGATATGTTGTGGTTCTGGCCGGCCTGCTGGCGGCTTCCGGCCCGGGCCGGGCCAACAGCCTGGCGGTGGCTAACAGCCACCTGCGCGCCCCGGCGGAGGGGAAGGTGCAGGTGCGCTTCGATCTCTCCTGGGATAACTCCTGGAGGGACGGGGTCAACTGGGACGCCGCCTGGGTGTTCGTGAAATACTCCGTGGACGGGGGCACGAATTGGAGCCACGCCACGCTGGCCGCCAGCGGGACGAACCCGTCGGGCTTCGATGCCGGGACCGGCACGAACCTGGAGATCGTGGTGCCGGCGGACAAGAAGGGCGCGTTTATCCAGCGGGCGGGAGAGGGGACGGGCGCGGTAGCCAACACGAACGTCACGCTCTTGTGGGATTTCGCGACCAACGGGGTTTCGCGCTCCAGGAGCGCGCTGATAAAAGTGTTCGCCGTGGAGATGGTCTATATCCCGGAGGGGGCGTTCTGGGCGGGGAACACCAACGGGGTGATCAGCTCTAGCTTCCGCCACCCCGACAGCACCAATGCCGCGATCTATATTGATTCCACCAATGCGTTCGACATCTACTGGGGGATTTCCGGCACGAGCGCGACGGTGTCCAACACGTTTCCCAACGGCTATTCTGCGTTCTACCTGATGAAGACCGAGATATCGCAGAGACAGTACTGCGATTTTCTCAACACGCTCGCGCCGCTCCCTCAGCACAATTTGACTCCAGCGATGTTATTCAGCTCGCGCAACTACATTAAGAGAACGGCCTGGAGTTCTTTCAGAGCGGCGGTGTTCGGCTGCGATGCGAACGGGAATGCCGGGCCGGCCACGGCGGTGACGAACGTGAGTTGCTTGAATGAGACGAACGACGGCGAGTGGGGGGTGTGCGCTTATCTCACGTGGGCGGAGATGGCGGCGTACGCGGACTGGGCGGCGCTGCGGCCTTTCACGGAACTGGAATTCGAGAAGGCCTGCCGGGGACCGATGCCGCCGGTGGCGAACGAATATGCGTGGGGGGATGCGGTCCTGGAAGGGCCGACCTTGTCGTTGACCAACGCGATCACGGCGGCGGAGGCGCCGAACTTGGGAAACTGCAATTACTCTGCGTGCAGCCCTGATGGCACGTATCGTTCTGGGAGCTATGCGCGGGCGGCGTCGGGGCGGGCGAATGCCGGGGCGGGTTATTACGGGGTCTTGGACCTTTCAGGGAGCGTGTGGGAGCGCCCGGTGACGGTGGGGAATGCGACAGGTCGAGCCTTTACCGGCGAGCACGGGGACGGGGCTTTGACGGAGGAAGGGAACGCGAACGTGGCCTTCTGGCCCAACACAGACGGAACCGGCTCTAGCGGACGCGGCGGCGGTTGGCTCAACGGAAGTGCATATGCGCGCGTAGCGGACCGAGCTTATGGAGCTAGCGCTCGCGCGGCGGACCACGATGACGGCGGGCGCGTTGCGCGCGGGGCGCCGTAAGGCGGCGCTTATACCCGGCGGGGCCGGCGCCAGTTGGTCCCCAATACCCGAGGGGTTTATGGCGCCAGGGGAACGCGGATGACAAAGCGGCTGCCCTTGCCGTCCGGTCCCGGTCCGACCGCGATCGCGCCGCCGCAGTTCTCCACCGCGGTCTTGGCCAAGGCCAGCCCGATGCCCGTGCCGCCCGGGCGCCGGGAGTAAAACAGGTCGAACACCCGGCGGCGGTCCCGGGGCGGGATGCCGGGCCCCTCGTCCGCGATTTCCACCGAGGCCCCGCCATTCCCGGCCCGGGTGCGGACGGAGACCACGCCGCCCGGGGGCGAAAAGTGCTCCGCGTTGTTCAGGATGTTGAGCAGGGCCCGCGTGAACTGGACGGGGTATCCCCGCGCGATGAGGGGCCGCGCCTCCAGGTCCAGCGCGATCCGGATGCCCTTTTTCTCGAACTGGGTCTTGAGCAGGTCCGCGTTGTCGCGCAGGCAGGCGTTGAGATCGAAGGGCTCCTGTTCGACCGCCTCCGGCTTGGCGACCAGCAGGTATTCCAACAGCAGGACGTCGAGCCGGCCGATGGTGTCGGTGATCCGCTCGGCCAGGTCGTTCAGCCGTTCCGGGCGGGCGTCGCCGCCGCGGGCGGTCTCCTGCTGGAGCAGTTGCGCGTCCAGCCGCATGGGGTTCATAGCGTTGCGGAAGTCGTGGATGACGCTGCTGGCGACGGCCCCGGCGAAGGCCAGGTTCTCATCCTGGCGGCGGCGCTGTTCCCACTTCACCTCCCGGCGGACCAGCCAGAGGACTGCCAGCAGGCAGAGCCCGAACGCCGCCCCGAGGGTGGCCAGCGATAGGTTGAACATGGCCGCGATGGCCGAGGCGGGCCCGGCTTGCTCGCGCTCCACGATCTCTTTTTTGAGGGTGACCTGCAACTGGCGCTCGCGTCCGTCCTCCCCGCGGAACTTGCGGCTGAAGGCCAGGACCGGCACCACCCCGTCGCCGACCTGGAGTTTTTTCGGGATCACGCGCGTCGGCTCGGCGTCCGCCGGCCGGCCCGAGGTGTCCGCCGGCCCGGCGCCGGTTTCCCGGTGGTAGAGAACGACATCCCCCTCGGTCACGGTGATGGAGGCCAGCCCGGGCTCGATCCGGCCGAGCCAATCCACGGCCGCGCCGAACCGCTCCTCGTCGGTGGGAGCGGGCCGGGCCGCCTGCAGAAACGGCTGACCGGAGAGCTGGCGGGCCAGGAGGGTTCCGTATTGCAGGACCGAGAGGGTGACGGCGGATCGGGAGATGCGTTCATACAGGCTGACCAGGCCCCAGAGATTGGCGCCGGCCAGGCCGGCGATCAGCAGAATCAACAGCGCGGCCAGAACGGTCAGGGGAAAACGGCGGCGGGCGGCACGGGTCATGGGTGCGGGTCCTCCCTGAATATGGCCTGCAGATCAGCAACACACCGGGCACGGTCATTCCGACCCCGCTTCAGCAGTGGGAGCCCCCCCAACTTCGCTCGGGCTGACACGCGCAAACGGTTTGCCCGTGACGGCCGCGCCTGAATCCTGCTCCCTCGCGCCCCGCCCGGGGCCCGCGGCCGGCGCCCCCGGGCCGAGGCAGCGGGCCAGGAAGTCGTCCAGCGCCTGGCGGTAGGAGGGTTCCGTCATGCCCTCGCCGTCGTTGTGCCCGCCGGTCAGCTCGGCGAACGCTTTCGGCTCCGGCGCCGCCGCGAACAGTTTTTGCCCGTGGGCGAAGGGGACCAGGTCATCCGTCGGGCTGTGGGCCACCAGGACCGGGCAGCGGACGCGGCGGAGGTGTTCGAGGGTGGGGTAGCGGTAGCGGCAGAGCAGGCGCACCGGCAGCCAGGGATAGACGCCGGCGCCGATGTCGGGGAGCGAGGTGAAGGTGGATTCCAGGATCAGGCCGGCGGGCGAGCGGCCATCCGTCAGCCAGGCGGCCACGGCGCCGCCCAGCGACCGGCCGCAGACGACGATCCGGTCCGGCGCCAGGCGCCGTTCGCGGATCAGGTAATTCCAGGCGGCGACGGCGTCCCGGTAGGTCCCTTCTTCGGACGGCTTGCCCTGGCTGTGCCCGTAACCGCGGTAGTCGAAAAGGAGCACGTCCAGGCCCAGGCCGTGAAAGCGTTCGATGGCATGCAGGCGGTCGCCGATGTTGCCGCCGTTGCCGTGGCAAACCAGGACGGCGCCGCGGGCCGCGGCGGCCGGCACGAACCAGGCCGCCAGCCGCGGTCCGTCTTCCGCGGCCAGCGCCACCTCCTCGAAGGGCAGCCCCAGGGCCGCCGGCGTGGCCGCGAGCGCGCGGGACGGGAAATAGACGTAGCGCGACTGGAAAAAATACATCAGCAGGGCCAGGCCCAGGTAGGCCGCCGCGCCGATTTTCAACACCGACCATAACAGGTGCAGGCCGCTGTCAAGGTTCATGGTGGGGGATCAAATCCATAGCCGGCGCGCCGTGTCCGGATAAGAGCCTTGCCCACGGAACACCCGGAAGCGAACGGAAAGATAGCCAGCGCCTCCCAAAAGGACATGCGGTTATGTGTGTCTTTCTTTCAGCAGAGCTTATTCCGTGTCCGCCGGTGGGTGCTGCGGGAAAAATTTTTCATGGCGGCGGTTCCGTCGCACCAACCAGCGGGCCCTTCATCTAGCCGCATCCGGAGCGGTCGTGTCACCGGTCGCCGGCGGCGCGGGGAACCGGCCTTCCAGGGCGTCGGCCACGAGCTGCTTGGTGTCGCTGGGGAAATCGCCCTTGAGCATCCATTTCAGGAACGAGGTGTTGTCGCGCGCCAGGTCGCGCAGCTTGCGGCCGAAGCATTGCGCGCCGAAATTGATCACCAGCTCGCCGGCCACCCACTTGAGCCGGCCGTTGCGGTCGGCCCAGGCGGGGTGGCGGGGCGGGTTGCAGTAGGCGTGGAGCGCGTCCGCCGTTCGCGGCAACTCCGGGTACTTGGCGAGTTGGGCTTCGAGGACGTTGAGCGCGGCCAGGGCGTCGGCCTCGGCCCCGTGGGCCCCAACGTGCTCGCCACCGCAGTAGAAGGCCACGGCCGCGGTCAGGTCGCGGGGCTCCTGCTTGTGGTAGATGCGCTGGGCGTCCAGGACGCGGACGGCGTCGGCGTTGAACACGAAGCCGGCCCGAGCGCATTCCTCGGCCAGGAGGGGGAGGTCGAACCGGGCGACGCCGAAGCCGGCCAGGTCGCAGCCTTCGAGCGCCGCGATCACGGCGGGGGCCTGCTCCTGAAAGCTCGGGCAGCCGGCGACGTCGGCGTCGGTGATGCGGTGGATCGCGGTCGCCTCGGGCGGGATCGGCCGCTGCGGATGGCAGCGGAAGGCGAAGGTCTCGCGCCGGCCGTCGGGGTGGAGCTTGATCACGGCCAGGTCGATGATCCGGTCCAGCCGCGGATTGATGCCGGTGGATTCGATGTCAATTACCGCCAGCGGGCGGTCGAGCTTGATCATGGCTGCCTAGGTCTCCTGCGGGCCGCGGCCGGCCGGTTAGCGAATTGCTCTAAGTCCGTATCATCCCCGCCGCGGCGGATGCTGTCAAGGCTCGCAATAAGAATTTTGACAAACCGGCGTAAAACCGGCAACATGCGTTCCGCCGAATTTGAATTTGACAGGCGCCGGGAACATGGCGCATTGGGAAAGGATGTGGGATTCATGAAACCGACACTGGTGGTCATGGCCGCGGGCGTGGGCAGCCGCTACGGCGGCCTGAAGCAGATCGATCCGGTGGGGCCCAACGGCGAAATCATGCTGGATTATTCCGTCTACGACGCCATCCGTGCCGGGTTTGGCAAGGTCGTCTTCATCATCCGCCACGATATCGAGCAGGATTTCAAGGCCGTGATCGGGTCGCACTTCGCCGGGCGGGTGCCCGTGGACTACGTCTTCCAGGAGCTGGCCAACCTGCCCCCCGGCTTCCGCGTGCCGCCGGACCGCCAGAAGCCCTGGGGCACCGGCCACGCGGTCCTGCAGTGCGCCTCCGTGGTCCGGGAGCCCTTCGCCGTCATCAACGCCGACGATTTCTACGGACGCCAGTCCTACGCCGCCATGGCCGACTACCTGACGAAGCTGGCCGTGGACAGCCGCGACCACGCCATGGTGGGGTTCAAGCTGGTCAACACGCTCTCGGACCACGGGAGCGTCACCCGCGGCATCTGCGAGCTCGATGCGCGCCACCGGCTCAAGAGCGTCGTGGAGCGGTTCAAGATCGAGCGCGTGGCCGGCGGGGGCGCCCGCTACGAGAACGAAACCGGCCAGTGGATCGCGTGCCGCGGCGACGAAATCGCCTCCATGAACCTGTTCGGGTTCACCCCCGTCCTGTTCGGGCTGTTGGAGGAGAAATTCCCGGCCTTCCTGAAGGGCGCGATGGCGCATCCCAAGTCCGAGTTTTTGCTCCCGGCCATCGTCAACGGCCTGATCCAGGAAGGGCGCATCACCCTGACGGTCCTGCCGACCCCGGAGCAGTGGTTCGGGGTCACCTACAAGGAAGACAAGCCCCTCGTCACCGCCGGCATCCGCAAGCAGATCGAATCCGGCGCCTATCCCCGGAAGCTCTGGGCCTGATATGTTCACCGGCCATGGCGGGACAGGAGCGGAGGCGGCCCGGGCGCTCGGCCGGCCCGTGCTGGACGTCTCCGCCAGCCTCGCGCCGTTCCCGCCCCCGGCCGCCGCCCTGCGCGCCTACCGGCGCGCCGCTGCCGACCTCGCCCATTACCCGGAAATTGACGGGCTCGGCCTGCGCCGCGCCTTCGCCGCCGCCCTCGGACTGGGCGGACCGGACCGCGTCCTCGTCGGCGCCGGCGCCACCGAGTTCATCTACCTCATCCCCCGCGCGCTGCGGCCCGGGCGGGTGCTGGCGTTTGTCCCGACCTACCGGGATTACGCCGAGGCCGCACGGCTGGCGGGGTGTCCGTTTGCGGCGCTGCCGACCCGCTGGGAGGAAAAGTTTGCGCGGGACCCGGCCCGGCTCGCCGCCGCCGCCCGGCCCGGCGACCTGGTGTTCCTGTGCAATCCCAATAATCCCACGGGGGATTTGATCCCGCCGGCGGCGGTGCGCGACTGGTGCGTTCGCCACCCGGATGTCACGGTGGTGGTGGATGAGGCCTACGTGGAATTCATCGGGGCGACCGCTTCCTGCATCGGAAAAAATCCGCCGCCCAACCTGCTCATTCTGCGGAGCCCCACGAAGTTTTACGCCCTGCCCGGCGCGCGCCTGGGCTACTGCTGCGGCGCGCCGGAAACGATCGCCCGGCTGTGGGATGCCAAGGAGCCGTGGACTGCGGGCGCGCCGGCCCTGGCCGTGGGGCTTGCGCTCCTGGGCTGCGCCGGCTACGACGCGCGCGTCCGGAAATGGCTCAAGCGCGAAAAGCCCGCGCTGGTTCGGCGGCTGGCCGGCATCCCCGGCCTGGCGGTCGGCCCCGGCGCCGCCAACTTCCTGTTGTGCCGGGTTCTTGCCGACCGGCCCGCCGCCGCGGAGCTCCAGGCCGCCTGCCTCGAGCGCGGCCTGCTCATCCGGGACGCATCCAATTTCGAAGGCCTCGATAGCCATTACTTCCGCGTTGCCGTGCGGACAGCCGCGGAAAACCGGCGCCTGGCGGCCGTCATCCAGGCCGCCCTGGCGGGATGCAAATGAAGCCAAATCCGGCGGAGGAATCCACCACGAAACACACGAAATGCACGAAAACATTGGATGATCACTGAAATTCGGATATTTTATTCAACCTATATTACTTTCGTGTCGTTCGTGTATTTCGTGGTTAAAATGCTTTTTTCAGGATGCACACTTGATATCCGCGCATCCGTGGTAGCAATTTAAAATTCGGAATGTGTTTATCCTCCATTTTTCTCCTGCACCTCCTCCAGGCCGCCGTCGGGATGGCCGTGGACTTCCTGGTCGGCGATCCCCGCCGGCTGCCGCACCCGGCCCGCGGGGTGGGGTGGCTGATCGCCCGCCTGGAGGCTGTCCTCCGGCCGCGTTGCCGGAACCTGAAAATCGCCGGCGCCGTCCTGGCGGCCGCCGTGACCCTTGCGGCTGCCGGGATCACCCTCGCGCTCCTCGCGCTGCTGGCGGCGGCCGACGCCTGGCGCCTGCCGCCCGGAGCGGCCTGGTTCGCCGGCGGCTGGCGCTCGGTGCCCTGGTTCAGCCTGGCCGGCGGCGGGCTGATCTGCGGGATCTGGTTTTCGTGGCGCTCGCTGGGCGATGAAGCCGCCGCGCTCTACCGCCTGCTGCAGGCCGGCCGGCTCGACGAGGCCCGGCGGGCCCTGGGCCTGATCGTCGGGCGCGACACCGCTCAACTGGACGAGCGCGGCATCGTCCGCGCCGTGGTCGAGACGGTGGCGGAAAACGCGGTGGACGGCGGCCTGGCCCCGGTTTTTTTCGCGGTCCTCGCCGGCCCGGCCGGTGTGACATTCTACAAGGCCGCCAGCACGCTGGATTCCATGGTGGGCTACCGCAACGAGCGCTACCGCGAGTTCGGGATGGTCTCAGCGCGGCTCGATGATGCGCTCAACTGCCTTCCCGCGCGGCTGGCGCTGGCCTTGCTGCCGCCGGCCGCGGCCCTGGCGGGATTGCGTCCGCTGGCGGCCTTCCGAGTCGGACTCCGCGACCATACCAAGCATCCCAGCCCGAACTCCGCTTGGGGCGAAAGTTGTTTTGCCGGCGCGCTGGGCGTCCAGCTTGGCGGCCCGGTTTCCTACGGCGGCCGGCCTTCCATGAAACCCCTGCTGGGCGAACCGGTCCGCGCCCTCGAGCGCCGGGACATTTTGCGGGCGCGGCGGCTCCTCTTCGGCCTTGCCGGGCTCGTCCTGGCCGCGCTCCTTGCTTCCGCCTGGGCCGCGCTCCCGGGCGAATGACGGCGCGCCCGACCGCGAAAGGCCTGTCCCTTGACCGGCGGGAAAACTTCTGTCATGCTGCCCGGCGCCGGCAGCAGCGTTGCGAAAGAAACCCGCCATTCCGGAGTGCGCGCGCCATGGCCAGGCTCCTCGTGATCGATGACGATCCCGCCCTGCTGAAGTCGCTGACGATGATCTTCCGCAGCGACCAGCACGACGTCACCGCCCTGGGCGACGGGCGCGAGGCGGAGCGGCGGCTGAAAACGGAAGCCTACGACCTGGTGGTCTCCGATGTCCACATGGCGCCGATGGACGGGCTGCAGCTCCTGGGGGCCGTCCGCGCCGCGCGCCCGGGGACGCCGGTGATCCTCATGACCGCCTACGCGTCGCTGGAGCTGGCCCTGCAGGCGGTCAAGAACGGCGCCTTCGACTTTGTCACTAAGCCGTTCCGGGTGGACCATCTTTTGCGCGTCGTGCGGCAGGCCCTCGAGTACCCGCGCGTTGTGGACGGCCACATCCTGCTGGAGGCGCCGCGCCCGGATGGCCGGTCCTTTGCCCAGATCGTGGCCCGGAGCGCGGGGATGCAGGCGGTGTGCCGGCGCCTGGAGCAGCTGGCGCTGACCGATGAAATGGTGGCGATTCTCGGGGAGCCCGGCACGGGCAAGCGGCTGGTCGCCCGGATCCTGCACGCCATCAGCCGGCGCAAGGAGCGCCCGTTCGTGGCCGTGGATTGCGCGGCCGAGTCCGCCGCCGATTTGGAAGCGCGCCTTCTGGGGCGGGGGGCGCCCGCCGAAACGCCCGGCGTTTTCGAGTCTGCCGCCGGCGGCGGCGTGCTCCTGGGGCACGTTGAAAACCTGCCTGTCAATGCGCAGGTCCAGGTGATGCGACTGGTCAAGGAACGCCGGTTTGTCCGCCCGGGGGACGTCATTCCCCGGGCGGCCGATATCCGAATCCTGGCGAGCTGCGATGCACTGCCGCAGGTCCTGCCCCGCGATGACGCCGCGCGGGTCGAGTGGGTGCAGATGCTCGCGGCCCTTGCGGTCACGGTGCCCCCGTTGCGGGAGCGGCGCGCCGACCTGCTGCCGCTGATCAGCCGCCTGCTCCATCTCCGGGCGGACCCGACCCAAGCCGAGCCGTGGCGGGTTGCGGCCCAGGCTTACGATGTCCTCGACAGCTATGCCTGGCCGGGCAATGTCAGGGAGCTGGAAGCGGTCATGCGCAGCGCGCAGGCTTCGGCCCAACACCGCCTGATCGCGCTCCCGGACCTCCCTGCGCCGGTGGTGCAGGCCGTGGATCGGGCCGGGGACCTGTCCCGGAAGCAGGCCGAGCGCGACGCCCTGCGGGGCCATTCGTTCCGGGAATACGTCCGGATGAAACAACAGGAATTGGCGCACGCTTTTCGGAAGGCCGGGCGGGTTGCCTGAGTCGCGCGCGTCGGCCGGAGCCGTCCGCGAAGTCATCGCCGCAGGCCCGTTCAGACAGCGCGCAGCGATCCGGGGGGACGTCGCCGCTGGGGCAGCGGCGGGCTAGCCAGGCGGCCTTCCGCGTCGACGGCCGATGCGCCCGGGGGCAAGGATGTTCCCGTGGCTTCGGCGCTCAACCATCCGGCGGCCGCGTCATTCCGGCTTCCCGGCGCCGGACGCGCCGGCGGCTTGGCGGCCGCCTTGGCGGACCGGGGGGACGGCGCCGTTGCCGGGACCTGCCGGTACGTGAAGCGGCGGCCCTCGTAATTCCGCAGGACGACTTCGCGGTCGGACAGGGATTCCACGTACTCAGGCTGGAGCGGAACCTTCCCGCCGCCGCCGGGGCAATCGATGACGAAATGCGGCGCCGCCAGGCCCGAGGTCCAACCGCGAAGGGCCTTGACGATCTCCAGGCCTTTCTCCACCCGGGTGCGCAGGTGGGCGGTGCCGGCGATCATGTCGGCCTGGAAGATGTAATACGGCCGGACGCGGCACTCCAGCAGTTTTTGCATCAGGCGCTTCATGACGTCCGGATCGTCGTTCACGCCCTTCAGCAGGACGGTCTGGGAACCCAGCGGAATGCCGGCGTCGGCCAGCCGGGCCAACGCGCGGCGCGATGCGGGTGTGATCTCGTCCGGGTGGTTGAAATGCACGTTCATGAAGAGGGGGTGGTACTGTTTGAGGATCCGGACCAGGCGGCGGGTGACGCGCTGGGGCAGGAAGCAGGGCACCCGGCTGCCGATGCGGATGATCTCGACATGGGGAATGGAGCGCAGGCCCTTCAGGATCGCGTCCAGCCGGGCGTCGGCCAGCAGGAGCGGGTCGCCGCCGGAGACGATGACGTCCCGGATCTCGGCGTGCCGGCGGATGTAATCGAGACCCCTCTCGAGGTCCTGCGGGTCCGAGGTCCCGCCGTCGGCGACCATGCGCTTGCGCGTGCAGAAGCGGCAAAACGAGGCGCACTCGCGCGAGACCAGCAACAGCGCGCGGTCGGGGTAACGGTGCACCACGCCCGGGGCCGGCGAATCCTGGTCCTCGGCCAGGGGGTCCGGCCGGCCGTCGGGATCGTTCAGTTCGCGGATATCCGGGACCACCTGGCGGTAGAGGGCGTCGCCCTTGGCCTTGATCAGTCCCAGGTAGTAGGGATTGATCCGGATGCGGAAACGGGCCGCCACCGCCCGCACCTCTTCCGGGTCCAGACCGAACACCTCGGCGACTTCGTCCACGCCGGTCAGGCTGCGCCGCAACAAGCTTTGCCATCTTTCCACGGCTAGATCCCTTCCGTTTGAATATACTTGCAGTACGTGACGCAGTCGTCGCCAGGCCGGTAATAGTCCTTGATTCGGCTCGCCTCGTGGTAGCCCCGGCCCAGATAAAACCGGCGGGTGGACGCATAGGCCTCGCGGGACGAGGTTTCGACGATGACGAGCCGTCCGCCCTGCCGGCGGATTTGGCGTTCCATGTGGGCCACGAGGGCCGTGCCGAGGCCCTGGTTGTGCCGGCCGGGATGGACCGCGATCCAGTACAGGTCGAAGGTGCCCTCGGTCAGGGGGGTGGGGCCGTAGCAGAGGTAGCCCTCGGCGGCGCCGGCGGCGCCGGCGGCCACGTCAATGATGTAATCTTTCTGGTCGGGCTCCGTGAGGTAGGCATCGATGAGTTCCGCGGCCACTCTTTCCTCTTCCTCGGTGAACATGCGGGTTGCGTGGATCAACTGCAGGACCGCCGCGCGGTCCTCACCGGTCATCGGGCGGATATTCATACCCTCCTTTGACGGGCGCTGCGTTGCAGCGCCCAGCGCACCTGGTTTTCCCAAAACGCCTCGTAGGCGATGCCGGCGGCCTCCAGGGACTGGGCCCAACCGGCTTCGAGCGAGGTGTCCGGGTTCGGGTTGACTTCAAGGATGAACGGCCGGCCGCGCCGGTCCAGGCGGAGATCGACCCGGGCGTAACCCCGGATCCGGAGGGCCGCACAGGCGGCCAGCGCCAACCGGCCCAGACGCCGGGTCTGGCGGGGCGGCAGGGGCGCCGGACAGACGGGCTCGGTTTGCCGGTACCAGGGGCTGGAGGGTTTCCATTTCGCCTCGTAGCCCACGATGCGGGGCACACCCGGCGGCAGGTCCTCGAACCCGATTTCCGCGACCGGCAGCACCCGGAAGCCGGAGGGAGTTTCCCATACCGACACGTAAAATTCCGGGCCGTCGATGAAGGCCTCGACCAGCGCCGGCCGGCGGTAGCGGCGCGCCAACTGCGCCGCCTGGCGGCGCAGGGCCGCCGGGCTGCGGACCACCGACTCCGGGCCGATGCCGATGCTCGCGTCTTCGGCGCAGGGCTTGACGATCAGCGGAAAACGCAGGCGGGCGGGCAGGGGCAGGCCCGGCGCCGCCAGCCAGCCGCGGGGCGTCGGCAGGCCCCAGGCGTTCAGGATCGCCTTGGCCCGGAACTTGTCCTGGCAGAGCAGCAGGGCCGGCGACGGGTTCCCGGTGAACGGCAGGCCCATCAACTCCAGCACGCCCGCCACCTGTGCCTCGAAGGACGGATGCCCCGCGAACCCCTCGCACAGGTTCACGACCACGTCCGGCCGCGGGCGGCCCAGACGCCGCACCAGGTCCGCCAGGCAGTTGTAGACCGGCAGCAGCCTCGGGCGTAAGCCCGCCGTCTTGAGCGCCGCGGCGGCTTGCTCCGCCGCCCGGATGGTTCCCCGCTCGGCCGCCGCGTCGCCGCGGCCCGGCCGGGGTCGCGCTGCGTTAAAAAGAACCAGCACCTTGATCATGATGGATTCGCGAGCCGCTCTCGCGCCGCGCCCTGCGGGCGGGGCCGGTCGGCGGCGTCATGGGAAATAAAACAGGATGGACGCAAGAGCGCAACGTTTATTTTATCGAATCCGCCGATTCCGGCGCAGGGCTTCCCGCGCCACCCGCAGGATCAGTCGGTCATAACTGTAGCCGGCGGCGCGGGCCGCGGCGGGCAGCGCCGAGTTCTCACGCGGGTCCGGCAGGATGCCCGGCAGGGGATTCAGCTCGAGGAGCTGCGGCCGGCCCGCGGCGTCCAGCCGCAGATCCACCCGGCACCAGTCGCGTACCCGGAACGCGTGCAGGCTGCGGCGCACCAGCCGCCGGATGGCGGTGGCGAGGGAGGATGGGATCCTGGCCGGGCAGACCAGGAGCGGCAGGGGATGGGCGGGATCGTCCCAGAGCCACTTGGCCTCGTAGCCGTAGATCGGGTTGGCGTCCGTCGGCAGCGCCCGGTGGTTGATTTCCGCGATCGGCAGCAGCTCGTACTCCGGGGCGTTGCCCAGGGCGCCGACCGTGAACTCGCGGCCGGGCAGGAAGGCCTCGACCAGCGCCGGCTGGCGGTACGCGCGGAGCACGGCCCGGACGCGCCGCGCCAGGTCGCGCCGGCGGGTCACCAGGCTGTCGTTGCGGATGCCGATCGAGGAGCCTTCGCGGAGGGGCTTGACGACAGCGGGGAGGGGGCAGGTGGACAGCGCGCGCCGCGAGTCCGCGCCCGCCACGATCCGGAACGCCGGCGTGGGAATTCCGTGCGCCGCCATGATTTCCTTGGCGCGGGCCTTGTCCAGACACAGGCCGAGGGTGAGGGCGTCGGACCCCGTGCAGGCCAGGCCGAGGATTTCGCACAGCACGGCGGCGTGGGACTCGCGGTGGTCGCCGCCGAAGCCCTCGGAGATGTTGAAGACCAGGTCCGGCCGGAGGGCCTGCAGGCGGGCGTAAGCGGCGGCGTCGCCCTCGATGCGGGTCACGCGGTAGCGCCGCGCCAGGGCGCGCTCCACCGCCGCCAGGGTGTCCTCGGTGTCATACTCGGCCCAGGCGTCCGGGGGCTCGGCGCCCCTGGCCGGGAGGGAATACGGCCGTCGCGCGGCGGCCGCCTGCCGGGCTGCTTGCTTGGACGAACACAGGAGTGCGACGTGCAAAGGCCGTTTCAACCGTTCCTATTCCTTCCCGATCGCCGGGGACAACGCCCCGACGCGGGGCTTCTCTTGAACCCAGGACCAGAAATGATTCTAGGTTCCGGTTCCGGCGCGTCAACTTTTTTCCTTCACATTTTTTCCGGCCGGCCGCCCGGGATTTGAGCTTGGCGGCGGCGAGCCGGTCGGGTATGCTCCCGCCGCTGATGCCGGTCCAAGCTTGGCGGTAGCTGTCCATGAGTATGCCCCTGTCATCCCGGCGCGCGGCGGCAATCGTCGGCCGGCCGAATGTCGGCAAGTCGGCGCTGTTCAACCTGCTGGCCGGACGGCGCGTGGCCCTGGTCCATCCCGAGCGGGGCGTTACCCGCGACCGGCTGGTCGCGGAGGCCGAGTGGGAAGGAAACCGCTTCGAGCTGATTGACACCGGCGGGCTGGGCCGGCTGGATCCGGAACCGGGCGCCGCGCCGGCGGCGGCGGCGGAGATTGAGCGGGGCGTGCGCCTCCAGGTGGAGGCCGCGATCCGCGACGCCGCCGCCATCCTGTTCGTCGCCGACGCGACCACCGGGCTCCTGCCGCAGGACGAAGAGGTCGCGGCGCTGCTGCGCAGCAGCGGCCGGCCCGTCTTCCTGGCCGCCAACAAGGCCGACCACCCCGGGCGCGACGCCCAGGCCGCCGACTTCGCCCGGCTGGGGTTCCCGGTGTTCCCGGTCTCCGCCCTGCAGCGCCGCGGGCTCGATCCCCTGATGCGGGCGGTGCTCGCGGTCCTGCCGGAGACGCCGAACCCGACCCGGGCCCATCCGCTCCAGGTGGCCTTGGTCGGCCGGCCGAACGTCGGGAAATCGTCGGTCATCAACCGCCTCCTGCGCAGCGACCGCGTGATCGTCTCCGCCCAGCCGGGTACCACCCGGGACAGCGTCAGCATCCCGTTCGTCATCGGCCGTGGCGACCCGGCGCGGCACTACCTCCTGATCGACACCGCCGGCCTGCGGCGCGCCGGGAAAATCCCGGGCCCGGTCGACCGCCTCGGCGTGGCGCGGGCCGAGCAGAGCATCGCTCGCTCCGACATCGCCGGGCTGGTGCTGGACGCGGCGGAGGGGCCGACGGCGCAGGACAAGACCATCGCCGCCCGGATTCTGGAGTGCCGGAAGGGCTGCGTCCTGATCGTCAACAAGTGGGACCTGGCCGGCCGTGTGCCGGAGGCGCAATACCGCGCGGCCCTGCGCCGGGCCCTGCCGTTCTGCGACTTCATGCCGGTGGTGTGCGTTTCGGCCAAGACTGGTTTCAACATCCGGCGGCTGGTGGACGCGGTGGACGTCGTGGCCCGGCAGCTCCGGGCCGCCCTGCCCACCGGCGTGTTAAACCGGGTGATCATGGACGCCTGCGCGCGGGTCCAGCCGCCGCTGGTCCAGGGCCGACGGCTGAAGATCTTCTACGCCACCCAGGGGGCCTCGCCTCCGCTGACGGTGCTGCTGTTCGTCAACGATCCCCGCCGGCTCCTGCCGGCGTTCCGCGGCTACTTGATTCACAGCCTGCGCGCGGCGTTCGGCCTGGAAGGCGTGCCGATCGACCTGCAATTGCGGGCCCGCCGGGCCCCGCCGGAAGGGCGCTAAAAAAATAAAATTTTTTTCTTGGCGCCCACAACAGGTAGTGGTAAGAGGGGAACGCTGGATCGGTTGAGTAGCATATGTTGTGGTTGCCGGCTGGACCGCCGAACGTCTAATTGCCTGCTTGCAAGCTGTTTAGGAGAACCTGCCATGCTGGATGCCCGCGAACCGGTGGATTTACCCCTGAAACTTGAAGAGCCGATCGTCGAGGAACGGGCGCCCAGGGCCGGTGCACGAACCCGGAATGCCAGGAAAGAGACCATGAATATGCGCCAGAAAACACCCAAGGGACTGACCGTCACCCCCCTGTTCACCCGCCCGGGCGTCGACCCGTTCGACGAGGTCGAGTGGGAGCGCCGCAAGGCGGTCATCCGCAACGACAAGGGCGAGACCGTGTTCGAGGATAACGATGTGGAGGTGCCGAAAAGCTGGTCCACCCTGGCGGCCAACGTGGTGGCCTCGAAATATTTCTACGGAGCGCGGGGCTCAGAGGTCCGTGAAAAATCCGTCCGCCAGGTGGTCCACCGGGTGGCGCGCACCATCGCCGACTGGGGCGCGCGGGACGGCTATTTCGAGACCCCGGAGGATGCCGAGACGTTCTACAAGGAGCTGGCGCACATCTGCCTGAACCAGTACGGGGCCTTCAACAGCCCGGTCTGGTTCAACGTCGGCCTGCACCAGGTCTACGGGGTGAGTTCCAACAGCAAGACCAGCTACTACTGGAACCCGGAGCGCGAGCGCATCGAGCGCACCGAGGATTCCTACCGGCATCCCCAGGCCTCGGCCTGCTTCATCCAGTCCGTGGCGGACACGATGGAGGACATCATGCGCCTGGCCAGCGCGGAGGCGATGCTGTTCAAGTTCGGATCGGGCACGGGCACGGACCTGAGCACCCTCCGCAGCAGCCGCGAAAAGCTCTCCGGGGGCGGCACGCCCTCCGGGCCGCTGAGCTTCATGCGCGTCTTTGACCAGGTGGCCGCGGTGATCAAGTCCGGCGGCAAGACGCGCCGGGCGGCCAAGATGCAGAGCCTGCGGGTGGACCATCCGGACATCATGGAGTTCATCGCCTGCAAGGTCAACGAGGAGAAGAAGGCCCGGGCCCTGATCAAAGCCGGCTATGACGGGTCGTTCAACGGCGAGGCCTATGCCTCGGTCATGTTCCAGAACGCCAACCTGTCGGTGCGGGTGGTGGACGATTTCATGAACGCGGCGCAGGCCGGCGCGGCCTGGCACACCCGGGCGGTGACGACCGGCGCCCTGGTCGAGGCGCTGGACGCGCGGAAGGTGATACGGGCTATCGGCGAGGCCGCCCACGCCTGCGGCGATCCCGGGCTGCAATACGACACGACCATCAACCGCTGGCACACCTGTCCCCGCAGCGGGCGGATCAACGCCAGCAACCCCTGTTCCGAGTACATGTTCGTCGACAACAGCGCCTGCAACCTGGCCTCGATCAACCTGATGAAGTTCTCGGACGAGCAGCGCGCCTTCGACGTCAAGCGTTTTCAGCACGTGGTGCGGATCCTGATCATCGCCCAGGACATCCTGGTGGACAGCGGCAGCTACCCTACCGCCGAGATCGCCACTAACTCGCACCGCTTCCGCCCGCTGGGCCTGGGCTACGCCAACCTGGGCGCGCTGATCATGAGTCTCGGCAAGCCCTACGACAGCGATGAGGGGCGCGCCTTCGCCGGGGCGGTGACCTCGCTGTTGACGGGTTACGCCTACGCGGTGTCCACGGAGCTGGCCGCGTCGCGGGGCGTGTTCGAGGAGTTCTCCAGGAACAGCGAGCCGATGCTGGAGGTCATCCGCATGCACCGCGACGCCGTGGAGCGGATTCCGGCCGACGCCAGCCTGACGACCATGATCCGCGAGAGCCGGCAGACCTGGGACCGGGTCTGCGAGCTGGGCAAGCGCCAGGGGTTCCGCAACGCCCAGGTCACCGTCCTGGCGCCAACCGGCACCATCGGGTTCATGATGGACTGCGACACCACCGGCGTCGAGCCGGACATCGCCCTGGTGAAATATAAGCAGCTGGCCGGCGGCGGCATGTTTAAAATCGTCAACCAGACCCTGGAGCTTAGCCTGCGGCGCCTGGGATACGCGCCCGAGCAGATCCAGGCGATCCTGCGCCACGTCAACGACCACGACACGATCGAGGAGGCGCCGGGGTTGAACCCCGAGCACCTGAAGATCTTCGACTGTGCCTTCAAGCCCCGCAACGGCAGCCGCTTCATTGATTACCATGCCCATCTCAAGATGATGGCGGCGGCGCAGCCGTTCCTCTCGGGGGCGATCAGCAAGACGATCAACATGCCGTCGGGGGCCACGGTCGAGGACATCATCCAGGTGTTCCAGGAGGGCTGGACCCTGGGGCTCAAGGCGGTGGCGATTTACCGGGACGGCTCGAAAGGTATCCAGCCGGTGTCGGTCAAGCAGGACGCTTCCCTGCCCGCCGCGGACGGGGACACGGCGGCGCCGGCCGCGGCCGTCGCCGTGGTCAATAAGCCGTTCCGCCGGCGCATGGCCGCCACGCGCCAGTCGATCACCCACAAGTTCGAGGTCGCCGGCCACCAGGGCTACCTGACCGTCGGCCTCTACGAGGACGGCGCGCCCGGCGAGCTCTTCATCACCATGGCCAAGGAGGGCAGCACGGTCGGCGGCATCATGGACGCCTTCGGCACCGCGATCTCCATGTGCCTGCAATACGGCGTGCCCGCCAGCACCCTGATCGAGAAGTTCAGCCACAGCCGGTTCGAGCCCAGCGGCTTCACCAAGAACGCGGACATTCCCTACGCCAAGTCGCTGGTGGACTACATCTTCCGCTGGCTGGCCCAGACCTTTCCGGAAGGCAAACGCCCGCTGTCGGCGCCAGCGCTGGCGGCAGCGCTGCCGGCGGCGCCGGAACCCGCCACTGCCGCCGCGGCCGGAACGGCGGTGCCGGTGGCCGAGCACCGGATTGACAAGCAGTTCGAGCACTTCCAGGAGGACGCCCCCGTGTGCGACCAGTGCGGCGCCATCACCGTGCGCAACGGGTCCTGCTACCGTTGCTTCGTCTGCGGCAATTCCATGGGCTGCTCGTAGTCGAAGTTGTTGTGAACCTATGAAGAGCAGTTCGGCCGCAAAGCGGCCGAACTGCTCTCGTTAATGCTTTGCCTGTACGGTGCTTATGATCGTGACGGCGCGCCCTATGCTTCCTTGGAACCATCAGCTCCCTACATGACCCGCCCGGGTGGCTTCAGGGACAAAAAAACAGTCCGGAGCGCGTCCCAGCGCTACCGGACTGTTTTTTTTAGGTTGGAATGACTAAGTGATCCATCGGCATAAATACACAAACGAATAAGGTTACCCACCCGGCCTTCGGCACCCCTCCGGAGGAGGGGATTAAAAAAGTTTAAAATAAAGCTTGCATGAATCATTAGGGCGATTGTTTTACAATTAAACTGAGCAGTGACTGTTCACTCGGAGCGATGACAAGTCGACGGGGGGGGTTCCGACATGAAACATGCCGTTTATCCGTGGTGTATTGCCCTTCCGCTGGTCCTGATCTCCTCCCTGGCCCTGATAGGAGCCGACGCCACCGGCCCGGCTGCCGATAAGGCGGATTCCGATTCCGACGGAATGCCCGATATTTTCGAGCAACGGTACGGACTCGCTTATCTCGACTCGCGCGACGCCCTCCTGGATGGCGATGACGATTGTCTGGTAAATGTCCGCGAAGCCCTGCTTGGGGGCGATCCGTATTTCCAGGACTCCGATTTCGACGGTGTTACGGATGACAAGGACGAGAGCCCCGCAAGCAGGTTCTATATCCAATGGGGAGCGCCGTGGTATACGGCTAACGAAGAATACGTATATCCAAGGCCTGCTTTTGTTCTTGAGTCATGGAAAAACGGCGGGGAATGGTTTTCAAACTACCGGAAGCCTGAAACCGGTCGTGTTGTCCGGAAAGCCGGCGAACTTTCCCTGCAATCCGGCTGGTATGCGGACTCGGTGGAAAGCAATGCGGCCGAAAGCCTGTGCGTGGCCTTGGACCGGGACATCCTGACGAATAACCTGGTGTATGCAATTCATTACTGGAACAGGGATAACGCCAAAGCGTCGTTGTATTTGGACTTACTGGGCACGAATGATGTGGTCGTGGCGGCAGATCTCTACGGCAACCTGATGGATGGCACCAATGAAGAATCCGTCGTTCTGCTTGATGTGCCAACCGGATACTTCCCCGATGCCTCCGTGATCCAATTACGGCGCGGGAGCGGAGAAGTTGTTGTTTTTGAAGGCTTGCTATACATCGACGAAGACGGCGATGGCTTGGATCATGATTTCGAGAGACAAAACGGCACATCCGACTACAACACGGATAGCGATGGCGATGGAATCGGCGATTATGAAGCCTGTTTTCATAAAACGAACAATATTGTGCCGGTCGAGCCGGTGGATTTTAAGCCGAATCATGATAATGATGATCAGGGAAACTCCACAGGCATAATCTATGTAGATCAAGCGCGAGGCAGCGACAGCAACACCGGGCGCGCGCCATCCGTTTCCGCCAAGCACGGTCCGAAAAAGACGGTTGGCAAAGGCCTGGTCGCGGTGGATGCGGACCGTGCGCATACGCTGGTCATAAAATCCGGGACATACAACGAGAATCTCGATATCAGCGGGAAAAATATCAGAGTGGTGATCGAGGGAAAGGTCAAACTGTGATGCGCGTAAGTTCAACTAAAGCTTTGAAGTGAAAAACGGTTGAAAGGGAGAAGTGAAATGGTTGCAAAATACAAACGATTATTTTTCGATTGTTTTCATAGGAGGTCTGGCGTTAAGCGTTCGATCCGCTGTGGTTTATCCTGTTCGGTTGTGCTGAGTGCCCTTCTGCTGGCCGGATTGGTGCAGGCCGGGGATTTGGAAGTGGATACCCTGACGGTCAACAGTGACGCAACGATTCAGGGGGGATTAAGCGTTGCTGCCGGCCCCATTGTGCTTGATACGCCTGGCGGGGATATACCGATGGGCATGTTCACGAACAAGCCGGTCGGCATCACCGGCGGGACGATCACGAATTACACCCTCAATGGAACTAACTATCGGGCGCACATCTTTTTAAGCAGCGGGATTTTCAAAGTATCCGGCTGTTCGGTGACGTGCGAGGTGCTGATTGTGGCTGGCGGCGGGGCGGGAGGGCATGCTCATGCGGGAGGAGGTGGGGCTGGAGGTGTTGTTTTTACTCAGAATTATTTAGTGGCAGAATCGAGTTGTGCGGTGATTGTTGGGGAAGGCGGGAAGGGAACCTCCTCTACTGGTGGGGCAGGGAGTAATAGTTGTTTTGGATCATTGGAAGCTGTTGGCGGAGGTGGCGGAGGTGCATATTATGGCGGAGGAAACGGTGTTAATGGAGGTAGTGGTGGGGGAGCTGGTTTTGCCGGAACGCCTGGAACAGGAATAATAAATCAAGGACATGATGGTGGGACATTTGTAGGCCATCCTTATTATATGATGGGGGGTGGAGGTGGTGCTGGTGCGGCTGGCGGTGACGCAATAACAAATGCGGCTGGGGCTGGAGGGGTAGGCGTTGAATATTCTCAATTCGCTTCTGTTGGTGGTTCTCCTGCTGGATGGTTTGGTGGCGGCGGGGGTGGGCATAGCCGATATGCTAACCCAGGAGCCGGAGGTCTAGGAGGAGGTGGGGTGGGTTGTTCATCAGAGCCCTGTGCTGCAGCTGAAAACGGTGTGTCTAATACGGGAGGCGGTGGGGGTGGGGGTCATGATAGCCCAGAATGCCCGGCTGGCGCCGGCGGCTCCGGCATCGTGATCGTGAGGTATCCCATTCCGCAGTAAGGATGGCGGTGTTGTAAGTTGGCGAGGAAAGAGGGTGCAAAAAGGACATGGCCCTTCATAAGTGTAGGAATGCCGGAAATGAAAACTAAAACGACGAAGTGTTTTCGCGTCATTTCCCGCCGGAGGCGGGCAGGCGCGTTTTTGCGGGCAATCTGTTTCCTGGCGACCATGCCCGTCCTGGCCCAATCCCCCGCTTGGTGGGGTGAGCATGGCGTGGTGGATACCAACGTAACCCCCAACGATTACTCCGCTATCACCCTCGGCCAGCTCAAATGGGTGGCCACCAATGCTTACGATGAAATGGCAACTAACTTCGCCGCCGGCACCAACATAACCGCCCTGATCGCCTCCTTCTCCAATGCCGACAACTACTTCATCGCCAATATCGGACAGGTGAAATACGTGGCTCAGCCGTTCTATGATCGTCTGTATGAGCTTAATCTCACCAACACCTTCCCATCCAATATGCCGGGCTATTATCCCTGGGGCAATGGCCAGACCAACGATTACGCCCTGGCCAATATCGGGCAGGTGAAATACGTCTTCAGCTTCGATTCGGCGGTGGATAGCGACGGCGACGGGTTGACCGATTGGCGGGAAGCCGGGCTGGGCACAGATCCTTTCGACTCCGATTCGGATGACGACGGCCTTTCCGACGGGGAAGAAGTCGGAACATACGGGACTGACCCGCTGGATGCCGATAGCGATGGCGACGGCCTGTCCGACGGGTGGGAAGTGGATCATCAAAAGGATCCGTTGGTCGCAGACGATGCGGAGGCGGAAAGGGACAATATGCGGGAGATGACGCGCCAAAGTATCGTCTATCACTGCCGGTTGTATTTCGGGACAACGCCGACTTTCACGAATACGCCCGGATCGGACGCGGATTTGAACGATATGAAGAATGCCGCGAACGCGCTTTCTGAGAAGTTTTATCGGATTGGCAATTGATGAGGCCGGAGAAATGGCCTTTTGCCCTTGAAACACCTGTCGTTGCCGCAGAGCTTCGGCAAGGCGTGTGCGATCTGGTTTAAGTTTGCGTTGGTAAAAGTGTCTGAGGCGGGTTGAAAAATCAAATGAAACGTGGCTTGTCATTTATAATGCTTTTGTGGTGCTGTGGACTTACGGCTGTCGCTGGAGCTTCGGAATTGTATTACACCAACCGCACCTTCACGCCGGTGACAATCAACGTGCAGGGGAACCCGCCGCTGGTGGATCAGATGTACGCCGAAGTGGGGAAATTGACGGATCTCGTCAAAGGCACGAACATCACAACAAATACAAACGAGACGTATGCGATCGAAAAGCAGGTTATCGCTTTGAATCACGCATCGGCCGCGGATGCCTGGAATGCCGCCGTGGCATACAATGCCACGAACAATACGGAGCGGCATTATCCTGGAAAAATCTATGACAATGTCGGCTGGGTGCGCGGGACCAAGTTGGCCGATGGGAAATGGGGCGCGTATTTCTGGTCGCTCCGGACCCGGATCGTTTTCCGTTCCTCGGAAACGAACTGGTGGACATCGCCCAGCAACGGGGTGCGGGTGGCGATCTCGAACGTGCTGGTGGGGAGCCTGGGCGACTATCCGCCGATGGCGGACACGAATGACATCGGGCCGACAATCGACACAAACTTTCCGGGGGCAGACCAGGGCGAGTCAAAGGAATATCAGGTGGACATCACGAACGTGTATTATCGGTTGATTATTCCGTCCATTTGGATCACGCCGCGGACGGCATATGCGGCGGTGGGAGGCGGGGAATTGCAATTCACCGTGGCGGGGACGAATATTCCCGGCGGGGTGACGTGGACGATAAGTCCTTCCATATCGGGCGGAGCGGTTGTGTCCTCAAACGAATGGCCGGATGCCTGGGTGTCGCCTGGGACCGTGGCAACGAATTATTCGATTCGCGCCACGTCGGTGGATAATACGAATTTCTATGATGAGGTTCCGTTTTCCGTCCTGAAGTTGGATATTATTCAGACAAATCTTCAAGGTTATGTTTACTGCACCAATTGCGTTTCGTTCTGTCTGACAGCCGACTCCTGGACAAATACGGCTTGGTCAATTTCGCCGGATTTTGGGACGAATGGCGCGCAATTTGCTGCCGGGCCGATATGGGCGGGTATTGGCACGAATACTTGGCAGGGAACGAATGTCTGGGTGTATGCCGGTCCTGTATCGAATACATACACGTTAAAAGCGCAAGCGGTTGAAAATGCCAATTGCTACGACACGGCAACAAACGAGGTGTTTAGCCCGAAGTTTGTGAATTTAAACTGGCTTGAGTCAACTAACGAAACCCTACACCACACGAGTCTTTACCAAACCAACGCCTTGGTATTGCGCAGAGCGGATAAATTCAAGGTCGAAGCCACCTTGACCAATGGCTATGAGAGTGTTTGCTTCGATATCAAGTTTAAGGCGATCCAGGAATTCGATGGTGCGCCAACCACTTACGATGTTCCCGAAGTGACCGCCGATCTTGCCGCAACGAACTGGTATTGCAAGTTGCTGTCGGTCTCGAATAACGCCGATCAGACAAAGACCGCTAAAATGGAAATCAATATCCCTTCGACAAATTGTCCCATCGGCGAATACCAGTGGCAGGCGAGTGTGGTGCCGCAGGCGGCGACCAATATCGTTCTGGACACGACAAACTTCCCTGGTCAGGTCATCATTCTCTTCAATCCATGGAGCGCCAATGACTCGGTTTATATGGCGAACGATGCCGACCGGACGGAATATGTCATGCGGACATCGGGAATCATATGGAAAGGTGACTGTGCCAGTAAACTCATCAAGATATGGCAATATGCTCAATTTTCACAAAACTCGCTTAAGGTTTTGCTAGATATGTTAGCGGGTCAGGTTGTTCCGGGGTGCAAACTGGGATCTGCCGAACGGGTGTCTCCTGTTATTGTTGCTCGCCATTTATCCCGAGTGGTTGATGCCAATAATGGACAGGGGCTCTTATACGACAAATGGTTTAATTGGCCAGCTCCGGCACCCGATTGGAAATGGCCAAGTGATTGGTCTGGCACTCATCAAATTATTGAAAAATATTTGTCTTCAGGGACGTTCGTCAAGTATGGCCAGTGCTGGGTGTCTGGTGGCGTATTGACTTCGATGTTACGGGGGAGTGGTATTCCGTCACGGCCTCTTACTAATTACGATTCCGCGCATGACACTAACGGCAATCATATCATAGAGCGATATTTCTTCGCGGACGGGACTTACGACAAAGGCCGATCCGAATCGATATGGAATTTTCATGTTTGGTGTGATGCATGGATGATCCGTCCAGACCAAATAAACCAAGACGGTTGGCAGGCCGTCGATGCAACACCTCAAGAACAAAGCGGGGGTGTGTTTCAGTGCGGGCCAGCATCTCATGCTGCTGTGAAAGGGAATCTTGGCGGAGATTATGATGTGGGTTTCGTTTTTTCCGAGGTTAATGGCGAAGTTCAGGACTGGCAAGATGTTCCCGGTGGTAACCCGGTGTTGGTTAGAAGTCATTCCGATCTGGTTGGCCACGATATAAGCACGAAATCTGTTGGAGTGAGCACGTGCAACATCATTACTGGTAGTTATAAATGAGGACCAAATGAAACTATACCTATTGGTGATACAGTTGACAATTGTTAGTGCAGCATGGGCAGTAACTAATCTGCCATGTGGAATTGAGGTGAGCTTCTCTTATTCAACGGGAGCAACGTTTGGGGCAAATCTAGTGTGGACTCTTATGCTTCAGAATAAGACTAACGTTACCCGGGTCTGCACGGTTACAATGGATGCTGATGCTCTGGCATATAACGGTGTTCACTATGGAGATCTGGCGACCCAATATACGACTAACACTATTGATCCGAATGCCACGAGTATTGTGTCTCTGGTTGTGCAACCAGGGGCATATACTAATTGGACGGGAATGACGAAAACGTTTGAACTCAGTGCATGTATAAATGTGGTTGGTACCAGTGATAGATGGATTGATATAGGCCGGATTGTCATGGGAGCGGCCACAAATATCCTTAGTGTTGCCCCAACTCCTCCTGTTCAACAGGGTCAATGCTTGACTGGCACGGTGAGTTACGTCAATCCGCTTCCGATGTCACTGCACAACGTTAAAGTTTCCATGACAGCAGATGAAGGACTAAGCACAAACGCCACAATTACCGCTGGCTCATGGAATATAGGAACAGTTGCTTCAAATGCACTTATAAGCGTTTCTACGAACTACACAGCTTCCCAAATAGGAATGCACTATATATCCGCCATTATCACCGCAGATGAGTTGGACGAAGTTAACGGGAGTGTTCAGGTTGATGTTGAAAGTCAATGATTGATGGTACTTTATCACTACTGTCCGGTTAAAAACCCCTGTAAATACAGCTGTTTTGACGGTTGCGG
>CAZVVD010000010.1:20488-49549 GCA_964630555.1 uncultured Verrucomicrobiota bacterium | reverse complement strand
TCAGACTGATAGGGGTCAACCCTTAAGAATTAATATGGCCTGTCTTTCGGAAGAGATTATTTTTCGTTCCAGCCTGGATTCAAGCTCTTCCATCGTCCCTGCCAAACCCGAATCGCCTATCCCCATCGGGAGTCTGGATCCGCCCGGCGTGGAACGGGCATCCGAAAAGGCTTTGCGGAAGGTCATAGGGTCTGATCCCTGCCCCATGGAGCGCGCCAAAGCGGGGCCTGGAGACGGCTGCAGGATCCCCCGCGTTGACAACTGCCGGCCGCCGTGCTTTACTCTCTGTGTTTGTGATGCGCGGGGGATCATATATGTATAACAAAATCATGATCGAGCGGTAACGCCTGTCGTTCGCAAATCCCCGCCGCCTGAGAGAAGGCTTGCCCGCCCGGGGCGTTGACGCTAGCATTCTTGCCGGGAGTGAATGGCGCCTGGTGGCGCTCCTGGTCTTCAAAACCTGTGTGGGGCCCTAACCGGTCCCGGGTCGGGTTCGATTCCCACTCGCTCCCGCCAATCCCCGCGTTCGGAATTTCTGATCGTTGATTTCTGATTGCTGATTGGCTGACCCGCCTTCGTCCGGCGGCTGGCGGACTAGGGCGGCGGAATCTTCTCACGCCAAGGCGCCAAGCCGCAAGGAGCAGGACAAATTTTCGGAGTGTCCGAATATTAACCGCATAGAACGCAAAAAACCAAATTCTTCTATGTGATCTCTGCGATCTTTTGCGGTTGTGAAATCAGCGTGATCGGGATTGTCAGCGCCGTTGTAGCGGCGTGGGCGTCGCTTCAACCCCGCGTCACCCGAGGCGGGCGTTGTTGCCGATGGCGCCGGTCGGGCAGACCTGCTGGCAGGCCAGGCAGCCGATGCACTCGGTGTGGCGGCTGACGGCGCGGCCAGTGCGGCTGCAAACCTCCACGGGCACGGCCATGGGGCAGGTCCGGTCGCATTTCCCGCAGTGGATGCATTTTTCCGCGTCCAGCCGGATGCGGAAGAGCGAGAACTTGTTGCAGAGCGCAATCAAGGCGCCCACCGGGCACATGGCCTTGCAGAACCAGCGGACGTTGAAGATCACGACGGCCAGGATAAAGACGAGCACCGACAGGCGCAGGACGCGCCAGGCGTCCAGGGAGAAATCCTGCCGGGCGATCATCTCGGGCAGCAGCACTTCCAGGGTGGCGGCGGGGCAGTACTGGCAGAAGAAGTAGAGGACGTCCTTGCCCGCCCAGTAGGCCGCCAGCCCCACGCCGCCGACCAGGAAGACGTATTTCAGCCAGCGCTGGATGGCGGGGAAGCGGAACTTCGGCGCGGGGACCCGGTAGAGCAGGTCCTGGAGCAGGCCCATGGGGCAGATCCAGCCGCAGAAGAGCCGGCCGGCGAGCGCGCCGGCGGCCGCGACCAGGCCCAGGGCCAGCCAGGGAACGGAATGGAACTGGATGTATTCCGAGAGCGTGTAAATCGGGCAGGCGAACCAGGTCAGCGGGCAGGCGTTGCAGTGGAGGATGGGCAGGCAGACCCCGCCAAAGAACACGGCGTTGGCGGTGAAGACCGTGAGGTTGCCGGTCAGCAGGATGGCGGCCAGGACCTGGACCCAGCGGCGCTTGGCTGTCAGGGTCAAGGGCATGGACCGGTGGGTCTAAAATTATTGAAAGCGGGTGGCCGTGACAGTCATCTTTTTGCCGAAGAAGCGCTTCTTGCCGGCATCCACCCAGACGACCGCCGTGTACTCGCCTTCCTTGGCCACTTCAACGAAGTGGCCGCCCGAGCCCCCTCAGGAGGGACACATTTTGTCGAGGGACACGGACTTGTTTTCAAAGACTTTCCCGTCCGGATCCAGGATGTACAGGTGCGCCCTGCCGCCCAGGCGCATGCTCACTTTCTTGCCCCTCACCTCCTTGACCTCGACGATCTGGCAGACGATGGTGAGGGGGATTTTGCCGGACTTGGCATACTTCTGGCGGGCCGATGGCGAAACGGACGCCGGTCCAAACGAAGAGGAGAAGAAAAGTTTCCCCTGGTTTTTTTCGTTGGTCCACTCGGTCAGGAGCGCGGCGATCTGATCGTCGGTGAGCACCTGGCCGGACTTAGGGGATGCGATGGCGGCTGGCTTCGCCGCCGGCGTGCCGGGAACGGCGGGCGTCTGCGCCGGGGCCGGCGCGGCCATGACCAGCCACGCGGCCAGGCAAACCCAGGCAAAAAAGAGAGACCATGTGTTCATGGGCGTGATCTTAGTCCTTTTGACTGGGCTTGTCACGCTGTTTTTCGTGGCGCAGGAAGGGGGTTTCCACGACCATGTGTTCGAACGGAAACCCCGGCCAGTCCAGCCGGATGGCGCAGGCCCCGATGACGTTATCGGGTATTCGCCCGGAATACCCCAGGGAGCCCCCTCAGCCGGCCTCGAACTTGCCGCTCCAGAGCACCCGGCCGCCGGCCTCCAGGAACTGGAACGAGGGCGCCGCCGCCCGGGCGCTGTCGGCGACCTGGTAGGCGTTGCCTTCGCGGTCGGCGCAGACCGGCGCCAGCCTGATGCTTGAGGAGACGGGGGCGTATTCCACCTGTACGGCCAGCAGGAAAGGCGGGCCGAAGCCGGCGTTCGTCACGGCGCCCGCTCCCAGGTTGAGCGGCGGCGAGTTCCAGGAGCGGGAGGCGGCGGTCCAGGGGATGCCGGCCGCGTCCGTGGTTGACGACTTGATTTCGCGGAGCGTTAACGCGCCGGCCGGGACGACCAGGGCGCCATTCGAGGCGACGCACCGGATGGATCCGCCGGCTTCATCCTGGAACACGCATTCCAGGTCGCCGGTCCGGGCCAGGCGCAGGGTGGCGGTGGGGCCGGGGTGGTTTGCGGGGCTGAAGGCGGCGGCGTCGGGGACCCGGTAGCGCCGGGACGCCTGCGCGGCGCAAAAGATTGCGAACCCGGCGGCCAGGGCCAGCAGCAGGGCCAGGCAAGCCCAGGCGATGCCCACGCCGCGCCAGATCCCCGCGCTCGGCCAATGCCGGCGGCGTCCGACGCCCCCGAGGATCAGGGGGACGATCCAGCCCAGCAGGATCGCCAGCGCGGCCAGGCCGAACAGGCAAACGATGACCAATATGGCAGCCTCTTCCATGGGGGTGCTCCCGGCGCCGCGATGCAATACAGCCTGTCCGGCGGCGGTCGCCTTGTCAAGAAGGTTTTGACTTCCCGAGGGCGTTTCGGCCACACTGCCACACGGCGTGATGCGAGGAAACGCCGGCGGAGAAAGGGCTTGGGATGAAAGCGCGCGGCACGAAACGGCGGCCGGGTCCGCTGGCCTGGTTCGACGACATGGTGGAGCACTGCCTGGACACCGCGGCGGTGCAGAAGAAACGGGGCCATCCCGTCATCGGGATCACCTGTGAATACACCCCGCGCGAGCTCATCCTGGCGGCCGGCGGCATCCCGGCCTGCCTGTGCGGGGGCGATGCCGACATGATCCCGGCGGCGGAGCGGGTCCTGCCCGCCAACCTCTGCCCGCTGATCAAGTCCACCCTCGGCTACAGCCTTCGCAAGGAAAACCCCTTCCTCGAAATGGCCAAGCTCCTGGTGGTGGAGACCACCTGCGACGGCAAGAAAAAGATGTACGAACGGCTGGCCGAGAGCCGGCCGGTGCACGTGATGGAGCTGCCCCAGAAGCCCGACGATCCCGACGCGTTCGAGCACTGGCTGCGGGAGGTGCGGAAGCTCGGGGCGGTCCTGGAACAGCGGCTCGGCGTCCGCCTCACGCCCGACCGGCTTCGCCGGGCCATGGCGCTCATGAACCGCGAGCGGTCCCTGCGCCGGCGGCTGGCGGAACTGATGAAATCCCCATCGCCGCCGCTGACGGGCCTGGAGCTGCTCGGCCTGAAAAGCATCCTCGCCGGCGTGCCCGCGGACCTGGCGCAGTACGAAAAGGCCCTGCGCGTCCTGCCGGGCCGCCGCCTGGACCCGCCGGCGGAGCGGCGGATCCGGGTCCTGCTGACCGGCGTGCCGATGCCGCACGGGGCCGAGCGGGTGGTGGAGATCATCGAGGCCGGCGGCGGCCTGGTGGTTTGCCAGGAGAACTGCACCGGGCTCAAGCCGATCCTGGAGGACGCGGACGCCAAGGCGCCGGACCCGGTGCGCGCCCTGGCCGAAAAATACTTCCACCTGCCGTGCTCGGTCATGACCCCGAACCGGCGGCGCTTCGACCTGCTGCGGAGCCTGGCCGCCGACTACCGGCCGCAGTGCGTCGTGGAGGTCATCTGGCAGGCCTGCCTGACCTACGATGTCGAGGCCTTCGCCGTGCGCCGCCTGGCGGAGGAGGAACTCGGCCTGCCTTACCTGCGGATCGAGACCGACTATTCCCCCTCCGATTCCGCGCGGATCAGGATGCGCCTCCAGGCGCTGTTCGAAACCGCCTCCGGCCGCAACGGGAAGCACGGAGTCCGATGATCTCCGCCGGAATAGACGCAGGCTCGCGCACGATCAAGGTCGTGCTTTGGGACGCCGCCGCCGGCCGCATCCTGGGGGCGGGGATTGCCGACCAGGGGGTTCGCCAGCAGGCCCTCGTGGCCGGGCTGTTCCAGCGGGTTCTGCGGCGGGCGGGGGTCGGTCGGCGCCGGGTGGGGCGGGTGACGGCCACCGGCTGGGGACGCGACGGCGTGGCCTTCGCCGACGCGGCGGTGACCGAGATTACCTGCCAGGCCCGCGGCGTCCGCCAGCTCCACCCCGGGGCCCGCACGGTCGTTGACATCGGCGGCCAGGACTGCAAGTTCCTGCGCCTGGACGCGGAGGGGGCGGTGCAGGATTTCGTGATGAGCGACCGCTGCGCCGCCGGCACCGGCCGTTTCCTGGAGGTGCTGGCGGCGCGGCTTGAGATTCCCCTGGGCAGGCTGGGGGATCCGGCGGCGCGTCCGGCGAAGCCGGCGGCGATCAACAGCACCTGCGTCGTGTTCGCCGAAACCGAGATCATCGGCCTGATGGCTTTCGGCGAGCGGCCGGAGGCGATCGCGGCCGGGGTGCGGCAGGCGGTGGCCCGGCGGATCGCCGCCATGGCCGGGCGTCAGGTCGTCAGGCCGGTGCTGTTCACGGGGGGGGTGGCCCTGGTGCCTGGCATGGCCCGGGCCCTGGCCGCCGCCCTGGGCCACCCGGTGACCGTGGCCCGCCGGGCGCAGTTGACTGCCGCGCTTGGCGCCGCTCTGTTCGGCGTCCGGCCGGCGCCGGCTCCCCCGGCCCCGAAGACGCCCGCCAAAAACAGGGCGGACAAAAGGTCCCACCCCGCCCGACAGGACCCCGCAAGCGACAATGGGGTTGACAGGGCCGGAGGATAGGGGATACTTATTAAAGGCACATCTTGTGCCCGCGGCCGTGAAATGCGCGGGCGCACAATACTGGCTGGTTACCCGGGGTTATATTGAAAAGCCAACGCGACGCTGGGAAAGGAACTGGGATGAGAGCGGCATGGACGGCGATCCTGGGAATGCTGGCGGCGGCGACGCTGGCGGCGGACAACCGGCCGCTGGGCGCGGTCCATTTCGGCGTCAAAGGCGGCTACCTGGCCTTCACCGACAGCACGCTCAAGGACGACAAGGTGGACACGGGCCCCCTGGTCGGCGCCGAGCTGTATTTCCATGTGGTCGAGGGTCTCTATCTTGGGGCCGAGGGGGGGTATATCCAGAACAAGGGCAAGACCACCGCCCTCGCGGTCGAGGTGGAGAACAAGCTGACCTACGCGCCGCTGGAGCTGAACGCCAAGTACGCCTGGGCCCCGGTCCCCTGGCTGGCGCTGGACGTGGGCGGCGGGGCCTGCTGCGGCTACGGCAAGTTCGAGCTGACGGTGGCCGGCCTCACGGCCGACACGACCGACTGGATGCCCGGCGGCCAGGGCTTTGCCAACCTCAACCTTCTGGCCGGGCCGCTCTATCTCGGCGTGGACGGCAAGATTCAGTTGGTCCGGAAGTTCAAGGACAGCGATTTCAACCTGAACAACTGGCGGGTCGGCGCGCATCTCGGCCTGGCCTTCTGAACAGGTGTCCGGCGGGGTTTTAGAAGCTGGACAATCGCGGTCGGCGGGGTCAGAATGACTGCCTAACGGTCATGGGTTCCGGGAGCGCAGGCCATGGGCAATCCGCATTTTCCAGGATTCGAGATCATCGAGACCCTGCCGCGCGGCGGCATGAGCACGGTCTACAAGGCCCGCCAGATTTCCCTGGACCGGATTGTGGCCCTGAAGGCCTTGCCGCCGACGCTGGCCGCCGAAGCCTCCGATCTCAGCCAGTTCCTGGCCGAGGCGCGCATCACGGCCAACCTCAAGCACCCCAACATCGTCCAGGTCTACGATTTCGGCCACACCGAAGAGGGGGTGTATTACTTTGTCATGGAGTTCATTTCCGGCTACAGCGTGGGCGACTGGATCCGGCGCAAGCATTGTCTGTCCGAGCAGAACAGCCTGCTGGTGGCCGCCAGCGTGGCCGAGGCCCTGAATTACGCCTGGAAAAACGCGCGGGTGGTGCACTGCGACATCAAGCCCGACAACATCATCATTGACGGGGATGGGACCGTCAAGGTGGCCGACCTGGGGCTGGCCAAGAGCGTGCGCTCGGTGGTCAATGCCCCCGCGGCGTCCGCCGGCATGGTCTTCGGCACGCCGAACTACATCTCGCCCGAGCAGTCCCGCGGGGATCCCGACCTGGACTGCCGGGCGGATATCTATTCTCTGGGCGCCACCCTGTATCACGCCATGGGCGGCAAGATGCCGTTCGAGGGGGCGCCGGCCACGGCGGCCATGGATCTCCAGATCAGCGAGCAGATCGCGGACATCCAGGAGCTGAACCCCCACGTGTCCCCCGAGGCGGCCGCCCTGCTCGAGCTCCTGCTGGCCAAGGACCGCGCCCGGCGCCCGGAAAGCTGGGATGCCGCGCTGGCCGACATCAACCGCGTCATCCAGCACAAGATGCCGCTGGAGGCGCTGCCGCCCCCGGGAGGCAGTACCATGCGCCGGAGTGTCCAGCGGGGCGCGCACCCGCGGGTCAAAGCCTCGGCGACCATGCCGATCAAGGTCCTGGCCTCCGACCTGGCCCCCGATCACCAGGCCTTCCAGGACATGCAGCGCCAGTTCCTGCTGAAGCACAAGCCGCGGCCGGGCCTGCGGCCGGAGTGGTGGTTCGCGGCGGTGATTGCGCTGGCGGTGCTGATTTTGGGGGTCATGGTCGTTCGCGGAGTCCTGCGCAGCCGGGCGTCCGCCGGCGGCCGCCCGGGGGTGGGCGGGCCGGCGGTCCCTGGGGGGCAGGGGCCGGGGTACCAGGCGCCGCATCCGGCCGAGGCCTGGGAATCGCGCGAGGAACAGCTCCGCCAGATGCTTGAACTGGCTCGCAGTTGGGCGCGGGACAATCCGGATAAGATCGAAGCCGCCATGCGCAATTTTCGCCAGGTGGCCAACGAAGCCAGGGACACCCCCTATTTCGATCCGGCGATGGCGGAAATTGCCAAATGCCAGGAAAAGCTGCTGGCGGCCCGGAACGGGGTCATGCGCGAACTCGAGCGCCAGGCCGCCCCCCTGGTCGCCGCCAACGAGTTCGGCAAGGCCGCGGACCTCTACACCCGGTACCAGGGCGCCTGGGCGGCCGATACCGAGCCCGCCCGCAAGCTGGCGGCCCGGGACCTGCGGGAACGCGAGGAGAAGTTCCGCGATCAGCAGCAGCGCCTGGCCGAGGAAGCCGAGCGCCAGCACCGGGAAGCGGAGGCCGAGGCCGAGCGCCAGATGGCCGAGCTCGGGGAGCAGGCCTGCGCCGGCATGCTGGACGGCGATATCGCGCGCGTCCTGGCGGCGGTCCAGCAGGCCGCGGCACGGCCGGACCTGGCGTCCCGCCGGGAGCCTCTGGAACGGCTCGCCGGCATGCTGACCGAGGCGGCGCGCCTGGAGCCGCGGGTTCTCGCCACCTTCCGGGCGAACCAGGGACAGGAGCTGACCGTGGCCCTCGCGAGTGGTTCCGAGAACCTGGTCATCCGCGAAGTCCGGGAGGACGCAATCCTGGCCGAGAAGGTCATCAAGGTTGGCGCCGGCTCCATCAACCAGCCCCGCACCCTCCGGTTCGCGGACCTGGCGCTCTCCGAAAAACGCCAGCGCCTGATGGCCGAGGGCCGGCCGGACACCCCCCTGCTGCAGGGACTGCTCTCCGTCCGGGAACGGGACTGGGCGACGGCCGAATCCTGGTTCGCCAAGGCCGACCCGCTGGTGTCCGCCGGCTTGCTCGCAGAGGTGGGCCGCAGGAAATCCGCGCAGGGCGAGGAGCAGGCCCGGCGGGAGCTGATGGGCATCCTCAGGGCCGTCCAGGTCGAAGGGGTGCGGGACAACTCCAGTTGCGAGGAATGCCTGGCGGCGATCGCCCGGAAGACGTTCGGCGCGTCGGAAGCGGCCCTGCTGGCCAAGGCGCTGGAGCGCTACGCGGCCGGTTTCGGCCAGAGCCAGTTTGCCCGGCAATACGCCCCGGTCCTGAAAGCGCTGGAGCGGGTTTCTGGTCGGGCCGCGCAGCCGCCGGCCCAGGAGGATCGGCCGGCGATTGAGCCCGCGCCGCGCCCGGCTCACCCTGACCGGCTGCAGCCCGCGGACGTCCGCCGGAAACTCATGGAACGCAACCCGGAGCTGGCCTTCCAGATGCTCAGCGTGGAGTCCGATTCCGCCGGCAAGATTGTCCGGGTGCGGGCGCGCGGGGGGCTGAAGGATCTCGAGCCCCTGGCCGACCTGCCGGATTTGCAGGTCCTCGACCTGCCAGACAACTACCAAATCACCGACCTGGCGCCCCTCAAGGGTAAGCCGCTGGAGGACCTCAACCTCAACGGGTCGCAGGTCAAGGATTTGGCGCCCCTGGACGGCATGCCCCTGAAACGTTTGGACCTGGGGAGGACCAAGATCACGGATCTTTCTCCGCTGAAGGGAATGCCCCTGGAATCCCTGGGGATCAACCAAACCCGGGTCAAGGATCTTGAGCCGCTGCGCAACATGCCCCTGACCAGCTTGTTCCTGAAATACACCGACGTGGCCGACCTGGGTCCGCTGAAGACGATCCGGTCCCTGGAGCGCTTGTTTATAGGCGGAACGCAAGTGCAGAGCCTGTTCCCGCTGAAGGGCATGCCGCTGGCCGAGCTGGACATCGAGGAGACCAAGGCGCGGGACGTGAGCCACCTCGCGGGCATGCCGCTGACCACCCTGCTGATGTCCGGCAGCAAGGCCTCCGACTTCCTGTTCCTGTCCAGCTTACAACTCCGGAAACTGGACGTGTCCCGGACCGACTTCCAGGATGTCAACCTACTGCGGGGCATGCCGCTCGAAGATCTGAATCTCAGCGGCACCCGGATCAGGGACCGGGACCTCGCGGTTCTGCAAGCCCTGCCCCTGCGCAACCTGTTCCTCAACGACACCTCCGTCACGGACCTCGAGCCCCTGAGCAACATCCCTTCCCTGCGCAGCCTGGGCATTCGGCAGACCAAGATCAAGAACCTGGAACTGCTCCAGGACATGCCCATCGAGAGCCTCTGGCTGGACATGGGCGGCGACCGGGGCCGCCACGAAAAAATCTGGCTTACCCTGCGGCGGATGTCCAATCTCCGGCAGCTCAATGGAAACCAACTGTATCGGGACGGCTGGCGTGGGAGGTAGCGGCCGGGCATGAACTATCGAAGCACCCGGGGCGGCGGCCCGTCCCTCGGATTCCGAGAAGCGATCCTGGCCGGCCTGGCGCGCGATGGCGGGCTGTTCCTGCCTGACGCCATCCCGGATGTCCGCGCCGACCTCGCCGCCTGGCGGACACTCCCCTACGCTGAGCTGGCGTTCCGGGTCATGCGGCTGTACGCCGACCTGCCCGAGCCCGACCTCCGGGTGCTGGTGGACGGGGGCCTGGCCGCGTTCCGCCACCCGGAGGTCGCCCCGGTGGTGTCCCTGGGCAACCTGCACGTCCTCGAACTCTTTCACGGGCCCACCCTGGCCTTCAAGGACGTGGCCCTGCAGTTCCTCGGGCGCCTGTTCGAATACGAGCTCGCCCGGTCCGGCGGCCGCCTGAACATCCTGGCCGCCACCAGCGGCGACACCGGCAGCGCCGCGATCCACGGCGTGCGCGGCCGCCGGCGGATGCGGATTTTCGTCCTCTATCCCCACGGCCGGATCAGCCCGGTCCAGGAACGGCAGATGACCACCGTGCCGGACACCAACGTGTTCGCCCTGGCAGTGCGGGGCAGTTTTGACGATTGCCAGGCGATCGTCAAAACGCTCTTTGGCGACCTGGACTTCCGGGACCGCTGCGCGCTCGGGGCCGTGAACTCGATCAACTGGGCGCGGCTGCTGGCCCAGGTGGTCTATTACTTCTATGCCGCCTTCCGGGTCATGGAACGGACGGGTAAGGCCCGGGTCCGCTTCACGGTGCCCACCGGCAATTTCGGCGACATTTTCGCCGGCTACCTGGCCTGGCGGATGGGGCTGCCGATCGGCCGGCTGGTCCTGGCCACCAATGAAAACGACATCCTGGCGCGGTTCTTCAACACCGGCGTCTACCGGCGCGGCCGGCTGCGGCAGACCTTGAGCCCGTCGATGGACATCCAGGTGGCCAGCAACTTCGAGCGCTACCTGTTTTACCGCGCCGGGGAGGACCCGGTCCGGCTCAAGGCCTGGCTGGCCGGCTTTGAGGCCGAGGGCAAGCTGCGGCTGGAGACCGGGCCGGGCGGGGGAGCCGACCCGCTGTTCGCGGCCGGGTCGGCCGACACCGCCGCCTGCCTGGCGGCCATCCGCGGGTGCCACGAGGAGCACGGGTACCTGTTGGACCCGCACAGCGCCGTGGCCTACCACGTGGCCGGCGCCTTCCTGGACCCGGCCGAGCCGATGATCTGCCTGGCGACGGCGCACCCGGCCAAGTTCGGCGAGGCCATCCGCCAGGCCACCGGGCGCGACCTGGCGCGCCACGAGATCCTGGACGCCCTGGCCGGCCTGCCGGAGCGGCGGACGGTTTTGCCTGCTTCCAGCCAGGCCGTGCGGGAATTCATGGAAGAAAAAATCGCCGCCGGCGACTGATCCGTGAGTCCGCCGCCCCAGGGGGAAGAGATATTTAAAGACAACCGTTCCCGCATGCGGGAACGGTCCACCTCGGGATGGTTGGCGGACGGATTCCCAAGGTGGACGTCGCGCTCCGCGCGGCGTATCCGGGTGAGGTAATACGGCCCATGACCCTGGCCCAAATCCTTCTGATCGCCCTCGGCCTGTCCATGGACGCCCTGGCGGTGGCGATTGCCTGCGGGCTGGCGGTCCGGCAGTCCCGCTTCCGGCACGCGTTCAAGGTGGCGTTGTTTTTCGGGCTGTTCCAGGCCTTGATGCCGATGGCGGGCTGGCTGGCCGGCGTGAGCCTGCGGGGGCTTATCTCGGGCGTGGATCACTGGGTGGCGTTCGGCCTGCTGGCGGCGATCGGCGGGAAAATGATCGCGGAATCCTTCCGGCGGGGGGACGCCGGCTGTGCTTCCGGGCCGCTTCACCTTCCCAGGCTGCTCCTGCTCTCGGTGGCCACCAGCATCGACGCCCTGGCGGTGGGGCTGAGCCTGGCGCTCCTCGAAACCCCCATCGTCGGCCCGGCCCTGCTGATCGGCGCCGTCACCTTCGGCATCTCCCTGCCGGGCGGGCTGATCGGCAGCCGGCTGGGGCCGTTCTTCGGGCGCCGGGTCGAGGTCCTGGGCGGGCTGATCCTGGTGGGCATCGGCCTGAAGATCCTCGCCGGGCATCTGCGCTAAAGCGGGCTGATGCCCGCCGCGTCACTACGCTTGCGCTTCGCAAGCGGCGTGGCAACCCAAAAGATTTTTACCGCTGATTACCCAAGCTTCGCCAAAGGCTATGCCGAGGCGAGCACCGATTTTCCGCCTGTGCGGATCAGGCAACCGGCCGGCTGCAATCCGCAATTCTTCTCAGCGCCGGAGGGCGTGGGCCAGGGAGAGCGAGCCGATGAAGAAAAACCCCGCCCAGTACAGCAGGATGAAGGGGATCGCCAGGTACTGCAGGTAGTTCACGGCGAAGAGCAGGGTCAGCGAAAGGTAGACGATCAGCAGCAGCTCCACCAGCACCGTCCCGTTGAAGCGGCTGCGGTACTGCTTGCCCTTCCAGGAGCTGGTGGCGCGGGCGCCGAGGTCGAACTTGGGCGTGCGGTGGAACGCGCTCCGGCGCCCGATCAGGGCGCTGAAGACCGCCCGGGTGTTGATCACCGAGAGACCGATGGCGCCGGCCAGCAGGATCGGCAGGAACAGCAGCCGCCGTTTCCAGTCCGGGTAGATCTCGCGCTGGGCGTAAAGGTAAAACAGGGGATAGCTGAAGGCGTTGACAACGCAGAAGGATAGGGCCAGGAAGACCCACGGGTTGTCCTGGTGCTGGATGCGGAACGACAGCAGCGGCAGGTACAGCAGGGCGATGCACAGCAGGACTGGGAACACCAGGTGGTTGGTGAGATGGACGGTGGCCTCGAACTTGACCAGCCAGGGGAGCGACCGATCGCGCCAGATCGCCGGCAACAGCTTCTTGGCCGTCTGGATCGCCCCCTTGGCCCAGCGGTACTGCTGGTTTTTCAGGCCGTAGACCTCGGCCGGCACTTCCGCCGGGCAGACCACGTCGTTGACATACACGAATTTCCAGCCGGCGAGCTGGGCCCGGTAGGAAATATCGATGTCCTCCGTCAGGGTGTCGTCCTGCCAGTTGCCGGCGGCCAGGATGGCCGCCTTGCGCCAGATACCCGCCGTGCCGTTGAAGTTGATGAACAGGTTCGAGGCGTTACGCGCCCCGTGCTCCAGCACGAAGTGCGCGTCCAGCCCGATGGTCTGGCCGCGGGTCAGCAGGGAATAGCTCCCGTTGAGGTGTCCCCAGCGCGCCTGGACCACGCCGATGTCGGGGGCGGAAAAATAGGGGATCATTTTTTTCAAAAAGTCCGGGGGCGGGATGAAGTCGGCGTCGAAAATCGCCAGGAACTCGCCCCGGGCGGTTTCGAGTCCGGCCCGCAGGGCGCCGGCCTTGAACCCGGCGCGCTGGTCCCGGCCCAGGCGGCAAATGTTGAGCCCCCGGGCCCGCTGGACCGCGACCTGGCGTTGGACGATCTCCCCGGTGTCGTCGGTGGAATCGTCGAGCACCTGGATGTCCAGGCGGTCGCGGGGGTAATCGAGGGCGCCAATCGCCGCGATCAGGCGCTCGACGACGTAGCGCTCGTTGTAGATCGGCAGTTGCACCGTCACCCGCGGCCACTCAGCCGGCGCCGGCGGGCGCGGCGCGGCGCGGTGGACGCGGCGCTTGCGGTGCAGGTAGAGCATCAGGTACGCGTGGGCCGCGTACACGGAAAGCACCAGCATCAGCAGCCCGTAAATCGCCAGTAGCACAGGGCAGGCTCCTTCCCTCTTCCGCGGCGTCTAAAAATGATACGAGGTGTTGAAAAACAGGTAAATCCGCTGCTCGCGGGCAGTGACGACCTTGCGCACCAGGTTGCCCTGCGGGTCGATATCGTAACCGAGATCCTCGCCGGTGCCGAAGAGGTAATTCAGGCCGATATTGGCATCCAGGATGCTCGAGCGCCGGCCCACGCTGCAGGTGAGGCCGTATTCGTCGACCTTTCCCAGGCTGTCCGTGTCGTTGGCGTCGACGTCGGGGGCGGAGGAGAAGCTGGTGAAAAAGCCCGCCCGCACCGGGTATTTCTTCTGGAAGATGTACTCGCCGCCCAGGTTGACGTCCACCACCGCCTTGCGCCGGATGCGGGCCGACACGTTGCTGCCGGTGGTGCTCTTGCCCTCGATCGAGGTGAAGCTGGTGGGCAGGTGCCAGGAGACGTCCAGGCCCCAGGCGTAGACCTCGGGCACGTCCTGGCCGACGCCGAGGGCGAACTCCATGGGGACGTCATTTTTCACGGTCAGGTCGTCGGCGAAGAAGGAGTCGCTGTCCAGATTGGCGATGATGTGCTGGTATTGGACCTCGCCGTTTTCCAGGAGCACGACTTGCGGGGTCTGGTAGGTCAGGCCCACGTTCCAGTTCCCGCCGAGGTGCAGCTGGGCGCCCCAGAGGGAGGCCAGGTTGAGGGTGTAGGCCTTGATGTCCTGGGACATGGACAGGGTCGCCGGGTTGCCGCTCCAGTAGATGCTCTCGAACTCGCTGATCGTGCGGTAGACGCCGAAAACGGACAACCCCAGCGAGAGCTCGTCGCACACCTTGCCACCGAGCGAGGGGCCCAGCCAGAGCTGCTGGTCGTCCTTGCTGTAGGTGGTGTAATGATTCCGGTCCTTGAAAGCCGAGATTTCGTGCAGGGTGGTTTTGTCGGGAATGAACACGGACAGGCCGAGGGCCGCTTCCCTTTGGCCCAGCTTGAAGATGCTGCCCATGGTCGTGGGGATGCTGATGAAGGAGGTGGACCGGAAATCCTCGCCGGGGAACCAGGCGTCGTCGATGCTGTAGCGGTTGAAGCCGTACAGGTTGGCGGAAATGGACAGGGTGTTGGCCGTAGCCTTGCTCAGGCCGGCGGGGTTGTAATAGCAGGCGTCCACACCGTCGGCGATGGACAGCACGGCGCCGCCCATGCCGGCGGCCCGGTCGCCCACCATGAAGCGCTGATAATTGGAATCGTCCGCCCGCAGCGGGCTGGCGAGGACCAGGGCGCCCAGGGCGGCCGGCAGGGTCTGAAGAAACTTGCGCGCTGCGGACATGGCTGACGTCTCCTTTTTCGTTTGACTTGGCCCGCAATCCAAGATGCTCGCCCCCCCGCTGCGCCGGAAAGCGCGGAGGCGGAATTCCACGGGTCCACCCGGTTGTCGCTGCCAAACGCCGGCTCTTTCGGCCGGCGGTCCGACCGCCGCCTCCGGCGGGCCTGGTTCCGGAACGCCGCCATCCTGAACCATCTCCCGGCGTTTTTCAACGTTGAAATCGCCCCTGCGCCTGCCCCCCCGGGGGGGCAGGGAAAAACGGGCCGGCCGGTGTCAGGCCGGCCCTTGGGCTCGGGGGGCGGAAGGCAACTCCTGCCTTGCGAAACGCGGCCTCGGCCACTACAGTACTTTCCAGGTCGGACAACCCCAGAAGGAAGAACCTCATGGAATCCTTGCAGCGCGCGGCGCATGCCCCGCCCCCCGGACCGGTGGTGCTGGCAATCATGGATGGGGTCGGGATCGGAAAATACGCGGAGGGCGACGCCGTCCGCTCCGCCCTCACGCCCCACCTTGACTGGCTCAAGGCTAACGCCCTGAGTTCCCGGCTCAAGGCCCACGGCCGGGCCGTCGGCCTGCCCAGCGACGCCGACATGGGCAACAGCGAGGTTGGCCACAACGCCATCGGCTGCGGGCGCGTCTTCGACCAGGGCGCCAAGCTGGTCAATGCGGCCATCGCCTCCGGCGCCCTGTTCCGCGACGCCGCCTGGACCGAGCTCATCCACAATTGCAGGGAGCACGGCGGCGCCCTCCATTTCATCGGCCTGTTCTCGGACGGCAATGTCCACAGCCACCTGGACCACCTCAAGGCCATGCTGGCGCAGGCCAAGCGGGAGGGCGTGCGCCAGGCGCGCGTCCACATCCTGCTCGACGGCCGCGACGTGGGCGAAACCTCGGCCCTCGATTACGTGGACCCCTTCGAGGCCTTCCTGGCCGGCCTGAACGCGGCCGGTGCCGCCGACTACCGCATCGCCTCCGGCGGCGGGCGGATGAACATCACCATGGATCGCTACAACGCCAACTGGGACATGGTCCGGCGCGGCTGGGACACCCACGTCCGCGGCGTCGGCCCGCAGTTCGCCTCCGCCCGCCAGGCTATCGAGGCCCACCGGAAGGCCCGCCCTGGCGTGATCGACCAGGACCTGTCCGCCTTCGTGATCGCCGAAAACGGCCGGCCCGTCGGCCCGGTCCGCGACGGTGACAGCGTGATCTATTTTAATTTCCGCGGCGATCGCGCCATCGAGATCAGCCGGGCGTTCGAGGAGGACGCGTTTTCCGAGTTCGACCGCGGCCCGCGGCCCCGGGTGCTTTACGCCGGCATGATGCAGTACGACGGCGACCTGAAGATCCCCAAGCGCTTCCTGGTGTCCCCGCCGGCGATCGACCGGACTCTGGGCGAGTTCCTGGCGCGGGCCGGCGTCCGCCAGTTGGCGGTCAGCGAAACCCAGAAGTTCGGGCACGTGACCTATTTCTTCAACGGCAACCGCTCCGGCAAGTTCGACGAACGCCTGGAGGACTACGTGGAAATCCCCTCCGACATCGTCCCGTTCGAGCAGCGGCCGTGGATGAAGTCAGCCGAGATCACCGACCGCGTGGCCGCGGAAATAGCGAAAAACAACTTTCCCTTCATCCGCCTCAACTATCCCAACGGGGACATGGTCGGCCACACCGGGGTCTTCCAGGCCACCCAGGTCGCCGTGGAGTGCGTGGACCTCGGCCTCGGGCGGCTGATGAAGGCGGTGGAGGATGCCCAGGGTGTCCTGGTGGTGTCCGCCGACCACGGCAACGCCGACGACATGTTCGAGCACGACGAAAAGACCGGCAAGGTCAAGGTGGGCAAGGACTCCGGCAAGCCGAAGGTCAAGACGGCCCATTCGCTCAACCCGGTGCCGGTGTTCGTCTACAATCCGTCGAAGTCGCTGAACCTCGTCCTCACGAAACAAGAGGGCCTGGGCATCAGCAGCCTGGCGGCCACCTGCCTGGTCCTGCTGGGCTTCGTGCCGCCGAAAGATTACGACCCGAGCGTGATCGAAATTAAGAGTTAAGAATTTCAAAAAGTATAGCTTGGATTCACCATCAACCCTCCTTCGTCCCGACCTCTTGGAGAGTCGGGACGGAGGGCAAGCCATTCCCCGTTAACCATCAACCATTCCTCATCAACCATCAACCATTCTTCCGGCATGTCCGACGAACCCCATGGCATCCTCCTGGCCGGCCTGACCGAGAACGTCCGCCGATCCTACGACCGGTGGGCGCGCCAGGCCGTGGACTGGGACCTGACCTCCGAGCCCGGCGACCCGCCGGACGTCCGGCAGACGACGATCGCGAAGGCGGTCTCCGTGACCGGGCCGGGCACGTTTTTCGGCCGCGAGCGCCGGACCCTGACCTTCGAGCCCACGGACCAGCCGGGCTGGTGGTTCGACCGCGCGGACCAGCGCGACGCCCTGCCGATCCAGGTCTCGGTCCGGAATGTCTGGACCACGGCCCGCAACATCGTCCTGCGCAGCGGCTCGCCCCACAACTACATGCGCATGGTCGAGCATATCATCGCCCTGCGCCTGGGCCTGGGGCTCGACAACCTCAGAATCCGGGTAGACTCCGGCGACCCGCCGCTCTTCGACCGCGGCAGCCTGGACCTGGTCGAGGCCCTGGACGCCGCCGGCGTCGAGCGGCAGGCCGCGCCGGTGACTTACGTGACCGTGAAGGAAACGGTTTCGGCCGCAGGGCCTCACGGCAGTTTCCTGACGTTCCAGCCGTGTGACCCGGCCCATCCGCGCCTGGAGATCGACTGCGCCATCGATTTCCCCGACGCCATCGGCCGCCAGCGCGTCCGCTTTCACCTCACCCGGAAGCTGTTCCGCCACGGCGCCCTGGCGCGTACGAACACGACCGCGGCCACAAAGCTGTATTTCGCCACCTTCGGCAAGCTGTTCGCCGACATCCGCAACATGGGCTACACCGAGCGCAACATCCTGATCGCGGGCAAGCGCCGTTACCTCAACGAGCCGCTCCTGCCGCACGACGGCAAGTCGCTGGAGGCGGTCTGGCACCGGGCCCTGCTGGACCTGCTGGCGGCCATCGCCCTGATCGACCGCGGCCGCTTCGTCGGCCGGGTGGTTTCCTATAAGTCCGGCCATGCCCTGGATGTCGACATGGTCCGCCTGCTGCACAAGTACGACGCCCTGAAAACCGTTCCCGGCCCGGCGGCCTAAGCAGGGGGGAGTGGGCGCCAGGGGTTGGGGTTCAGGTCAGAATCCTGAATCGGAGCGGCTTAGAGGAAAGAATAATGACAAGCGTCAACGGGCGGAGGATTGGGTGCCACCCATGCGGGAGCCTATCTTTGCAGCTTCCCTGAACCCTTTCATCCACCATTAACCATCAACCATTCCCTCAGGTTCCCATGCGCATCATCGAACCCCACATCCACATGTATTCCCGGACCACGGACGACTACCAGGCCATGTACCGGGCCGGGATCCGCGCCTGCGTCGAGCCCTCCTTCTGGCTGGGCGCCAACCGGCGCTACCCCGGAACCTTCTTCGACTATTTCCGGTTGATCCTTGAGTTCGAGACCGTGCGCGCCCGCCGCTTCGGGATCGATCATTTCGCCGCCGTCTCCCTCAACCCCAAGGAGGCCGACGACGCCGCCCTGGCCGACGAGGTCATCGCCGGGCTCGGCGCCTACCTCGACCACCCGCGCTGCGTCGCCCTGGGTGAGATCGGGTTCAACGCCATCACCCCGAACGAGGAGCGTGCGTTCGTCAAGCAGCTCCAGGTCGCGAAAGAGCGCCGGCTGCCGGTCATCATCCACCTGCCGCACGTGGACAAGCTCCGCGGCACGCGCCGCACCGCGGCCCTGGTGAAGGAGGCCGGCCTGGATCCCGACCTGGTGATCCTCGACCATAACACCGAGGACACCATGGCCGTCAGCCGGGAGTCCGGCTGCTACTGCGGCCTGACGGTCTACCCGATCTCCAAGCTCACCCCCGCGCGGGTCTCGGGGATCGTCCGCGAGTTCGGCGGCGAGCGCCTGCTGGTCAACGGCTCCGCCGACTGGGGCATCTCCGACCCACTCAGCCTGGTCAAGGTGGCGGAATTCCTGGAAAAGGACGGCCATGCCGCGGCGACCGTCGCGGACCTGGTCTTCCACAACGCCATGCGGTTCTACGGCCAGTCCCCGAACTGGAAGCCCGAGCTGGACCTGGTTCCCGTCGATCCCCGGGAATTCCAGCGGTGATCTGTTCTTGGTAGAAGCGACGCCCTCGTCGCTTCAGAGTGGGATAGAAAGCGGCGGGGGCGCCGCTTCTACTAGACGACAGCGTCGGCAGAAATAGGTAGGGCCTCTGCTTCCAGAGGCCGTCTGCACAAACAAACTGTAGCCGCCCCCGCCATGGCCCGCCGTAGCTCTGCAGCGAAGGGGGTTCGGTTGGGGCGTCCTAAGGTTGGCTTCGCTGCAGGACCCACTGATTCGATGAATACGCTCCCCTCCAAACTCCGCGCCTGGCTCGAGCTGGTTCGTCCGCCCAACCTGTTCACCGCGCCCGGCGACGCGCTCGCCGGCTTCTGCCTGGCCGCCAGCCTCGCCGGCGGCGGTGATCTCTCCCGGGCGGTCTTCCCGGCGCTTGCCGCGCTCTTCCTCTATGCCGGCGGCCTGGTCGGCAACGATGTCGCCGACGCCGACGAGGACCAGCGCGACCGGCCCGGCCGTCCGATTCCGAGCGGACGCGTCTCCCGCCGCGCCGCCTTCGCGGTCTCCGCGGCCTGGGCCGGGCTGGGCCTGCTCGCGGCCGTGCCGGCCGGGGTAACTGCCTTCGGGATGGCCTGCCTGACGCAACTCTTCGTCATGATCTACAACGGCTGGCTGAAACGCTATGCCCTGCCCGGCGCGCTCGTGATGGGCGCCTGCCGCGGACTGAGCTTCCTCATGGGCGCGGCCGCGGCGGCGCCCCGGCTCTTGGCCGATGCGCCGGTGCTGGCGGCCGCCGCCGGCGTGACCTGCTACATCGCCGGCGTGACCTGGATCGCCGACCGCGAGACCGTCGCGGAGCGCATGGGCCCGCGCCGCTGGATTCCGCTGCTGTCCCTGACGCTGTTCGGTCCGCTGATCCCCGTGCTGACCGGCAAGCTGGTCCTGCCGTACTTTATCCTGGGCGGCGCGGCCCTGGCCTGGGCGTTCTACCAGGGCTGGCGCATCCGCGGCACGCCGGCTCCGCCCGTCCTCGGCTCCGCCATCGGGAGCCTGATCCGCGGCCTGCTGCTCATCCAGGCCGCGTTCTGTGCGCTCGCGGGCCGGCCGGGCCTGGCTGCGGCGATCGGTTTGCTGCTGGCCTGGCGGCTGAGCGTTGCGCTTGCCAGGCGCTTCGCGGCGACGTAAACTGCCCTTGGGGTGGTGGTACAGCAAAGCGTTCGCCCCGCGCGCCCGAAACGGACACGCGGTATGGATTATCGTGCTGCAATTGAGGTTGGTGTCATGGGTCGTTGCTTGAACCCGTTTCAATCATAAATCATAAATCAGCAATCAGAAATAATATCGGTTGCCATGACCACCAGCCCAAAACTCCTCGTCATTCAGGTCGCCGGGCTCGGCGAGGACGTCGTCCGCCGCCGCGGACTGACCGGCGCCGGGCTCGTCTTCCGGCCGCTGCGGACCGTCTTCCCGGCGGTGACTTGCCCGGTCCAGGCCAGCTTCCGCACCGCGACCCCGCCGGCGGCCCACGGCGTCAGCGCCAACGGCTTCTACGACCGCGAGCTCCGCCGGACCGCCTTCTGGGAACAGTCGGCGGCGCTCATCGCCGGGCCCCGGATCTGGGATTCTTTCCGGAAGCGCGGTCGCAAAGTCGCCTTGCTGTTCTGGCAGAACAGCCTGGGCGAGGACGCCGACCTCATCCTCTCGCCCGCCCCGATCCACAAGCACCACGGGGGCATGATCGAGGATTGTTACAGCAAGCCCGCCGGACTCTACGAGCGCCTGGGCCGGAAGGTCGGCCGGCCGTTCCGCCTGGCCCGCTACTGGGGTCCCTTGGCCTCGGTGCGGTCGTCACAATGGATCGCCGCGGCCACCGCCGCTCTGCTGGAAGATCCCGAGCTGGCCCCGGATCTTTGCCTCACTTACCTGCCGGCGCTGGATTACGATTTCCAGCGCTGGGGTCCGGACGCCCCGGCCTCGGAGCGCGCGGTGGAAGCCCTGCGCGGCCAACTGGCCGGCCTGCTGGCCGCGGCCGAACGCGCCGGCTACGAGCGGTTGGTCTTCGGCGACTACGCCATCGTGCCCTGCGCGGGCGGCCCCGTTTTTCCCAACCGCGCCCTGTGCGAGTCCGGGCTCCTGGCCGTGCGCCGGGTGAAGGGCATGCTTTACCCCGATTTTCACGAGAGCCGCGCCTTCGTCCTCTGCGACCACGAGGCGGGGCTGGCCTATGTGCGCCGGCCCGGGGACGTTCCCGCCGTGCGCGCGCTGCTGGCCGCGGTGCCCGGCATCGAGCAGGTTCTGCCGGCTGAAGGGCAGGGGGGCGCGCGCGCCGCCGACCTCCTGCTCCTGGCGCAAAACGGACGCTGGCTGGCCTATCCCTGGTGGACGCGCCCGGGAGAGGCGCCCGAATACGCCGGCCATGTGGACATCCACGCCAAGCCGGGCTATGATCCCTGCGAATTGTTTTTCGGATGGCCGCCGGGGCGCGTCAGCCAGAATCCCGCCCGTATTCGCGGCTCGCACGGCCGGGCCGACGAGTCCCGCAACGCCTGTTGGGCGGGGACGATCCTGCCGGAGTCGATCCGCGACCTGGTCGGCCTGGCGCAGAAAACGCGCGACTGGCTGGAGACGGCATGAGGGCAGGCAAGACAGGCCGCGGTAAACGCTTATCGCCCCGCAGCGGAGCGGTCCTTATTCCGGGAAGGGCGGGAAGGCCCCTTGGGCTTCCCGCCGTTCCGTCGGAAATCCGGCGGGCTCGCCCTGCGAAGCGCCTTGGGCGCAGCGGGGCAATCCGTCAGCCGACGGACGTGCCCGCCCTGCAAATAACGCGTAAGAAACTACGCCGTAAGCGCAATTCGTATCTCCAATCCTTTTCCGTGCCCTTTGCCTATCCCGTCCACTTCACGCGCGGCGTGTTCGATCCGGCCAACCCGGTCCTGGCCTCGGTCTTCGGTCCGCCGGAGAACGGCCGGCCGCACCGCGTCCTGGCGGTGCTTGACGCCGGCGTGGCCCGCGCCCACCGCGGGCTGGCGCGCCGGCTGAAAGCGTATTTCCGGCGCCGCGCCCCCGGCGTTCGGCTGGCGGCGCCGCCCCTGGTGATTCCCGGCGGCGAGCGGGTCAAAAACAACTGGGAGGTGGTCCGGCGCGTGATGACCCGGCTGGGGCGCTGCCACCTCTGCCGGCACAGCTACGTGCTCGCCGTGGGCGGCGGGAGCCTGCTCGACATGGCGGGCTTCGCCGCCTCCCTCGTCCACCGCGGCCTGCGGGTGATCCGGGTTCCCACCACCGTGCTCGCCCAGGACGACGCCGGGGTCGGCGTGAAGAACGGCATGGACGAACACGGCCTGAAGAATTTCATCGGCACCTTCGCGCCGCCCCACGCGGTCCTGGTGGATTTTGACTTCCTGCGCACCCTCAACGACACCCACTGGCGCGGCGGCATCGCCGAGGCCTTCAAGGTGGCCATCATCCGGGACGCCGCCTTCTTCCGCTTTCTCGAGCGGAAGGCGGCGGCGCTCAAGCGCCGCGACGCGCAGGCCATGGAGCGGGTCGTGCGGCGCTGCGCGGTCCTGCACCTCGACCATATCCGCCGAGGCGGCGATCCCTTCGAGCGGGGGGCCGCTCGCCCGCTCGATTTCGGGCACTGGGCGGCCCACAAGCTGGAAACACTCTCCGGCTACACGCTGTCCCACGGCCAGGCCGTGGCCGTCGGCATTGCCCTGGACAGCGTCTACGCCGCCGCCGTCGGGCTCCTCGCGCCGGCCGAACGCGACCGGATCCTGGCGGCGCTCGAACGCGCCGGGCTGCCGACCTGGTCGGATTTCCTCGCCGGCGGACGCGGCCGACGCCGCCGGCTCCTGGCGGGGCTGAACGAGTTCCGCGAGCATCTCGGCGGCCGGCTCACCATCACCCTGCCGCGCGGCCTTGGCGCCGGCGTCGAGGCGCATGCTATGGACCGGCGCGCGCTGGCCGGCGCCCTGCGCTGGCTGGAGCGGCGACCGCAGGTTGCCGGGGCATGAGTCGGGTGGCGGCAGGGGCGGCGGCGGTCTGGAACAGCGCCAGGCCGCCCCGGCCGCCGCGCCGGCGCATTTGACAAGATCCCGGGTCTCCTTTATTTTGACCGGTGCCGTGTTGGGTCGCTGGCGGTGTGGCCGGAGCCGGGGCGGGTGCGGGGTGATGGAGCCGGGGCATGACGAAGAATGACAACCAGCCGGGTCGGGGGTCCGCGGGCGCCGCACTGGACTTGGCGGCGGCCCGGGCGGCGGTGGCGCGCCAGGGCCGGGATCGCGCCGCCTGCATCCAGATCCTCCAGGAGCTGCAGGGGGCCTATGGCTATTTGCCGGCCGCCGCGCTGGACTACGTGACCGGGCATACCGGGATCAGCCGGCGTCAGCTTTACGGGGTGGCCACCTTTTACGACCAGTTCCGCTTCACCCCCGTCGGCCGGCACCGGATCCGCGTCTGCCACGGCACCGCCTGCCATGTCAACGGCGCCGGGCGCATCAGCCAGGCGGTGGAGGACTGCCTGGGCATCAAGAACGGGGACACCACGGCGGACGGCCTGTTCACCCTGGAAACCGTGGCCTGCCTGGGCTGCTGCAGCCTGGCGCCGGCAATGATGATCGACGACACGACCTACGGCCGGCTGACGCCTGACGCGGTCCGCAAAATCCTGAAGACCTACCAGGCTTCGAATGCCGAAGACCGAACCCTGAACCCTGAACCCTTAGCCCACAACGGCGGATCCCTGGGGTCAGCCTGGAAAGACGGAGTAGGATGACATCAACCCCCCCAGCACAATGGCGGATCGCCGTCGGGCTCGGCTCCTGCGGCGTGGCGGCCGGGGCGCTGGACCTTTACCGGCGCCTGGAATCCCTGCTCGACCCGCGGCGCGTCCGGCTTGGCCGGACCGGCTGCGCGGGTCTCTGCCACCGCGAGCCTATGCTGGAGCTGTATGCGCCTACCGGCGAACACTGGACCTACGTACACCTCGACGGCGCGGCGGCGGAGCGGATCGTCCGGGAACACATCGGCCAGGGCAAGCCGGTGGAGGATTGCCTGCTGGCCGGCGGGGACCGGGCCGGGGCGGTCCGCGGCTACCTCGCCAAGCAGAAACGAATCGTCCTGGAAAACTGCGGCGCGATCGATCCCGAGTCCCTGGACGACTACCTTGCCGCCGGCGGCTATCAGGCCCTGCGCAAGGTGTTGCGGGAGCTGACGCCGGAGCAGGTGGTCGCCGAGATCACGGCCAGCGGCCTGCGCGGCCGCGGCGGCGCCGGGTTCGCCACCGGGCTGAAGTGGCAGTTGGCGGCGGCCGCGGCGGGCGCGCCGAAATATTTTGTATGCAACGGCGACGAGGGCGATCCCGGCGCCTTCATGGACCGTGGGGTCCTGGAGAGCGACCCCCACCGGGTCCTGGAAGGCATGCTGATCGGCGGCTACGCCACCGGCGCCGCCACGGGCTACGTCTACGTGCGCGCCGAATATCCCCTGGCCGTCAAGCGGGTTCGGCTGGCGATCGAGCAGGCGACGGCCGCGGGCACTCTGGGCAGCCACATCCTCGGCTCCCGGTTCGGGTTCGAGATCCGGGTGCGCGAGGGCGCCGGCGCCTTCGTCTGCGGCGAGGAAACCGCCCTGATCCAGTCCATCGAAGGCGACCGCGGCATGCCCCGCCTACGCCCGCCCTTCCCGGCTCAAAAAGGATTGTGGGGCAAGCCCACGACCATCAACAACGTGGAAACCCTGGCCAACGTGCCCTGGATCCTTCGCCACGGCGCCGCCGCCTTCGCCGCCCTGGGGACCGGGAAAAGCAAGGGCACCAAGGTCTTCGCCCTGGCCGGCAAGGCGCGGTATGGCGGGCTGGTGGAAGTGCCCATGGGGATCACCCTGCGCGAGATCGTCGAGGAGATCGGCGGCGGGAGCGTCTCCGGCCGGCCGGTCAAGGCGGTGCAGACCGGCGGGCCCAGCGGCGGGTGCATCCCGGAGAGCCTGTTCGACACCCGGATCGATTACGAGGAATTGAAACGCACGGGGGCCATCATGGGGTCCGGGGGCATGGTGGTCATGGACGACACCGCCTGCATGGTGGACATCGCCCGCTTCTTTTTGAATTTCACCCAGAAGGAATCCTGCGGCAAGTGCACTTTCTGCCGGATCGGCACCCGGCGCATGCTGGAGATCCTGGAGCGCATCACCCAGGGGCAGGGGGCCGCCGGCGACCTGGAACTGCTCGAAGAGCTGGCGCTCAAGGTCAAGGCCACCTCCCTCTGCGGCCTGGGCCAGACCGCGCCCAACCCGGTTCTGACCACCCTGCGCTATTTCCGCGGCGAGTACGAGGCCCACCTCCGTGATCGGCGCTGTCCGGCCCGGGTCTGCAAGGCCCTGCTGACCTATGCCATCGATCCCGAAGCCTGCGTCGGCTGCACCGCCTGCGCGCGGGTCTGCCCGGTGCAGGCCATCAGCGGGGAGCGGAAAAAAGTCCACCACTTGAACCGGGAAAAGTGCATCCGCTGCGGGGCGTGTGCGGAAGCGTGCAAGTTCAAGGCGGTTCGGGCGGAATGAGGGGGGAATGGTTATGGGGGAATGGTTAAGAGGAATGGTTGATGGTTGATGAGGAATGGTTGATGAGGAAGGGTTGATGGGGGATGGGGAATGGAAGATGGAGGGGAAAAAATACGGCGCGTGGAAGATATGCCGGTTTACCGGATGTTTTACACGTTGGCCTTGGAAGTTGAAAAAGCAACCCGTCATTACCCCCATGATTTGCTTTGGCTGCGCGGACAATCGCTACGGGCATCGGAATCGGTTTGTGCCAATATGACGGAAGGGTTTTATGCGCAGGATAGCACCGAATATTTACAGTCATTGTTTCGCTGTCGGCGGGAAGCGCGCGAAACCATAACCCATCTGAACTATGCCCGGGATGTTACCGCGCTCGAAAAGACGGTTGCCGAAAGCCTGCTGTCTCAATACGAAGCCGCCTTATGCCAGCTCAGCAGCCTTATTGCCAGCATCGAAAATAAAATCCATTTGCATGGCAAATCAAAACCCGGTGTCATGAAGGAAGACAAGGTTGATTATAATACGCCCGACACTTTTTCTTAACCATGCCCCATTCTTCTTTCCCCCTCAACCCTTAACCATTAACCATGAACCATTCTTATGTGCCCTCAACCATCAACCATGAACCATTCTTTGTGACCATTCTTAACCATGTCTTCTGAGATCACCTTAACCATCGACGGCAAACCGGTGACCGTTCCGGCCGGCGCCACGATCCTGGAGGCGGCAACCCGGGCGGGGATTTCCATCCCGACCCTTTGCCACCGGGCGGGACTGGAGCCCTTCACCGCCTGCTTCCTGTGCGTGGTGGAGATCGAGGGGCGCGCCAACCCGGCGCCGGCCTGCGGCGCCGCCGCAGCCGCCGGCATGGTCGTGCGGACCCAGTCCCCGCAAATCCGCGCGACGCGGAAGATGTGCCTGGAGCTCCTGCTCTCCGATCATTGCGGGGATTGCCTGGCGCCCTGCACCCTGACCTGTCCGGCCGGCTGCGACATCCAGGCGTTTATGCGGTGCATCGCCGACGGACGCGACGCGGAGGCCATCCGGATCATCAAGGACACCCTGCCGATCCCGGCCGCGCTGGGCCGGATCTGCCCGCGGCCCTGCGAGGCGCAGTGCCGGCGGGTGCGGGTGGAGGACCCCCTGGCCATCGGCTGGCTGCACCGCTACGCCGCGGACGCCGACGCCGCCTCCGGCGCGGTCTACCGCCCGGAACCCGGGCCGGCCACGGGGAAACGCGTGGCCATCGTCGGCGCCGGCCCGGCCGGAATGGCCGCGGCCTACTTCCTGCGCCGGTTGGGGCATGCCGTGGTTGTGTTCGAGGCGCAGGCCGAGCCTGGCGGTATGCTGCGCTGGGGCATTCCGGCCTACCGGCTGCCCCGGGAATCGCTGGCGGCCGAATTGCAGGCCATTGTTGCCCTGGGCGTGGAGATGCGCTACGGCCGCGCGCTGGGCCGGGATTTTTCGCTGGCCGACCTCAGGCGGGAGGGGTTTGGCGCCGTCTTCCTGGCCGTGGGCGCGCCCCACTCCGCGGCCCTGGGGGTGGAGGGCGAAGCCCTTCCCGGCGTGCTGGGCGGCGTGGAATTTTTGGGCCGGGTGGCGCGCGCGGAAGCCGTCGCCGTCGGGCGGCGCGTGGCCGTCGTGGGCGGCGGCAATACCGCCATCGACGCCGTGCGCACGGCGCGCCGCCTGGGCGCCGACCAAGTGACGCTCCTCTACCGCCGGACGCGCGCTGAAATGCCGGCCCTGCCCGTTGAAATCCGGGAGGCGGAGCGGGAAGGCGCCGGGTTCCGCTTCCTGGCCGCGCCGCTGGCCATCCGGCGAACCGACCGCGGCCTGGCGATCCGCTGCCAGCAGATGGAGCTGGGCGAGCCGGACGCTTCCGGACGCCGGCGTCCGGTCCCGGTCCCCGGGCGGGAGTTCGAGCTGGAGACGGACACCGTCATCGCCGCCATCGGCCAGAAGCTGGATGCCGCCCTGCTGCGCGCCGAGGGCCTCGAGCTGGACGCCAGGGGCGGGGCTATCCGGGTGAATCCGGCGACGATGCAGACCTCGCGGCCGGACGTGTTCGCCGGCGGCGACGCCGTCGCCCGCGAGGACCAGAAGATCGCGGTCTGGGCCGTGGGCTCCGGGCGCCTGGCGGCCATCGGCATTGACCAGCTGCTTTCCGGCCGGGCGGTCACCGGGCGCCCGGCGGCCTTTGCCATGGCGATGGGGGCGGACCCGGAGGCGGTCAGCGCCGGCCGCTTCGCCGGGATTGCGCGCCGGGCGCGCGCGGCAATGCCCGAGATCGAGCCGCGGGACCGGGTGACCAGCTTCCGGGAGGTGGAGCTGGGGCTGACGCCGGACCTGGCCCGCGGCGAGGCCCGGCGCTGCCTGGCCTGCGGCTGCGCCGCCGCCGCCGACTGCGTCATCCGCGAGTACGCCCTGGAATACGGCGCGGATCCCGGGCGATTCGCGGGCGCCCGGCGCGATTACGCGGTCAACACGGAGCACCCGGATATCCTCCTCGAGCCGGGCAAGTGCATCAATTGCGGGATCTGCGTGCGGCTGGCCAGCGACGCCGATGGCCTGGGGGTGTTCGGTTTCGTGGGCCGCGGGTTCGACACTCGGATCGAGCCGTATTATGAACTGGCCGCCGGCGCCGCCGGCCGGCGGCTGTGCCTGGAGTGCGCGGAAGCCTGCCCCGGCGGAGCGATCGTTAAACGTGCCGATCTCGGCGCGCACGTCTGCTTCGCCTGCGCGCCGCGTCCGAAGCCCGGGGGCGGCCGGCCGGACGCGGAGCGCCGGCCCGGCCGGGGGCAAGTATGAGCGCTCACCCCGCGCCTTCAGTGTCCGTGCGCCGGATCTCGCCGGCCGGGGAGCACTGTTTTTTCGGATACTACGACCTCCCCGCGGCGGATGCCGCCGGGCGGCATCTCTTCCACCAGGTCGGATTCCGGGATCGCATTCCGACACCGGCCGACCCGGCGGTGCTTGCTTGGGCGCCCCTGCCGGCCGGCGCGGGCGATCCACCCGGCGAATGGCCCTGCGTCCGCTTCGCCGAAACGCGCGCCTGGAATTTTCAGCAGGGCGCCCTGTTGCAGTGGCTGCCGGCGGCGCCGGACACCTGCCTGTACAACGTCTTCGAGGAGGGGCAGTTCGGCGCCTGCCTGCATAATGTGCGGACTGGCGTCCGCCGCCGCCTTCCCCTGCCGGCCGCCAACGTGTCCAGCGACGGGACCAAGGCCCTGTGCGTCAACATGGCCCGCCTGTTCGACTTCCGGCCGGGCTACGGCTACGAGGAGCTGCCGGATCCCTTCGCGGCCGCCGCCGCGCCGCCGGAGGACGGCGTCTTCCTGATGGACCTGGCCACGGGCGGGAGCCGGCTGCTGGTGTCCCTGGCCGAAGTCGCGGATTTCCTGGCGGCCGGCGGGACCGATCTGCGCGGGCGGAAAATCCTGGTCAACCACATCACCTTCAACCCGTCGGGAACCCGTTACCTGTTCCTGCTGCGCGCGTTCCCGCGGGACGCGGGGGACGGCTGGGCCACCTGCCTGCTCACCGGCGCCGCCGCGGGCGGCGGGTTGCGCCACCATCCGGTCTGGGGCGGGGCCTCGCATTACTGCTGGCGGGATGACGACGAGCTGCTCATCTATGCCATCCATGCCGCCG
>CAZVVD010000010.1:9767-20441 GCA_964630555.1 uncultured Verrucomicrobiota bacterium | reverse complement strand
CTGGTGGACCCCGCTTTTTTCCGGAGCGACGGCCATTGCTCCTATTCCCCCGACCGGCGTTGGATGCTCTACGACAGCTATCCCGACGCCGAGCACCGGCGCGCCCTGCAACTCTATTCGCCGGAACGCGAGCAAGGCTGGACCCTGGACCGCTTGCCATCGGAACCCCATGCCCGGCTGGCGATCGACTTGCGCTGCGACCTGCATCCGCGCTGGATGCCCGGCGGCCGGGCGATCAGCTTCGACTCCATCCATGAGGGCCACCGCGGCGTCTATTGGGCCGACGTGGGAGGGATCGTCGGCTGGTGACTTTTGTGTGCCGGGGGACTTTTGTGTTTGCCTTCCGGGCCCGGTTGCGGCCATACTGTCAGACCTTGATCCGATCCCCGACCCGCGGAGGAGCCCGTGAACGACCATGATCTGCCGGCGCAAACGCTGCGCCTTGAACTCCCGGTCGAGGCCGGAGAGGAGGGGGCGGCCGGGTCCGGGGCGCCGGCGCCGGACGCCGCCCGCCGCCTGCGCGACAGGTTGCGTCCGGCGGAGGAAATCCTTTACAACGAGTTCATGCGCAGCGTCTACGACGCCGTGCTGGTCACCGACGCCGCCGGCGGGGTGGTGGACGGGAACCCGCGGGCTGCGGATCTCTTCCAGCGTTCTGCCGCCGACCTGTGCGCCCTGGCCGTCGGCGACCTCGTCAGCGGCTTCGCGCCGTCCGTGCTGGACATGGTCCGCGCCAACCTGGAGCGCAAGCGCTTCACCCTGATCAACGCCTACGGCCGCCGGCCGGACCGCAGCCTGTTCCCGGTGGAAATCGCGCCCAGCCAGCTGCACCTTGCCGGCGAGAGCTACTGGGGTATTTTCATCCGCGACATCACCCAGCGCGTCCAGGCCGAGGCGGCGCTCAAGGATTCCGAGCAGCGCTTCCGGTCCATTTTCGACCATGCCGCCGACGGCATCCTGCTGGTGGACCCGCAGACCCGGCGCCTGTTCATGGCCAACCAGGCGATGTGCGCCATGCTGGGCTACACCCACGCCGAGCTGGAAACCCTCGGGGTGGAGGATCTCCATCCCGAGGCCGACCTGGCCCGGGTGCTGGACACGTTCAACCGCCAGACGCGGGGTGAAATCAAGACCGCCGAAGCGTTGCCGGTCCGGCGGAAGGACGGGAGCGTTTTCCCGGCCGACGTCACCATGTTTTTCATCACGCAGGGGGGCAAGTCTTACATCGCCGGCATGTTCCGGGACATCACCGAGCGCAAGCGGGCTGTCGAGGCGCAAGCCCAGCTTGCCCGGGCGGAGCGCCTGGAGATGGCGGGCAGCATTGCCGGGCACATCGCCCACGATTTCAACAACCTACTGACCCCCCTGCTGGCTTACCCGGGGTTGATGCGCGAGCACCTGCCCGCCGATTCGCCGCTCCGGGACGACCTGCAGGTGATCGAGAAGACCGCCCGGGCCATGGCCGACATCAACCAGCAGCTCCTGGCCCTGTCGCGCCGCGGCTACCATGAACAGAGGGTGCTGACGCTCAACGCGGTGGTCCAGGAGGCCGTGGAGCTGAGCCGGCGCAGCGGCCAGCTGGCCGGCCTGCGTCTCGAGCTGGACCTGGCGGAGGATTTGTTCAACATCAAGGGCGCGCCCCAGCAGCTGTTGCGCGTCGTCCAGAACCTGTGCCAGAACGCCATGGACGCCATGCGCGAGCCGCCGGGCGGCACCCTGTCCATCCGGACGGAGAACGTCTATCTCGAGCAGCCGCTCAAGCGGTATACAACGGTGGCGGTCGGCGAGTACGTCCGGCTCACGGTCGCGGACACTGGCCATGGGATTCCCGAGGGGATCCGCTCGACGATTTTCGACCCGTTTTTCACCACGAAGCATTCCGGCCGCCGACGCGGTTCCGGCCTGGGGCTGAGCGTGGTGCATGGGATTGTCCAGGATCACCGCGGCTACCTCGACCTGGAAAGCGAGATCGGCAAGGGCACCGTGTTTGCCCTGTATTTTCCCGTCTGCCGCGAAGCCCTGCCGGTGTTCGCCGACGAGGCCGCGCCGGGCGGCTCCGAAACCCTGTTGATCGTCGACGACGACCCGCTCCAGATCGAGGTCGTGTCGCGCCTGGCCGCCAAGCTGGGATACACGGTCCGCAGCGCCGAGAGCGGCGAAGCGGCGCTCAAGCTCGTGTGCCAATCCCAGGTGGACGGGAAACCCTTTCCCGACCTGGCGGTCCTGGACATGGTGATGGGGACCGGCATGAACGGGCTGCAGACCTACGAGCAGCTCAAGGCCCTCAACCCTGCCCAGAAGGCCATCGTCCTTTCCGGTTACGAGGAATCCGCCAAAATCGCCGCCATCCAGGCCCTGGGCGCCGGCGCTTTCGTCCACAAGCCGGTGGACCTCGGCCGGCTGGCCCGGGCGATCCGGCGGGAGCTGGACAAGCGCGGGTAGGGGGGGCGGGACGGGCTAGCCCGTCCGGACGCGGACAAAGCCGCGCTTACCGGCCTGGACCACGGCGCCGTCGGGAAGCTCCGGCTCGGTCTGGATATCGGTGATCCGGGCGTCGTTGACCTTCACCGCGCCCTGCTGAATCAGGCGCCGGGCGGCGCCGTTGCTCTCGGCCAGGCCGGCCGACACCAGCAGGGCGACGATCCCCAGCTTGCCGTGCTTGCGCCGCTCCGGGGGAATGGTGACCTCGGGGATGACGTCGGGTTGCTTGTGGGCGGCAAATATGCGCGCGAATTCCGCGGCCGCGGCCGCGGCGGCCTCGGCGCCGTGGAAGCGGGCTGTGATCCCGCGCGCCAGCTCGTCCTTGACCTGCCGCGGGTGCAGGGTCCCGGCGTCCATCGCCCGGCGCGCGGCCTCGATCTCGGCTTCCGGCCGGCAGAGGAGCAGGGCCGCGTAGCGCCCCATGAGGGGGTCGGGAATGGACATGAGCTTCCCGAACATCTCCCGGGCGGACTCGCCGACGCCCACGTAGTTGCCCAGGCTCTTGCTCATCTTGCGGACGCCGTCGAGCCCCTCCAGCAGGGGCAGGGTCATGACCGCCTGCGGCGGCTGGCCGCGGGCTTTCTGCAGGTCGCGCCCGACCAGCAGGTTGAAGAGCTGGTCGGTCCCGCCCAGCTCCACGTCCGCCTCGACCTGGACCGAGTCGTAGCCCTGGATCAGGGGGTAGAGGAACTCCACCAGGGAGATCGGGCTGTTGGCGGCGAAGCGCTGCTGGAAGTCGTCGCGGGCCAGCAGCTGGGCCACGGTGACCTGGGCGGCGAGCTTGAGGACGTCCTCGAAGGTCATCCCCGCGCACCACTCGGAGTTGAAGCGCACCTCGGTGCGGGCGGGATCGAGGATCTTGAAGACCTGCTCCTGGTAGGTCCGGGCGTTGGCCCGGATCTGGTCGCGGCTCAGCGGCTTGCGGGTCTCGGAACGGCCGGAGGGATCGCCGATCATCCCGGTGAAGTCGCCGACGATGAAGACCACGGTGTGGCCGAGGTCCTGAAACTCGCGGAGCTTGTTCAAGCCCACGACGTGGCCGAGGTGGATGTCGGGGGCTGAGGGGTCGGCCCCGTACTTGACGCGCAGCGGCCGCCGCTCCGCCGCCGCGCGCTCCAGCTTGGCCCGCAACTCGTCGCGGGAGACCAGGTCCACGGCGCGGGCCGCGAGAATCTCCATCTGGCGATCCAGATCGGCATGCATGGCCGGAAGGCGCCTCGGTTCGCAAGCTTCAGCGGTTCACGGTTCAACGGCTGATGGATGGCCGCCGGGGGAAATGGAACAGCGCCCGCCGTTCACGGTGGCGGAAAAACAGCGTGTTTCCGGTCCGGGCCCGGCCGCGCCGCATCCTGAACCCTGAACACCGAACGCCTGCCCCCGGGTCTTATTTAGCCTCTCCGCCCTTGGCGGCATCGTCTCCCGCGTCGGCGGACTTGCCGTTTTTCCCCTTGCCCTCCCCGGGACGCCACTCCTGGGCGCCGGCTTCGGCGAGGCCGAAGGCCTCGTCGAACGCTCCGGCCAGGTCCACCAGCTCTTCGCCCGGCTTCAGCCCGGTCAGCATGTCCTCCTGGACCACGAACTGGTCGTCCGGCAGGGCCGCGGCCTTGATGCTCAGGCCGATGCGCCGCTCGACGGGGTCGATCTTGACCACGCGGGCGGTCACGTCCTGGCCCACCTTGAGCGCGTCGCGCACCTTGTCCACGTGCTGCTCGCCGATCTGGGAGATGTGCACCAGGCCGTCGATGCCCTCCTCCAGGCGGACAAAGGCCCCGAACGACGCCAGCTTGGTGACCTTGCCTTGGACCATCTGGCCGATCGTGTAGCGCTCCGCGATGGTCGACCAGGGGTCGGACTGGGCCTGCTTCAGGCCGAGGCTGACGCGCTGGTTGGAGGGGTCCACGTCGAGGATAACCACCTCCACCGTGTCGCCCTTCTTCAGAATCTCGGACGGATGGTTGACCTTTCGGGTCCAGGACATGTCGGACACGTGGATCATGCCGTCAATGCCCTCCTGGATCTCGACGAAGGCGCCGTAGGAGGTGAAGTTGCGGACCGTGCCCTTGACCCGCGCCCCCACGGGATACTTGTCCTTCAGCTGGTCCCAGGGGTTGGCCAGGGTCTGGCGGATGCCGAGCGAAATCTTCTGGTCCGCCCGGTTGATGTTCAACACCACGGCGTCCACCTCGTCGCCGACGGCAAGCACATCGGAGGCGCGGGCCACGCGCTGGACCCACGACATTTCCGAGACGTGCACCAGGCCTTCCACGCCCTCCTCGACCTCGACGAAGGCGCCGTAGGGCACCAGGTTGACCACCCGGCCGTGGATCCGGCTGCCGACGGGGTGCTTCTGCTCGATGTCGTCCCAGGGGTTGGGCAGTTTCTGCTTCAGCCCCAGCGAGACGCGTTCCTTTTCAAAATCGACCTTCAGGATCATGACCTCGATCGTCTCGCCCACCTTGACGACCTTGGAGGGGTGCCCGACCCGGCCCCAGCTCATGTCGGTGATGTGCAGCAGGCCGTCCAGGCCGCCGAGATCGATGAAGGCGCCGAAATCGGTGGTGTTCTTGACGACCCCGCTCCGCAGCTGGCCCTCCTTGATTTCCGCCATCAGCGTCTTTTTCTTTTCGCGCCGGCGCTGCTCGATCAGCTCCCGCCGCGAGAGGACGATGTTCCGCCGGTCGCGGTTGATCTTCATCACCTTGAACTCGAAGCGCTTGCCGAGCAGGTCGTCCAGGTTGCGGACCGGGGTGATGTCCACCTGCGAGCCGGGCAAAAAGCCCTTGACGCCGCTGATGTCCACGATCAGGCCGCCCTTGATCCGGCTCTTGATTTCGCCCTCCAGGATGCTGCCTTCCTGGCTCGAGGAGAGCACATTGTCCCACATGCGCTGCTGCTCGGCCTTCTGCTTGCTGAGGATGATGTCGCCGTGGTCGTCCTCGATCTGCTCCAGCATGACCTCGATCTCGTCGCCGACCTTGAATTGCGACAGGTCCCCGAACTCCTCGGCCGGGATCGCGCCTTCGGCCTTGTAGCCGATGTCCACCGTGACCTCGTTGCCCCGGATTTCGATGATCTTGGCCTTGACGATCGAGCCCTCGGTGAAATTCTTGAGGGTCTCCTCGTACATCTGGGCCATGGCGGCCTGCTGGTCGCCGCCGAACTGCCCCAGGTCGAATTCCACGCTTTTCTTGCGCTTGGTTTCCTGTTCCATACAGACACTGCGGTTAGGACGTGGCGGGCATGGGTTCGCGATCGGAACGCCGGCCTGGAAACAGCCCTTTCATTTCCAGCCGTAAACCGTCCTTTTATCACGCCGCCGCCCCTCTGGACAAGCGTTTTCTTGTCCTTTTTGGCGGGAGCGGGCGGGAAGGGGTCAGCCGGCGTGCGGCGGGGTGCGGCCCATCCAGTCCAGAGAGCGGCAGGCGCCGAAGCGCTCGCGGAAGAGGCGGTAGTACATCAATTCCTCCCGGCTGCCGAGGGTCCAGCCGTTGGGCAGGACCCGTTCGCGCCGGAAATCCCGGGCGGAAACGCGCCGCTCGGCCTGGTCCGCCAGGCGGGTGCTCACGCCGGCGCCCTGCCAGAACTTGGCCTTGGTCCGGGTGCGCACGGCCTCGGGCAGCAGGCCCCGCAGGGCCTCGCGCAGGATCCATTTTTCCACCCCGCCCCGCCGCTTGAGCGCCGCCGGAATCCGCAGGGCGTAATCCACCACCCCGGGATCCAGGAAGGCGATGTGAGCCCTCAGCCCGTGGGCCGCCGCGCAGCGGTCCACCCGCTGCAGGGCGGTGCAATGCAGCCGCCCGACGAGCGCCTCGAGCTCATCCGCCAGGGCGGCTGGGGCGAGCGTCCGCAGGTAAGCGTAGCCGGCGAAGAGTTCGTCGGCGCCCTCGCCGGAAAACACATCGCCAACGTGATCGGCGGCCGCCCGGGCCGCCAGGTAGTGCGTCAGGCTGGAGCGCACCAGCAGGGCGTCGAACGATTCCAGGTGGTAGATCGTCTCCGGCAGGATGCGGAGCAAGTCGCGCGTGCCGACGATGATTTCGTGGTGGACGGCGCCCAGGGCGGCGGCCATGGCGCGGGCATAGCCAAGGTCGGGCGCCCCGGGAAAGCCGGCGGCAAAGGTGTGCAGGCGCCGGACGCAGGGACGCGCGAGCGCGGCCATGGCGCTGGAATCCAGGCCGCCGGAGAGCCAGGCCCCGCAGGTCTCCCCGGCGATCCGCCTCCGGACGGCAGCCTCGAGGTGCCGCCGCAGCCGGGCGGCGATGACGCCGGGGGGGTCACCGAGGGGCCGGCGCCGGCGCCGGCGCCGGAGGGTCAAGCGGTCGCCTTCCAGTCGGCCGCCCGGCGGAAAGGCGCGGACGTCGTCGGTCGCCTCCAGCAGGGCCTTGACCTCGGAGGCAAAACACAGGGCGCCGTCCCGTGCGTGGCCGAAATACAGGGGCGCGACCCCGAGGGGATCCCGCTCCAGGACCAGGCGGCGGCCGGCAAACCTGGCGCTGGCGGCGTGTCCGAACCCCGGCCCGTCCTCCGCTGCGCGGGAGCGTTTGAGGCCGGGCGCCGTCGGGGAGGGCGCCCGCGCCGCCCCAAGGGTCGCTTCCGGCCAGGACGCGATCTCGCGGACCCCCCCGCCGCGGTGCGCGATCCGGCCCAGCATGCGCGCGACGATTCCGCTCGCGTTTTCCCTGGCGATTCCCGCGATGCCTGCCATGGTCTTTCCTTTCCGTTTCAGCCTTCCATGTCGGAATCGCCGCCGGCCCGGCTCCGCTCCTTGAGCTTGTGCAGGAAGCGCTCCATGGCGTCGCGCGCCAGGTCCTTGCAGCCGATGCCGAAGGCCAGGGCCGCGCCGAAGGCCACCGCCCCCAGCACGGTCTGGAAGAGGGTGACGATCATGGCGGTGGCGATGTTGGCCTGCTCCAGGGTCAGGCTGACCACCAGGATCAGGCCGAGCACCCGGGTGGCCTGGGACAGCAGCCGCGCGTGGGGGAAGGACGCGTTGCGGGCGATGGTCATGACGAAGTTGGCGATGAACGAGACCGCGATGACCCCCACCACCAGGATCAGGATCGCGGAGGCAAAACCGGGGAGGGCCGCCATCAGCCGGGCTGAGAGGGGCTCGGCCATGTCGAGGTTGAGCAGCTTGGCGCTCCAGAAGAGGGTCAGGAGCAGCACGATCCAGTAGACCAGCACGCCGGCCAGCCGGGCCGGCGAATAGGAAACCTGCCCCTTCCTCAAAAACTCGGCGACGCCGGTTTTCTCGCAGACGTGGTTGAAGCGGGCCAGGTCAAGGACCTTGGCCAGCACCAGGCGCAACACGATGGCCGCGCCCCAGCCGACCGCGAGCACCAGCAGGGCGGAGACCCCGCCGGGCAGGGGCGCCGCCGTTCCCTCCAGCCAGTTGTGCAACGCTTGCATGATGCGGGCCCTCCTCTAGGCGGTCGTCAGTCGATCCCCACGACCAGTTGACGGATCTGCTTCACGCTCAGGCCGGCCAGGCCGAGCGACTCCGCCGTGCGCCCCTCCTGCCAGTAATCCCGGTTGTGCATGACCGACCCCAGGCGGATGATGAGTTCGATCATGGGGGTGGGCACCTTGAGCATGGCCCCGATCGAGGCCAGGGGTACCAGGCTCATGGGGACGTCCTCGAAAATGTAGCGGTGGAAAATGTTCTGCGGCGCTTTGATCCCGCGGTAGCTCTCGGTGTTGTGGATGGCCTCGTAGAGGTTGCGCCCGGGCGAGTCGTAGGAGAGATACAGCCACTCCCGGGCGGAGACGCTGTGAACCCCCAGGGCGGTGGCCACGGCCACCCGCTCCCGGTCGATGCGCTCCAGCAGCTCGGCGATCGAGGGGGTGATGCCCTGGAGGTAGTAGTCGAAGTTGCCGTGGGTTTCCTCGATCCAGCCGGCGTTGAGGAGGGTCAGGGCGGGATGGAAAATGGCCCCGATGTTTTCGAGACTGGTGGAAAGGACGTTGTTGCCGGCCGTGAACTGCGGGAACGGCTGGTTCACCACCGCCAGCGCCTCGGGGATCCAGTAGGCCGGCAGGGTGGCCAGGGGCACGGCGTTCTTGATCCGGTAAATGAAGCCCTCGTAGCGCGACAGGGCGCGCGAGGCGTAGAGGAACGTCTGCGTTTCGGCCAGCAGCACCCGCGCCGCCGCCTTGCAGTCGGTGAGCACCTTGCGAAATTCCAGGGCGCCGCCGGTGCGGCCGGGGTTGAGGACGATAAGCTGGCCGTCGCGGAGATGGGGGGCCATGCCGGCGGCCAGCCCGCGGTGGGCGGTGGAGGGGGTCACCACCATGACGACGTCCGCGTCCGCGACGGCCTCCCCCAGGTTGGCCGTGGCCAGGGCCACCGGGCCGAAGCCCTGCACCTGGCCCCCCATCTTGATCCCGCCGTGCCAGCGTACGCCCGCCAGGTTGTCCTCGGTGCGGTTGAACAGGTGGACCGGGTAGCCCAGGATGCCGAGATGGCCGGCCATGGCCAGGCCGCCATGCCCGGCGCCGACGACGCAATAGACGGTGTTCAGCCCCTTGTCCCGCGTGGCTTTCAAGGCGGCTTGCAGGCGCTGGTCCTTGGTGATTCCCATGGCGTTTGTCTCTTTAGGTGTCCCGGCCGGGGCGCGTGACCAGGGCCATGCGCCGGGCGGCGTCCAGCGGCCGGCCGGCCGCGTCCACCACCCGCACGGACCCGCGCACCAGCCGGGTTGTCCAGGCGGCCGCGCGGCGGAATTCGTCCCGACAGTCCCAGAGGTACGGGAGCGGCAGAAAGCCGCGGACCAGGATTTCGTAGAGCCCCCCGGCGGTGTAGGGCCGGCGGATCGAGCCTTCGATGGCGGCGATGACCACGCGGGCTTCCGCGATCAGGGCCGCGGTCCGGGCGGCCACCTCGGGATTCTCCGCCAGGTCGTCCACTTCCCCCCTGGCCCGCAGCCGACGGTAGTCCGCCAGCGCCCGACGGGTGATTTTGATGCTTTCATCAATGATCTCGGGATCAGCCAGGCGGGTGGCCTCGGAATAGCCGACCACGTGAATCATGGGGGGGCTGGCCGGATTATGCGGCTCGATGTCATCCATGAGCGCCGTCACCGCCGCCAGCTGGGCCTTGGCCCGCTCGGGATCCGCCGCGAAGTAGTCCAGCCCCCCGCGGGGCTGCAGGATCACGCGCAGGTTCCGGTCCTCCAGTTCGCGCGCCAAGGCCAGCAGGGCCCGCGCTTTGGCTAAGTCGGCTATTCCCCATGTGGCTTTAGGGGTGTTCAGCATGATCTGGAGCACGACCGTCCGCACACCCAGAGCCTTGGCGGTCTTGACAGCGAGCAGGGCGGAAACAATGTAGGTGACGTCGTCGGCGCCACGGAAGGCGAAATGATGCGGAACGTTCGGCTCGAAGGGCTTGCCGGCGGCGGCGATGTCGCGGAGGGTGGCGCAATGCTCCTCCAGGTTCCGGCGCACGGAGTTGGGCCCGCGGCCGTCAATCCGGCAGAACCACCACAGCGAGAGGGCGTGCCAAGCCATGTGGAGGGTGCGCTCGTACATCGCGGCCAGGGCCCGGATATCGCGGGTGCCGGCGTAGGTGCGCACCAGCATGGGGCGGGCCGCGCGCCAGACGGCGGCGAACTCCTCGGGCGAGTTCAGGGGCACGCCGCCGCCATTGGGCAGGCGGCCCCAGTCGCGCCCGAAATGCGACTGCGTCAGCTGGGAGGTGCCGATGGAAAGCACGTCCAAAAAGCCCGTCCCGGCCAGGCGGCGGGCCCAGTCGTTGAACCGCCGAACCGCCTCGCCGCGGTCGGCGAGGTAGGGGCCTGCGTGGGCGCGCATCAGGGGCGGCAGGCCCCGCGCGCCGGCGTCGCGCAGGCGGCTGACCAGGGTGTCCCGGGCCGTGCCGTAGGACGCATAGGGCCGGTGGTCGACGGGTTTTACCGCCTGATAACGCTCGCGGGCGACCAGCTCTCGGCCGAAGGCCAGGCGGTCCTCGTCGTAACGCAGGCCGGCGGCGATTTCCCGGCCGGCGGCGCCGGGCTCGATCCCGAACCGGCCCAGGGTTTCCAGCGCCGTTTCGTCGCCGGTGAAGACGGCGTCCGGCGCCGGCCGCAGCCGGGCCACCCGCTCGCAGGTTTCCGGCAGGCCGGCGAAGTACACCGCCCGCAGCGGCCCCCCCCGCGCGCGCACCAGGCGCATCCCGGCCAGCTGGCGGTAAAAGCG
>CAZVVD010000010.1:0-9667 GCA_964630555.1 uncultured Verrucomicrobiota bacterium | reverse complement strand
GCGGCCCCCCCCGCGCGCGCACCAGGCGCATCCCGGCCAGCTGGCGGTAAAAGCGCTCGAACAGCTCGGCGCCGTCCTGCGGGTCGAGGCGGTAGCTGAATCCCACCGCCGTCAGGCGGTGGTCGCGGATCCAGGCGCGCAGGCGGGCGGCGTGCTCCGGCCGCTCGGGCTGCGCGCAGGCCTCGCAGACCTGCCGGCCGGCCACGACGCAGGTGTAGCCGCAGTCGGCCAGCAGCTGGGCGAACGAAAAAATCCCCAGGGTGTGGGCGTCAAGCGCCGGGCGCACCAGGCCCAGCCGGTCCGAATGTTGAAGGCGCGTCATGCCTGTCTCCCCGCCTGCCGCCCGGCCGCCATGGTTTCCGGAAACGCGTTCGACCACGGGAACCTTCCTGGCAGGACGATGCCAACATACTCCCGTGCGGTTCGCTGACAAGTCAAAATCTATTTTTTATCCACTGCCGTTTTTTATTCGCTTGACGCCCGCGCGAGTTGCCCTTAGACTCCACCGCGTTGCTTTTTCCGGTTGATGTGCGCCTCGGACGGCGGGGCGGGGCCAGGCGGCCCGGCCAGAAACCGACCAAGCGAAACATGTCAACCGTGGCGTGGACTGCAAGCGGCGGCCTGTTTGCCTTAGCGCGCCAACCGGTGCGTTAAGGAGCTTGCCGCATGAGTTTTGACTTATTGGGTCTCCATCCGAGCCTGCTGGAAAACATCCGTGCGCTCGGCTACGCCGCGCCCACGCCCATCCAGGGCCAGACCATCCCGGCCATTTTGGAAGGGCGGGATGTCATGGGCCTGGCCCAGACCGGCACCGGCAAGACCGCCGCCTTCGCCCTGCCCCTCCTGCAGAGGTTGCTGGCCGGGCCGCGGCGGCGGCTCCGCGCCCTGGTGATTTGTCCCACCCGCGAACTGGCTGAACAGACCTTCAAGGCCCTGACCCAGCTCGGCGCGCGCACGAACCTGCAGGCCATCACCATCTATGGCGGGGTCGGCATGCAGCCCCAGGTGGCCGGCCTTCGGCGCGGCGCCGACATCGTCATCGCCTGCCCCGGCCGCCTGCTGGACCACATATAGGGCAGGGGATCGTCCGGCTCGACCAGGTCGAATGCCTGGTGCTGGACGAAGCCGACCGCATGTTCGACATGGGCTTTCTCCCGGATATCCGCCGGATCCTGGCGCGACTCCCGTCCCGGCGCCAGACCCTGCTGTTCTCGGCCACGATGCCCGCTGAAGTCCGCGAGCTGGCCCGGGGCATCCTGCGCGACCCGGTGACCGTGCAGATCGCGCCCTCCCGTCCGGCGGCCTCGGTGTCGCATGCCCTCTACCCGGTGCCCCCGCATCTCAAGACGCCGCTGCTGCTGACGATCCTTGAGCGCACCGATCGGGAGTCCGTGCTCGTCTTCACCCGGACCAAGCACCGCACCAAGAGCCTGGCCCTGCGCCTGGTCCAAGCCGGGCACAGCGCCGCCGGCCTGCAGGGGAACCTGTCCCAGAACCAGCGGGCGCGGGCCCTGGAAGGCTTCCGAACCGGGCGTTTCCGGATCCTGGTGGCCACCGACCTGGCCGCGCGCGGGATCGACGTTGCCGCTATCTCGCACGTCATCAACTTCGACATGCCGCACACCGTGGACGACTACACCCACCGGATTGGCCGCACCGGGCGGGCCGCGAAGACCGGCGACGCCTTCACGCTGGTCACCGCGGAAGACGAGGGCGTGGTCCGGGGGATCGAGCGCGTCCTCGGCGCCCGGATCGAGCGGCGTTACCTGGAAGGGTTCAACTACAAGGCCGCGCCCCCGCCGCGCGTCCCAACCCGGCCGGCGTACCGCCGGGCCGGGCCTACTCCCCGCCATTTCGGCGGTCCAACGGTCCGCCGGCCGCCGAATGCCGACCGCCATAACAGTTATCATCACCATGTTACGCAGGATTCAAAACAGTAGGCGCCACGCTGCGAGTGGCGCCACATGTGCCGCGCATAGCGCGGCCCAAACTCCGCATGTAAAGTCTGGCCAAGGTGTCGTATCACCTGGATTTTGCACGCCAGCGTGCACAATCCACCCGAAGGGCCGTGATGCGCCCATGGAAATGGGCGCAAACGGGGTTAACCACGTTAGTTTTGCAGATAACCAGATGGGTTATCTGCAAAACTTCACGTCTTTCGCCAGCGGGCAATGCCCGCTTAAGCGAAAGTGAATATTGCACGATGATCGTGCAATATTCATGTATCATCAACCTGCTTGGGGCTAAACCTATGAATCATCCACATGATTGGCCGCCGCTGGTGATCGGAGACATCACGGTGCCCACGCCCGTCATCCAGGGGGGCATGGGGGTGGCCATTTCGCTGGCGGGCCTGGCGGCGAGCGTGGCCAACGAGGGCGGCGTCGGGGTGATCGCCACCCCCGGCATCGCCCTGAACGAGCCGGACATGGAGACCAATTTCTGGGAGTCCAACCTGCGCGCCCTGCGCTCGGAAATCCGCAAGGCGCGCGCCGGCACGCCCGGCCTGATCGGCGTGAACATCATGGCGGCCCTGACCAACTGCGAGCAGCTGGCCCGGGTGGCCGTGGAAGAAAAGGTGGATTTCGTTTTCTCCGGCGCCGGCCTGCCCCTGAATCTGCCGGCCGTCCGGCCCGAGGGCTCACGGACCAAGCTCGTGCCCATTGTGTCGTCGGGCCGGGCCGCCGCGATCATCGCCCGGCGCTGGAAGGAGCGGTTCCATTGCCTGCCCGACGCCTTCGTGGTGGAAGGCCCCCTGGCCGGCGGGCATATCGGCTTCAAATTGGAACAGATCACCGATCCGGCCTACGCCCTGGAACGGCTGCTGGGCGAAGTGCTTGAGGTGGCGCGCGGCCTGGAGCAGGCCGGCCGGCGGCGCATTCCCGTCATCGCCGCCGGCGGCATTTACACCGGCGCGGATATCCGCCGCTTTCTGGACCTCGGCGCCGCCGGCGTGCAGCTGGCGACCCGGTTCGTGACCACGGTGGAATGCGATGCCGCCGCCGCCTTCAAGCAGGCTTACCTGGACGCCGGGGAAAGCGACCTGGTGATCATCAAGAGCCCGGTGGGCATGCCGGGGCGGGCGATCCGGAACCAGTTCCTCGACGAGGTCCTCCTGGGCCGGAAGATCCCCTACACGTGCAGCTACCAGTGCATCCTCACCTGCGACATGAAGAACAGCCAGTACTGCATCGCCCACGCGCTGGTCAACGCCAGCCGCGGGGAACTCAAGAACGGGTTTGCGTTTGCCGGCGCCAACGCCTGGCGCGCCACGAAGATCATCACCGTCCGGCAGCTCTTCGCGGACCTGCGGGCGGAATACCGGGCCTCGGCCGCCAGCGCCCCGCCCGCCCTGGCCGCGGACTGAGGCCGGCGCGCCGGGAGGCGTCGTTTCCCGCTGTATCCTTTTCGTCTTGCCTGCGCGGTCCGCCCCGATTACAACCGCATGGGCACAGGGCCGGCTGGCCGTCGCCCGGGGGAAGGGGGGCAAGCTGAATTCCATGGCGTCGTCTGAAACCCAGTGGCACCTGCTGCCGGCCGAGGAGGCCGTCCGGCGGCTGGAGGTTGACGTCCGCCGGGGGCTCTCCGAGAGCGAGGTCCGCGATCGCCGGGCGCGCTACGGGTTGAACCGGATGACCCCCGGCGCGGCACGCCGGCCTGGCTGAAGTTCCTGCTGCAGTTCCACCAGGCCCTGGTCTATATCCTGCTCGCCGCCGTCGCCGTCTCCGCCATCCTGGGCGAATGGGTGGATGCCGCGGTGATTTTCGCCGTGGTCATCGTCAACGCCGTGGTCGGCTTCCTCCAGGAGGCCAAGGCCGAGCGGGCCATCGAGGCGCTCGCCGGGATGGTGCGCACCGAGGCCACCGTGCTGCGCGACGGGCGCAGGCAGCGGGTGCCGTCCGAAGAGCTCGTGCCGGGCGACGTCGTGCTGCTGCAATCCGGCGACAGCGTCCCCGCCGACCTCCGGCTGCACGAGGTCCGCAGCCTCCAGGTCGAGGAGGCCTCCCTCACCGGCGAGTCGGCGCCGGCGCAAAAGAGCGTCGACCCGCCCGCGGCCGACGCCGGCCTGGGCGACCGCCGTAACTCCGCCTATGCCGGCACCCTGGTCACCTACGGCCGCGGCGCCGGCCTGGCGGTGGCCACCGGCGACCGCACCGAAATGGGGCGCATCGCCGGGCTGATGGCCGGGGCCGCGGAGGTGTCCACGCCGCTCACCCGCCAGATCGCCGCCTTCAGCCGTCTGCTGCTGGCCGTGATTCTCGGGCTGGCGGCGCTGGCCTTCGCCGCCGGCATGCTGCGCGGCGAGTCGGCGGCGGCGATGTTCATGGCGGCGGTGGCCCTGGCGGTCGGCGCGATCCCCGAGGGCCTGCCCGCGGCCGTCACCGTCACCCTGGCCATCGGCGTGGCCCGCATGGCCCGGCGGCAGGCCATCATCCGCAAAATGCCGGCCGTGGAAACGCTTGGCAGCACCAGCGTCATCTGCACGGACAAGACCGGCACCCTCACCCAGAACCAGATGACCGTCAGCCGCGTCTGGGCCGGCGGCCGGATGTTCGCGGTTTCCGGCGCCGGCTACGAGGCCGCCGGCGAGATCACGGCGGACGGCGCCCGGGCCGACGCCGCAGGTTTTCCGGCCCTGGGCGAGTGCCTGCTCGCCGGCCTGCTCTGCAACGATACCCAGCTGGCGCGCCGGGCCGGGCGGTGGCAGGTGGAGGGCGACCCCACCGAGGCCGCCCTGGTCGTCGCCGCCGGCAAGGCCGGGCTGGACCCCCGCGAAGCGGCCGGGCGCCTGCCGCGCGCGGACGTGATCCCCTTCGAGTCCGAGCGCATGTTCATGGCCACCCTACACCGCGGCGCCGGCGCCGGCACGATCTACAAAAAAGGCTCCCTGGAGCGCCTGCTGGCCAGCTGCGACCGGGTGCTCGACGGCGCCGGCCGGGAGCTTCCGCTGGACGCCGGGGCGGCCGGCGGCGCGGCCGACGCCATGATGGCCCAGGGACTGCGGGTGCTGGCCTTCGCGCGCCGCCGGGTGGCGGCCGACCACGCGGTCCTGGCGCCGGGGGATGCCGAGGGCGGGTTCACCCTGCTGGGCTTGCAGGGCATGATCGATCCGCCGCGGGCGGAAGCCATCCGCGCCGTGGCCCAGTGCCAAAGCGCCGGGATCGAGGTCAAGATGATCACCGGGGACCACAAGGACACGGCCGTCGCCGTCGGCCGCCAGGTCGGCCTGGGCGGTGCCGGGGAGGGGCCCGGCGCGCCCGCGGCCGTCACCGGGGTAGAGCTGGAGCAGCTCTCCGACGCCGAGCTGGCGGAGACCGCCGCGCGGTCAGCGGTGTTTGCGCGCGTGGCCCCGGAACAGAAGCTGCGCCTGGTGCGCGCCCTGCAGGGCCGCGGCCGGATCGTGGCCATGACCGGCGACGGCGTCAACGACGCCCCGGCGCTCAAGCAGGCCGACATCGGCATCGCCATGGGCATCACCGGCACGGACGTGGCCAAGGGCGCGGCCGACATGATCCTGGCCGACGACAACTTCGCCTCGATCGAGGCCGCGGTCGAGGAAGGCCGGAACGTGTTCGACAACCTGACCAAGTTCATCGCCTGGACCCTGCCGACCAACGGCGGCGAAGGGCTGCTGATCCTGGGCGCGATCCTGCTGGGCCTGTCCCTGCCGGTGCTGCCGGTGCAGCTGCTGTGGATCAACATGACCACGGCCCTGCTGCTGGGCCTTTCCCTGGTGTTCGAGCCCAAGGAGCGCGCCCTCATGGCGCGGCCGCCGCGCGCCCCGGCCCGGCCGATCCTGACGCCGGGCCTGATCCTGCGCATCGCCCTGGTCTCGGCCCTGATGGTGGCCGGCGGCTTCGCGCTCTTTCTCTGGGAGCAGGGCCGGGGCGCGGGGCTGGATCAGGCCCGCACCGCCGTGGTCAACGCGATCGTGGCGGCGGAAGCCTGCTACCTGCTGAACTGCCGGTCCCTGGTCCGGCCGGCCTTCGCGCTGCGCGCCTTCTCGAACCCGTGGGTCCCGGCCGGGATCGCCCTCATGGGGGCCGCGCAGCTGCTGTTCACCTACGCGCCGTTCATGCAGCGCCTGTTCCACAGCGCGCCGATCGACGGGCCGGCCTGGCTGGCCATCGCCGGCCTCGGCCTGGCCGTCTTCGCGGCCGTCGAGCTGAACAAGCGGATTGTTGCCCGGCGGGCGCCGGCGGTCACAGCTTGATCAGGGTGAAGACCATGACCAGCAGGGCGACGGTTTCGACGACCCCGATGGTCATGAGGTAGTTGCCGAACCCCTGGCCGGTGTCGGCCAGGGCGTCGGCCCCGGCGGCGCCGGCCTTGCCCTGGAACCAGGCCGAGGCCCCGATGCCCAGCCCCCCCAGCAGCCCGGCGCCCAGCATCAGGCCCCAGCCGGCGGCCGCGCCCGCCGCCGCCAGGCCCAGCATTTTGTTCATCAGGATGAAGCCGTAGATGGTCTGGGACATCGGCGCGCCGATGAAGGTGATCAGGATGAACGGCGCGGCCTTGTTCTGGGCGTAACACTTCTTCCAGGCGCCGATGGCCGCCATGCCCGCCGTGCCCGTGCCCAGCGACGATCCCGCGGCCGACAAGCCCAGCGCTGCGGCCGCCCCGAACTGACACAACCCCGCCATGATTCCCTGGTCCATATCCGGACTCCTTTTTAAAGCGGGCCCGGCGCCCGCGCCTTGATGCCGTCGTTGTCCTTCAACCCTTTCCCGTGAACATACACGCTTTTGCGTGTATGTTTTGGGAGGGCCCCGCCTGCGGGACCGCAATCGGCGCGCAACATGCGCGCCCTCCCTGGATTGCGGGCGCAAGCCCGCCTTAACCGTTTCTTCCCCGCTTCAGCCGGCGGCCGGTTTTCCCGGGGCCGGAGCGGCCGCCCGGGCAAACGGACGATACGCCGTCCCGCCCCACTGCATCCCCAGGTGCGAAGAAAACTCGAGAAGGTTGAGGCGGACGCCATGCACGATGACCCCCATGGCCGCCAGGGCGATGTTGAGCGTATGGCCGACCAGCAGGATCAGCACGGTTCCCGGCAGCCGCAGCCAGGAGTTTCCGCCCGCGCCAAGGGCCATCTCGTTGAACGCCTGGGCCACGGCCAGGGTGGCCGTGCCCACCGCGAACAGGCGGATATACGAGACCAGGTCCACAAAATTGCCGACCAGGTTGAGCGGCAGGACCACGTGCTGGAACCAGTCAGTCTTCAAGCGCTTGACCGGCGTCATGAACAGGACCACCAGCGCCACGCCGACCGCCAGGACCGCCAGCATGACCTGGGGAAACGGATGGCCCAGGACCATCGTCCGGGCGGCGAAGAACAGCGCCCAGGTCGTGCAGATCCAGCCCAATTGCGCCAGCAGGCGCCAGGAACGCCGGTTCTGCCAGGCATTCCAGGCGTGGGCGATGGTCAGGTGCACGGCGCCGATCAGGAAGCAGAGGCCCATGAGGTTGTCCTGGGACGCGTTCGGATCGGTCAGCCAGCCGACCTTCAGCCGCTCCAGCGGCGCCGGCAGGCGGGCGATCCCGAAATAGGTTCCCGTCAGCACGCCCCAGACCAGGGTGGCCGACCCGGTGAGCGCCAGCAGGGCCAGGGCGTGCCGCGGCAGGGCGGGATAGCGGCGCCGCGCCCAGACGGTCAGGGCCAGGAGGATGGCGCCGTAGCCGGCGTCGCCCACCAGCATGGCGAAAAACAGGCTGAAGAACAAGAGGAACACCGCGCTGATGTCCGCCTCCCGGTAGCCGGGCACCACCCCGATGAAATCGAAGACCGCCTGGATCGGCTTCACCCAGCGCGGGCGCCGCACCAGGGTCGGCGCCGGCTCGTCCGCCGCCGGCTCCGCCAGCAGCAGGCCCCAGCCGTGCCGGCCGGCGGCCTGGCGCAGGGCCGGCTCGGCGTCCGCCGGGATGAAACCCTGCAGGTAGGCGAGGGCATGGGAGGCCCCCATGCCCGCGCGGGTCTCCAGGAAGCCGACGTGGTCCTCCGCGCTGTGCGCCAGGGCTTCGATGGCGGCGCGATGCCGGGCGCAGCCGGCCAGGGCTTCGTCGGTCCCCCGCAGGCCGGCGCGCTCCTCCTCCAGGCGCCGCTCCAAGGCGGCGGGCGACAGGTCCGGCGGCTTGACTTCCCGGGCGTTGAGCTCAAAGGGCCCGCGGCCGAAGGCCGCCAGGTAGACGTCCTTCCCGGAACGCCCCACCTCCCGCACCGCGACGCCGGCCGGGATGTCCAGCCGCTGGCGCGCGCCGGCGTGGTACAGGCGAACGCTCACGCCCTTGGCCGCCAGGCGGCGGATGGCGTCCGGCTCGAACGCGCCGAACGGTTCGATTCTTTGTTTTTCGAGCCGCAGGGCCTCGATCCGGGCCTGCTGTTCCTTGCGTTGCAGGCCGAGCTGCCAGGCCTCGGCCGCCACTTCCCGCGGGGTCCGGTCCGCGGTGCGCCGGCCGTCGGGCGGCGGCAGGATCTCCAGCACGTGCCGCAGCCGGTCGAGCCGGGCGCGGGCCTGGGCCAGGTCGTCGCCGCCGGGGCGGCGCACGTGGGCGACGTGCACCACGCCCAGGTCGCGCAGCCGCTCCAGGGTGTGGTCCCGGTCGGCAACCTGGCAAAGCAGCGTGAGTTTCAACATCTTGGCGATCATGCCAAATCCTCGTCCGCCTCTGTCCTCAGCCGGCCTTGGCCTTGGCGATCTTGGCGCGGGCCACGCCGGCGGTGTCCAGGTCTCCCAGGAAAATACGGATGACGCGGATGTTGTCGGCGCATTCGGGCATCTTGACCTTCTCGAACAGGTTGACCCGCTGGCTGGTGGTGCGCAGCTCGTCGCTCAGCAGCTGCCAGGCTTCCTGCAGGAGCCGCCGCGCCAGGTGCAGGCGCGTCAGCTCCTCCAGCGTCCGCAGGCCGTCGTCCAGCCAGGCCGGGGTGGTGTGCAGGTCCGGCGTCGCCCGGCGGAAGACGACGTCCCGCAGCACGGGCACGCTGATCCCGGCGACGTTGCCGTCCGCGCGCTCCACGCGGGCGACGCCCAGCCAGCGGCCGAAGTCCAGCGGCTCGGCGAACAGCCGGATCCAGGGAGCCAGGTCCCGGTGGATGCGCAGCTCGGCGGCCTTGTTCTCCGCGATCTCGGCCTCCAGGCGCCGGACCTCGGTCTGCAGTTGGCGCTTCTTGAGCAGGAGCGTCGGCAGGTAGCGCTGGTAACGCTGGAGCGCGTCCCGCTGGAGCTTCAGCTCGTGCTTGGTATGCTTCAGCTTGCCCATCGCCGCGCAGGTCCTCCTCCGCGTTGGGGTTGTCTCGGCCGCGGCGCCGGCCTAGCCGGCGGGACGGCGGGCCCCGGGCCAGAACGTCTCGACCAGCCGGCTCGGCACCCCGGTTTCGGCGGGCTCGAAGCAGTCCGCCAGCATGCGCCAGCCCAAATCCAGGGCCTGCTCCAGGGGGATGTTGACCCCCAGGTCCATCATCTCCTCCTCGAAGCGCCGGCCGTACTTGAGCAGCTTGTTGTCCCAGGCGCTCATGCGGAAGCCCATGGCGCGCTTCTCCAGGGTTTCGCGGTAGGCCGCGAACAGCTGGATCAGGGTGGTCATCAGGGTGCGGTGGTCCTCGCGGGTCTTGCCGTTGACGAGCTGCTTGAGGCGGCTGAGCGAGCCGAACGGCTCGATGCGGCCGTTG
>CAZVVD010000009.1:28474-50307 GCA_964630555.1 uncultured Verrucomicrobiota bacterium | reverse complement strand
GGATTGCGGTAAGCCGGGGCCGGCGCCTCGGCCGCCGGGGCGGCCGCGGCCAGGACGCCCAGGGCGGCGGCAAGCAGGATCGAACGGCGAGAGGAGTTTTTCATTGCGCGCCTCGCGGATAAGATGAAACGCCACGGGTGACGGAACGACGGAGAAGGACTATAGGCCGCCGGGCGCAAAGGGGTCAAGGGCAATTCCGTTTTTTAACGGTCTTGGAGACGGAACCGGTCAGTTATGGTCCGCAGGAATGCGGACCCTCCCAAAGCTTGCACAGACATTGGTGTTCCACGGAAAAGGAGGGCCGGCCACGCCGTGGGCGTGGCAAGCGTGCCTGTGGCGCTTGCAGCGCCATCGCCGGCCGGCGATTTTTTCACAGCTTCTGACCCATTGCGGCGGCCGTCATTATTTCATGGAATCCCCGCGCGGGTTGGGGTATAAATCGCTCCAGCCATGTTGCGAGGCGGCATCATCGGGTTCGGCAAGGTCGGGCAGAGCATGGCCCGGATCATCCGGGACAAGTTTCCGTTCGCCGAGATCACGGCGGTCTGCAACCGCAGCCGAGCCAAGCTGGACCTGGCCCGCTCCGAGTTCGGGATCACCCGCCTGACCCACGACGCCGCCGAGCTGTGTTCCTGGGACCTCGATTTTATCATGGTGCTCTCGGGCAACAGCGCCCACCGCGCGCACGTGGAAGCCGCCGCCGCCCGCCGCCGGCCGATCTTCTGCGAAAAACCGATCGCCACCAACCTCGACGATGCCGCCGCCATGGTCCGGGCCGTGGAAGCCGCCGGCGTTCTGAACCACGTGAACTACATGCTGCGCTTTCTCGCGCCATTCCAGGAAATCCGCCGGCTCTACCGCGAGGGCGCCCTGGGACGCCTGCTGAGCGTCAACATGACCCGCTTCCGCGGTTTCGGGCTTTTCGAGAGCGGCGCCCGGCACTGGGCCATCACCGACCGCGCCGAGTCGGGTGGATGGATTGTGCACCACGCCTGCCACGGGTTGGATTTCGTCGCCTGGCTGGCCGGCGAGTTCGAGTCGGTCTACGCCCAGACCCAGACCACCTGCCCGGGCTCGCCGGAGCTGGTCTGGGGGATGGGCCGGCTGCAGAACGGCGCCACTGCGGTCATCGCCGACTCGGTCTGCGCGGCCCGGACGCTGTCCGTGGCCGTCGTCGGCAGCCGGGGGCAAGTTCTGCTGGACGCCGGCCGGGATGACTTCCTGACCTTGACGCGCGAAGGCCGGGACGGCGCCGCCCCGGTCACGGAGCGGATCCCGGCGGCCGCCAAGCCCTATCCGGCCTTTTTCGAGGACTCGTTGGCTGAGTTCTTCCGTTGTCTTCAAGAAGGCCGCCCCTCGTCCTGCACTCTGCGCGAAGCCTGCTATTCGCTGAAGGTGGCCCAGGCCATGGAGGACTCCGCCGCCTCCGGCCGGGTGGTCAAGATTTCATCCGGCCCGTAGTCCCCCCCTGCAAACCGGATACGCATTTTTTTTGAGAAAATTGTTGTGTTTTTCCTGAGAAAGGTGTTAATTACTGGTTCCAGGAGCGGGGACAGGGGTATGTCTTCGCAGGCGGGTCAACCCTTAACAAGGAGTGGAGTCACATGGCCGCGAAACGCAAAACGAAGAGCCAGATCATCGCCGGGATCGCCGAAAGCGCCGAAATCAGCAAAAAGCAGGCCAAGGCCGTGATCGAAGCCCTGGTGGCCATGGCCTACAAGGAAGCCGTCAACGGGTTCAAGATCCCCGGCTTGGGCAAGCTGGTGGTGCGCGACCGCAAGGCCCGCATGGGACGCAATCCGGCGACCGGCGAAGCCATCCAGATCCCGGCCAAGCGCGTGCTGCGCTTCCGCGTGGCCAAGGATGCCAAGGTGGCCATCCTGAAGTCGAAATAACCGGCGTTTTTCACCCTTGACGCAGGCCGCCCCGTCTCCAGGGAGTCCCGCCGGGCCGATGGCTGGGGCCAGGAGGAGCGGGGTGGCCTGCCCTGTTTTCGCCCCAGTTGTCCCGGCGGGAAGCCGCCCGATGACCGGAGAAACCCGCGGGGCCGGCCTGTCCCCGGCCTCCTCCCGTCCGGAAGGCGCCGGGCTTATCACCATGCGACCACGGCAGACCCGGATGAGTGCCGCTGAGGAGCCTTGGCCCGGTCGGCCGCTGGCCGTGACCGTGGTCCAGAACAGCGCCGGCAGCGATGCGTCCGGGAACCTGGCCCGCCTCGAACGGCGCCTGGCGAAAGTGCCGGCCGGCGACCTCCTGGCGCTCCCGGAAGTCTTCGCCGTCCGCGGCCATGACGCCGATTACCGCGCGCAGGCCGAAACACTGCCCGGGCCGGTCCTCCGGCGGCTGGCCGCCCTGGCGGCCCGGCGCCGCGAATGGGTGCTGGCGGGGAGCGTGCTGGAGAAGGCGGGGAAGGACGTGTTCAACACCAGCGTCCTCATTGACCGCGCCGGTGCGATCGCCGCCGCCTACCGGAAAATCCACTTGTTCGAGGCCTACCTGGATGACGGGAAGGTGATCCGGGAACACGACCTGTACCGGGCAGGGGACACCCCGACGCTCGCGGAAGTGGAGGGCTGGCGCTGTGGCCTGGCCATCTGCTACGATCTGCGCTTTCCCGAGTTGTTTCGCCGCTACGCGGACCTGGGCGCCCACCTCTTCCTGGTCCCCTCCAACTTCACCCAGAAAACCGGCCAGGCGCACTGGGAAACGCTCTTGCGTGCCCGGGCGATCGAGAACCAGGCGTTCGTGGTCGCGCCGAACCAATGCGGGGTGAACCCGCGCACGAAGATTGCCAGCCACGGGCACAGCCTGGTCATCGGCCCCTGGGGCGAGGTGCTGGCCCAGGCCGGCGACGAGGAGTGCGTCCTCCAGGTCACGCTGGATCCAGCCGACCTCGCCCGCACCCGGCGCCGGATCCCTGTGCTCCGGCATCGCCGGCTGTGACCATGAACGCGGCGGTTTCGGACAGTTGGCTGGCGCGGAAGCGGTGCGGGATGACCTCGCGCGAGTTGGAAAACCTTCGCTTGTTGCGGCCGCAGGCGGAAACCCTTTGTTCAGATCTGGCCCCCGGCATGCAACCAACATGCCTTCATGGCATGGAAAGCGTAACCGGCCCCACCAGGCTGTACCCCGCGCTGGAAAGCCAGAAATACCATGCGCCGGCGCCGTTGGTCCCCGCCGTGTCGGCCAATGAATCCCCGTCAAAATCGCCGGCCACCGTTGCCAGTCCGCTCAGGCCGAACGGATAAGGCCCAACGCCAGGATAGCCGGTCGTTGAAAGCCAGGCCTGCCAGTTGCCGGCGCCGTCGTCTACGGCCGGGTCGGCTTTTCCGTCGCCGTCAAAGTCGGCCGCATGCGGCCTGTTGCCGGCCCCGCCGAACGGAAATGGGCCGTTACGGAGGTAAGCGGCGGTCGACATCCAGAAATACCAATTCCCCGAGCCGCTCAGCCCGCCGGTGTCCGCGTAGGCGTCGCCATCGACGTCGCCGGCAACGGGCGTGCAGGCGCTTGAGCCGCGCGCATAGGGCCCTCCCATCAGGTAAGCCAAAGATGAATAGCGTATGAACCAGTTGCCGCTCTCATCGATGCCGGCAGGATCGGCTTTCCCGTCGCCGTCAAAATCTCCCGCCAGCGGGATCCAATTGGCGTCGGTGAAAGCCTGCGGCTCGCTGCGCGCATAGCCCGCGCCGGATAGCCAGACGAGCCAGCTGCCGGACCTGACGAGCGCCGGGTCCGCCTTGCGGTCACCATCGAAATCGGCGGCCACGGGGACGAAGCTTTCCGCGGGCGCTTCAAGGTCTATTTCCATCAGGTCGCTGCCAACAATCAGGCGGCCGGGATACCCCTGCTGGGCCAGCTGCAGGCGTTCCACCGGAGTGTTCGCGGGTACAATGTGGTTCAGGACCAGGGTGCTGACCCCCGCCGTCGTGGCGTGCTTGCCGACATCGAAGATCGAGGTGTGCGCCGTCTCGAGATGGTATTTCATTGCCGCGGCCGAATCGGAGAGCGGCGGCGGGAACAGTTGGTCGATAAAGGCCGGGTCAATCACTTCGTGCACCAGCACATCGGCGCCCCGGGCCAGCCGGATCAGGTTGGTGCAGGGATAGCCCACATCGCCCGAAAAGACGACCGAGCCGTCGGCGGTCTCAAAACGATAGGCAAAATTGGGATAGACTGGGCCGTGGTTGACGAGTGTCGCCGTAACCCGGACCCGCGCATCCTGGTACACAAGAAAAGGGTCCCTGTTCGGCCACGGCGCCGTGTTGATGGACTGGCCCGTTGAGGGATCGATCGGATAGTCCGCACGGGGCAGCGGCGGGAACGGAATTTCATTCAGATTAACCAGCATCGAAAAATCGCCCCAGCCGCTGTCACGGGTGAAATTGTTGATGCTCTGGGAATAGGCCTGCCAGAGGTAACGCGTCAGGTCCGCGGTGCCCGGCGTGGGGTTGGTGGGGTTCATGATCGCGGCCGCGTTGGTCCTTCCGGGAGGATAAACATCCTCAAGCTGGCCGCGCGAGCCCGGACCGTAAACCTGCAGACGCTTGGCGGCCTGGCTCTCCGGGTAAGCGATTAAGCCTGTGCTCTGCCCGCACAAGAGGAGCGTGGGGTAGTCAGCGGTGTGATCCATGTGCAAGTGCGTGAAAAAAAGCGCCTTGACGTTTTTCAGGAAAGAGGAATACCCCACCTGGACATCGTTGCCATCCACATTGGCATAGGATCCCGAATTAAAGGCCTCGCCCAAGCGCTGACACGCGCCCGGACCAAGGTCCACCAGGTAAATATGATCGGTTGCGTTGCTGGTGTTTTCCCGGACAACCAGCGCCGAGGCCGTGCCCATCCGCGGTGTTCCCGGCCACCAGGTCGGACCACCGGAAGTCCCCAGGAGAACCACCTTGGTGCGGGCGGAGGCGTTTCCGCCGGCACAGGCCAGGATCAGGACCGCGGCCAGGGCCAATGAACTTCCAGCCTGCGCACGCCTTGACACGGTCGATTTACAGCTCGAATTGGTCAGCCACATGGGAGACTCCTCTTTTTTCTTGAATCCCTTGACGGCGATTTGTCAGCGCGAAAAATGCCAGAGGACAAATGGTATGACAAGCAATAAGTCAGCTCGCCCGCGCGCCGCGAAGCCCAATTTGCTTTGATGATGCAAGTGTAATGCCTCAGTCTTACGAGGGGGAAGGTCAAAATCTGTAGCCGCCCACCGTGGCCCGCCGTAGCTCTTAAGCGAAGGGGGCTCTGTTGGGGCGTTTGTTCGCGGCCGCTGACCTGCCCGCAGTCGCTGCCTGCCCGCAGCGGCTATCCGTCGGCTGACGGATTACAGGCGGGCGCTCCAAGCGCTGGCAGGCGGGGTGCCGCTTACGGGTTCGCTATATTTCCGCGTTGCACGAATATTTCTTGCCACGAAGGTATTTTCTTTATGATACAAGGATTGGTCCCGTCGATAGCCATATCGGCTGGCCGAACGCTATTTTCGGGAATATTGATGATAAAACAATCACCTCCGCCCCCCATCACAAGCGAATCTTTGACAAGGATTGTTTTAGAATCCAGCATGCATATGGAACTCATCAATTTCGTGGGGCATGGAATAACATTCTGCTCCTTGGTAACCACGTTATACACAAAAACGTGATTTGAACTCCACATCGTTGTTATCAAGTCGCCTTGCCAGTAAACCAGAGGATAGCGTGACATCCCAACATAAGGTATTGAAAGCCGCTCGGTTATGTTTGAGCAATGGATCACCTTATTTGTTCTGCCATCAACAACTGCGGTTGTTGTCCAATTGGAAGCAACCCCCGATCCATCCCAGGGAATAACCAGCAAAAAACGATTCGCTTGCTTGCTCGGGTCGTTGCAATAATCGGTAGAAAGGACGACTCCGCTATCCGATGCTGCGACAATTTCTGGTCGGTCATAGGGGTATGAGCGCATATCCTCCGGCATGGCTATCATCCAACTATTAGTTCTACCGTCGGGATGTATGTGCCAGAGCTTTATCGCTCCATCGTTAAAAGGACCGGACTCGTGGTATGCTATCGTACGGTCCGGAAACACCCAATCTAGGCCGGACTTATGGTTGGCCCTCAATGAGCGATAATCAATGAAACCGGGAATTCGTATTCGTGTATTCGCATGATAGGGCATTAGGTAAAGTCGACAGTTGAAATATGGGCCCCCGCAGTGGCGCCGCATTCTCCAATCTGGCCAAAACTTCGCCCAAACTGTCCAATCATCATTTGCAAACACAACGATATTCTTTTCGCCTTTCAATGAATATTGGAACACATCGAATATCCAGGACCCACCCATAACAATTATCAAAGCTAGAACCAGCACCCCTGTTCCAATTGCGAGTTTAGTGCGTTGTTTCATGCGCGATGCCATGCCTTTACCACCGCGTGCGACCCCGCGATTTCAGTCTGGGAATCGCCACCGCCGGAATTGACTTCGAACTCGACCGGGGGCGACGCCGTAGACGGCGTGAGAAAGGGATTTAGCTGGCTTCACAGCACGCCGCGTGGATCGACGTAAATCTACATCGTTCTGTCCCCGGAAGCAAAGAAATTCCTGTGGGGGGATTCCCTAAGGTGGCATGTGGTCGCAACCAAAGACGGGGGTGCCCCACCGGTGCAGGGTTGCAATACAGGCTGAAAAACAAGGCTTGCAAGAAGTCCATCCGCGTGCGATCATTCCTCTCAAGAAAGCAAGCGCGGATCAAGGAATGAGCAATGAAGAAGCCAATTCCACCTTTGGGTGTGGCGCTGATGATCTGCGATCAGGTCATCAGCGAAGCGGGAACCAATAAAAAAAGCCTGATCGGGGTGTTTAACAATATCTCCGCTCGGCAGTTTCCGTGTCGTCACAATCGGCTGTGTATTTTCGTCACGATCACCGGTGGACATGGAACGGCGAAGACGGAAGTCCGATGCGTTAGCGAGCAAACGGGGAACGCTCTTTTCGGGGCGGAAGGACAGGTTTCTTTCGCTAATCCGAACCAAGTGGTCGAGGCGGTATTCGAATTCAATAATGTTGTGTTCCCGGCGCCGGGGTTGCACTGTATCGAACTGCTCAGCAACGATCAATTGGTGTTGCAGAGACGGTTTATCGTTCAACAGATTCAAGCGGCAGGTGGCAAATGAACATGCTGATTAAGGAAGCGCCCGCTATCTATGTTGAGGGAAAGGCAAAAGATGTGGACCAGGTTGTGGAGGAATTCAGTTCCTCGTTCTTCTACTTCAAGGTTGAACTGCCTGTTGTTCCCATGCCGGCACAGGAGGAAATGTCGGGCGCGGATTTGCTCGAAGCGACCGCGGCTGCGGGAACCTTCCGCTTCTTGGATGATGAAGCCGAGGACGCCTATCGCCCATGAGCGCGTCTTTCAGAAAATGGGATATCGTGCTGCTGTCTTATCCCTTCACCGACCTTAGCGCAACCAAGGTTCGCCCGGCGGTCGTCATCTCCCCGGACAGCGAAAACAGCGTCAAAGAGGACGCCGTCTTCTTGCTGATTACCAGCAATACGAAGCGACTGTCTCACTACGACCTGGTTGTGGAAATGAGCCATCCTGAATTCCCGGCTACCGGCCTTTTGAAAAGCTCGACTATCCGGGTCAATAAGGTTTTTACGCTTCACAAAACTTTGGCCCAAAGAAACCTGGGGAGGCTTGGGCCGCAATTGAAAAACGAGATCGTGACTCGCCTGGCGTCTTATCTCGAAATCCCGCGCAAGTAGGCTCTTGTCCTTTTACGCCGTCCGGCAAAGACCGGCGAGGCCGTGGTAACACCCCGGAACCTGGCGTAAAAAGCAACGCACGTGCGTACGCGCGCTTGCGTTTCGGCGGGGTTGCTGGTATTTTCCCGCGACTTGTGTCTCGGGCACGGGGGATCAACCCCCCGCCGTTGCCCGGGCGGTGAAAGGACGTGCCATGCAATCGTCGCCTGCCGTCAACCTCGTGGTCGTGGGGTCGCTGGCGCTGGACTCGATCGCCACGCCGGCGGCGGAACGCCGCGACGTGCCGGGCGGGTCCGTCAGCTACGCCTGCGCCGCCGCCTCGTTTTTCACCCGCTCCGGGATGGTCGCCGTGGCCGGCACGGACTTCCCGGAAGCCGGCCTCGCCCGGTTCCGGAAGCTGGGCATTGATCTCCAGGGCCTGCACCAAGTCGAGGGCCAGACCTTCCGCTGGTCCGGGGTCTACGAGCAGAACATGAACAACCGGCGGACGCTCTCCACGGACCTCAACGTCTTCGCCGATTTCTCGCCGGAACTGCCGGAGTCCTACCGGCGGAGCCCGTTCCTGTTCCTGGCCAACATCGCCCCGGCGCTCCAGCTCCGGGTGCTGTCCCAGATCCGCAAACCCCGCTTCGTGGCGGCCGACACCATGGACCTCTGGATCCGGACCGAGCGGGACGATCTCATGAAGCTGATCTCCCGTCTTGACCTGCTCCTGGTCAACGATTCCGAGGCCCGCCTCCTGACCGGCAAGGAGCACCTTGTCCAGGCGGCCCGTCAGGTGCTGGAGTGGGGGCCGCGCTACGTCATCGTCAAAAAAGGCGAGCACGGCGGCATGCTGTTTTCCAGATCCGGCGCGGTCCTGGTCCCGGCCTACCCGGTGGAAGACGTGCGGGATCCGACCGGGGCGGGCGATTCGTTCGCCGGCGGCTTCATGGGCAGCCTGGCCGTCTCCGGCAGGCTGACGGAGGCCGCGGTGCGCCGGGCGATGGCCGTGGGGACCGTGGTGGCCTCGTTCACGGTCGAGGACTTTGGTCTGGACCGGCTGGCCGCGCTCACCCGCGCGGACCTCGACGCCCGCGCCGCCGGATTTCTGAACATGATCCGCATTTAAACCATGGCCTAAACGAAAGGATCCGAGCATGAAACTTCCCCGGGTATCCGCTGCTTGCACCGCGTTCCTTGCTTTCGCCCTCCTGGCGTCCGGCGCGTCTGTCGTCAGGGACAGCGCCCCCTTTGTTCCCGGGGAGCCCCTGGCCACCAACGAGATGCGGATCTCGTTCATGGGCACCTCGTTCCTGCCGCGCCTGTCCCAGGCCGCCAACAGCGTGTTTGTCGAATGCGGCAACGGCGAGAGCTTCGTGTTCGACTGCGGGGCCGGCGTGATCCAAAAATACGTGGCGATGGGCGTGGCGTATTCGAAGATGGACAAGATCTTCCTGACGCACCTGCATGCCGATCACATGAGCGACCTGATGTTCATTTATTGTTTCGGGCCGTCCACGGACCGCAAGACGCCGCTCTATGTCTGGGGTCCTTCGGGCGATACCGCCGAGGATGGAACCACGCTTTTCTGCCAGACCATGCGGGATATCACCGAGTGGCATCGCGAGAGCTTCAGTTTCCTTTCGACCGGCCTGACCAACGGCCTGGACGGGTATGAGCTGATCCCCACCGAGTGCCCGTATGAGCTGGTCGGCAACGAGGTCTACAACGCCAACGGGGTGCGGATCACGACCTTCCCGGCGGTCCATGACCGGAATGGCGCCATCAGTTACCGCCTGGAATGGCAGGGGATCTCGATGGTGTTTTCCGGCGACTCGCGTCCGAACACCTTCCTGCTCAACCAGGCGACCAATCTCGACGTGCTCATCCACGAGGTGACCCTCTCGCCCCAGGTCTGGGCCGCCAAGAACGGGGGGCTGACGCCCTCGACCAACGCCATTTTCGTCCAGGCCGCGGGCATCGCCAAGCTGATCCAGGACTGCTCGCACACGCCGGTCAAGGCCTTCGGCTACCTGCTCCACCAGCTGGGCCTGCGGGGCGCGGCCCCGCGCCTGGCGGTGGGGACCCACTGCCAGTTCGAAGACGACACCACGAACACGGTCATGAAGGATATCCGCTCCTGGTACGCCGGGCCGGTCGAGCTGGCCACGGACCTCGTGGTGCTCAACGTGCCGGCGGACAAGACCCAGCCGATCCGCCGGCGGACGGCGGTCGTCTCCGGCGACGCGTTCTATACCTCGTCGGCCTTCTGGCCCCAGTCCGAGCAGGCGCTGCCGAAGTACACCAACAACCTGATGCAGCTGAGCCCGTGGCTGCAGTCCCACATCATCCCCGAGGCGCTCTACACGAACCCGCCCCCCGGGGCGGCGGCCCGGGGCGTGCAGGCCGGCCCGGCCGGGGCCGCCGCCGCGGTGGACCTGCGCGTGCCGCCGGCGACCAACGAGATGCGGATCTCGTTCATGGGCACCTCGTTCCTGCCGCGCCTTTCGCAGGCCGCCAACAGCGTGTTCGTCGAGTGCGGCAACGGCGAGAGCTTCGTGTTCGACTGCGGGGCCGGCGTGGTCGAAAAATTCGTGGCCGCCGGCGTGGCCTACTCGCGTATGGACAAGATTTTCCTGACCCACCTGCACGCGGACCACATGAGCGACCTGATGTTCATCTACTGCTTCGGCCCGTCCACGGACCGCTACACGCCGCTCTACGTGTGGGGTCCCTCGGGGCCCGGCACCAACGCGCCCCAGGGGGTCCGCACCAACGAGGGGACGGTCAATTTCTGCGCCCTGATGAAGACGCTGACGAAGTGGCACCGCGACAGCTTCAGCTTCCTCTCCACCGGGTTGGCCAGCGGCCAGGACGGCTACGACCTGGTGCCCTGCGAGATTCCCTACGAGCGGATCGGCGGCGTGGTCGTCAACACCAACGGGGTGCGGATCACGGCGTTCCCGGCGATCCACGACCGGGACGGCGCCATCAGCTTCCGGCTGGAGTGGCAGGGCCTTGCGATGGTCTTCAGCGGCGACACGCGCCCGAACACCTTCATGCTCGGCCAGGCGACCAACCTTGACGTGCTCGTGCACGAGGTGACCTTGTCGCCCGAGGTCTGGGCCGCCAAGAACTCCGGCCTGGGTCCGGGGGATCCCCGCTATTCCAACGCGGTGGCCAAGGCCAGGCTGGTCCAAGACTGCTCGCACACCCCGGCCAAGGCGCTCGGCTACATCCTCAGGCAGCTTGAAATGAGCAACGCGGCCCCGCGCCTGGCGGTGGGGACCCACTGCCAGTTCCAGGACGACACCACCAACGCGGTCTGGGCGGATATCCGCTCCTGGTACACGGGCGAGGTGGCCCTGGTCAAGGATCTGCACGTGATCACGGTGCCCACGGACAGGAGCCAGCCGATCCGCCAGGGCACCGCCTCCTTCTCCAGCAATGCCTTTTACGCCCGCGCGGCCTGGTACCAGGCCGCGGAGCTGGCGCCCCCGCGCTACACCAACAACCTGATGCAGTTGAGCGCCTGGCTCCAGGACCACATCATCCCGGCGCGCCTGTATTCCACGCTGTATGCGGATGTTGACATGGATGGGGACGGCAAGGCGGACCTGGTGATCGATGATTCCGATAACGGGGCGTGGGGGGCGATGCTGTCCGGCAACAACTATGGAATTGTTTCCGCGACCCTGGGCGGACCCGGCTATGCCGTGGCGCCGGGCGATTACGATTGGGATCGCAAGGCCGATCCGGCCGTGTACCAGGAAGCCACGGGGAATTGGTTTGTCCAACTGTCGGGCAGCGGTTACGGGGTGGCTTCGGTCAACTTCGGCGGGCCCGGCTACAGCCCGGCGCCCGGCGATTATGACGGCGACCGCAAGGCCGACCCGGCCGTGTACCAGGAAAGTACCGGGTTGTGGGGCGTGCAGATGTCGGCCAGCGGCTATGCCGTGGCCACCGCCTATTTTGGCGGATCCGGTTTCAGACCCGTGCCGCGCGACTATGACGGCGACGGCAAGACTGACCTGGCCGTGTACCAGGAAAGGACGGGGCTATGGGGCGTGCAGATGTCGGCCAGCGGGTATGCGGTGTCCACGGCCTATTTCGGAGGACCCGGCTGCAGCCCGGCGCCCGGCGATTATGACGGCGACGGCCTGGCGGACATCGGCGTATACCAGGAAAGCACGGGGCTGTGGGGGGCCCTGCAGTCCATGTACGGCTACGGAACGGGGACGACCGGTTTCGGCGGCGCCGGCTATGCCCCGGCGCCAGCTGATTTGGACGGGGACCTCAAGACCGACATGACCGTGTACCAGGGAGTATCCGGCAACTGGTACAGCATGTTGACCGGGAGCGGCTTGAGGACTTCCAGCGCGAACTTCGGCGGTCCGGCGTACCGTCCGGTATGGGGGCCGCCCTCCGGATTATAATGGGTCCGGCTAAACAACATTCAACGTCCAACGGTGAACAGTCAACATATTGCACGAAATAGATGTTGCCAGGCATGGTGAACTTTTCCGAAAGGCAGGCGTAATGAAAAAAATGATATATCTGAACTCGATCATATTGATCGTGGCGGCCCTATGCGTGACGGAAGGCGGGGCCCAGGTCTGGACCAACCTTGGCGGCGGCATGGACCATTACGTCGAAGCCCTGGCCTGGGACGCTTCCGGCAATCTTTACGCCGGCGGCGAGTTCACCCATGCCGGCGGCGTGGCGGTCAATCGTATCGCCCGATGGGACGGGATGACGTGGACCAACCTTGCCGGCGAGAGGGCGGCCGCCAACATCTACGAGTTGGCCTTTGACAGTGCCGGCAATCTCTATGCCGCGGGGGGCAACCTGATCGAGAAATGGAACGGGACGACCTGGACCAACATCAGCGCCGGAATGGACTGGTTCGTTTACGCCCTGGCCTGCGACGCTTCCAATAATCTCTATGCCGGCGGATCTTTCAGCACGGTGGGCGGTGTCGCGGCCAACTGTATCGCCCAATGGAACGGGACGGCCTGGACCAACCTCGGCAGCGGAATGGATTATTACGTCGAAGCCTTGATCTGCGACAGTTCCGGCAATCTCTATGCCGGCGGATCGTTCAGCAATGCCGGCGGCGTAGCCGCAAATCGCATCGCCCAATGGGACGGGACGACCTGGACCAACCTCGGCAGCGGGATCCATAGCTATGATCCGACATCGGATGTTGTCAAGGCCCTGACCCTTGATAGGTTTGGAAACCTATACGTCGGCGGACATTTTTCAACCGCGGGCGATGTGGACGGCGCCTACGCGGTCGCCAAGTGGGACGGGACGACTTGGACCAACCTGGGCAGCGGGTTGGACAGAACGGTGAATGCCCTGGCCTGCGACAGTTCCGGCAATCTCTACGCCGGCGGGGAGTTCAATGGCACGACCGGCGCAGAGGCCATGCCGGTAAACCGGGTTGCCCAATGGAATGGGACGACCTGGTCCAGCCTGGGCAGCGGGTTGAACAATTCTCCCGCCGCCCTGTCCTGCGATCGTTCCAACAATCTCTTCGTCGGCGGTGCGTTTACCATGGCCGGCGGCGTGACGGCGAATCATATCGCCCAATGGATGCCGACGGACAGCGAGGTCATTCCCCTCGCCGCGGATTACGACGGGGACGGTAAGGCCGATCCCGCCCTGTACCGGGCGGACGCGGGCGCCTGGTACCTGAAACTCTCGGCATCCGGATACGATCTGGTCATCCTGTCCTTCGGCGGCGCCGGCTATAGCGCGGTGGCGGGCGACTTCGACGGAGACGGCAAGTCCGACCCGGCCGTGTACCAGGCCGAAACCGGCCTGTGGCAAGTGCAACTTTCCGGGAGCGGGTATGCCGTGGCGATGATGACCGGCTTCGGCGGAGTGGATTATGAAGCGGTGGCCGGCGATTATGACGGCGACGGCAAGACCGATCCGGCGATCTACAACACGGTCAGCGGCGATTGGCGGGTCGCCATGTCGAGCCTGGGATACGCGGCTCAGTCCGCGAGCGTCTTTGGCGGGACAAATTTTACGCCGGCGCCGGGGAACTACGATTCCGATCATCGCTTTGACGCCGCGGTTTACAATGGCGCCAACGGAAACTGGACGGTTCTGCTATCGGCCGCCAACTATATCACGGCCACCGTGTGGGGTTTCGGCGGTGAAGACTATGACCCGGTATCGGGCGATTTTGACGGCGATGGCCTTGCCGATCCCGCGATTTATGGAGCGGCCAGCGGCAAGTGGCAAATGAAGTTATCCGGCAGTCAATATGCAACGGCGACGCTGGAGAACTTTGGCGGCGCCGGCACGCAAGTTGCGGCCGCGGATTACGACGGCGACGGCAAGGCCGATCCGATCCTGCTGAACGACGCCACCGGCGCCTGGCACGTGAAGCTCTCGGCCAGCGGCTATGCCGAGGTCACCCTGGCCTCCGGCTATATTCCATAGCAGAGGAGCGGAACGAAGATCTTTTGACGGCGCGCATTACCATGAAATTGGAATAGGAGATCAGGTTATGCGCAATCGGATTGTAATGGCAGGCTTCATGGTGTGGGTTGGATGTTCAACCGTCAGCGCCTGGGCGCTTTCTCAGGGGGTTTTACGCTCCGACGCGACGGTGCGCCGCGAATGGGCGGAAGCCTCTGCGCGGGTGCAACTGCCGTTCGTTGAAAACGTCGGCCAGCTGGCGAATGAGGGTATCCGTTTTTATGCCAAGACCTTTGCGGGAACCGTTTATGTAACGACTGTCGGCCAATTAATATATGCCTTGCCGCAAGGCGCTCCCGCCGGCGCGACGGGCGGGAAAAATCAATGGAGTGTGGTGACCGAGGAATGCGTAGGCGGCTCGGGGGCGGCGCCGCGGGGCCGGGAGCGTTCGGCGGCCCGCGCGAATTTCTTCCTCGGCCGGGACGCGGCTCGCTGGAAGACCGGTGTCCCCGCGTATAGTGCCGTGGCTTGCGCGGACGTCTATCCGGGTATCGAGCTGGCGGTGCGGGCCTATGGCCGCACCGTGGAAAAGATATTCACCCTGCAGCCGGGTGCGGATCCGGAGGATATTGCACTCCGGCTGTCCGGAGTCGAGCGCCTGGCCGTTGACGAGCAGGGGCAATTGGTGGCGCACACCGCGCTGGGCGAGGCGGTTTTCAGCGCGCCGGTTGCCTACCAGCCGGGCGCCGGGGGAAGGGAGTACGTGGCGGTTAATTACTGGGTGGCCGGCGAGCGCTACGGGTTTGAGCTGGGCGACTACGATCCCGGCCGGCCGCTGGTGATAGATCCGCTGCTGGGATGCACCTACCATGGCGGAACCGGATGGGATGCCGCCGAAGCGGTGGCGATTGACGGGCAGGGGCGGGTTTATGTGACCGGGTTTACCGGGTCCGACGATTTCCCGATAACCGCCGGCGCTTATCAGACCAACCGCGGAAACGCGTTTATCTCGCTGTTCGATGCCCGGCTCACGAACCTGGTTGCCTCCACCTTCCTGGGCGGCACCAATAGCGAGACGGCCTATGCCATCACCCTGGATCCCGTTGGCCGGGTGATCGTGACCGGTTCCACCACATCCCCGAACTTTCCCGTGACCTCCAACGCTTACCAGCGCACCTCGGGCGGGGAATACGACGCCTTTGTGAGTGTTCTTGATCCGGAACTTGGCGTTTTGCTGGCGTCCACCTACCTGGGCGGAACTGACTACGAGTGGGCCGAATGCATTGCCCTGGATGCCGAGAATCGCATCCACGTGGCGGGATCGACGCGCTCCACCAACTTTCCCACGACCAGCCTGGCGTACAGCACTAACCTGTACGGTTACATGGACGCCTTTATCACGCGGTTCGACAGCAACCTGACTTCCGTTTCGGCCTCCACCTATATCGGCGGCATACTGGCGGACGGCATTGAGGACCTTCAAATCAGCACGGATGCGGTTTATGGCTCGGGCTGGACGACCAGCACTAATTTTCCCGTGACCCCGTTGGCCCACAGCACTAATTACAATGGCGGCATATCTGATGCCGTTATCGTCAAGCTTGACCGGGCGCTGGGAACCCTGCAGGCTTCCACCTACCTGGGTGGCTACGGGGAAGACCGCGCCACGTGCCTGGCCATGAGCCTGGATACGGTCTATGTCGCCGGTTATACCTATTCCAGCAACTTCCCCGTTGATCCCTGGGCCTACCAGCCGGCCTTCGGCGGCGGCACGAATGACGGGTTTGCGGCGGGCCTGGATTTGAACTTGACTGCATTGCGGTACGGCACTTTCCTGGGCGGAACGCTGTTCGATTTTATACAGGACCTGGCCCTGGATACACAAGGTCAGATCTGGCTGGCGGGTTATACGGAATCTCCGGATTTCCCGACCACGGCGCATGCCTATTGCCGGACCAACCAGAACGTAGACGCGTTTGTGTCCCGGCTTGGCGCCAGCCTGACCAGCCTGCTGGCTTCCACGCTGCTGGGCGGAACCTGGGATGATTACGGATACGGAATGGGGCTGGACCCGGACGGCAATGTTTTCATTTGCGGCTACACCGAGTCCGTTGATTTACCAACCACCCCCGGCGCTTATGAGCCGTTCTATCATCAGCCGCTGGTTCCCTGGTACGGGGACGGGTTTGTGGCCAAGTTCGATTCCACGCTTTCCGACCGGCCCGCGCCGCCGCTGGACGTGGCCGCCAGCGACGATGTGTACGTGGACCGGGTCCGCGTGAGCTGGCTGCCCGGTTCTCGTTCAACGGGCTTTATCCTGTGGCGCAACACGCTGAACGACAGCGCCAGCGCTGTGGCTGTGAACAATGTGAATGATTTGTCGCTGAACTGGTGTGACGACTTAAGCGCGCTGGCGGGGATAACGTATTACTACTGGGTCACCGGGACCAACAGCTCGGGTTCCAGCGCGTTCAGCGATCCGGATACCGGGCGGATCAATCCCACCCGCGTCCTAACCGCGGATTACGACGGCGACGGCAAGGCCGATCCCGCCCTGTACCGGGCGGACACCGGCACCTGGTACGTCAGGCTGTCGGCGTCCGGCTACGGGCTGACCGCCTTTACCTTTGGCGGGCAGGGGGTTGCCGCAACGAAAGGCGATTTCGACGGCGACGGCAAGTCCGACCCGGCCGTGTACCAGGCCGAAACCGGCCTGTGGCAAGTGCAACTTTCCGGGAGCGGCTATGCCGTGGAGACGATGACCGGCTTCGGCGGAATGGATTATCAGGCGGTGCCGGGAGATTATGACGGCGATGGCAAGGCCGACCCGGCGATCTACAACCAGGGGAACGGCGACTGGCAGGTGGCCATGTCCAGCCTCGGCTACCAGGTGGCGTCGGCCTCGGGTTTCGGCGGAGCCGGCTACGTTCCGGCCCAGGCGAACTACGATTCCGACCGCCGCGCGGACGCTGCGGTGTACTCCGCCGCCGGCAGCATCTGGACCGTCCTGCTCTCGGCCGCCAACTACATCACGGCGACGATCTCGAACTTCGGCGGGCCGGAGTTTGCACCGGTTTTGGGCGACTTCGACGGCGATGGGCTGGCCGACCCGACCGTGTACCGGGAATCCGACGGAAGCTGGATGGTGATGCAGTCGGCCAGCCAGTATTACCCGGCAACGCTGGAGGGTTTCGGCGGCGCCGGCACGCGGGTGGCGGCCGCGGACTTTGACGGCGATCGCAAGGCCGATCCCATCTACCTGGATGGCGCCTCATCGGTCTGGCATGTCAAGCTCTCGGCCAGCGGCTATGCTGAGGCCACCCTGGCATCCGGCTGCGAGCCGTAGGCGGAAGAGCCACAGGGCAGCAGATCCGCAGAGCGGCAGAGTTGCAGAGCCGCAGAGGGCAGCGATCAGGTCGGGTTCAAGGGGAGGACGCGTCCATTTCCGAATCAGGCTTTCGCGTGAGTTCCGGGTTCCGGGGCGTCGTCCTCATGGTCCTCTCGAGCGCCGCGTTCTGCGCCATGTCGGCGCTGATCAAGTTCATCCCCGGCATCGATTCGTACAAGACGACCCTCTTCCGGTTCATGATCGGCATGGCCGCGCTGGGCACGGCCGCGCTCTTCGGGAAAATCCAGCTGCGCTTCGTCAACGCGCCGATGCTGCTCCTGCGCGGGCTATGCCATGGAGTCGGGGTTTTCCTGTTCTTCCTGTCCATCACCAAGCTCGGGCTGGCCAAGGGCACGGTGATCTCGAATTCCAGTCCGATCTTCGCGGCCATTTTCAGCGCTGTGTATCTCCGCGAGCGGATCGCCTGGTGGCAGTGGCTGGCGCTGGGGGTGGCCATGGCGGGGCTTTACCTGCTCTGCCTGGCGAAGGGACCCGGGCCGGTCGGCCTGCTCAGCGTCGGACGATATGAATGCCTGGCCCTGGCGGGGGCGGTCCTATCGGGCATCTCCTACGTGGTGATCAAGCGCTTGCACGCCACGGATTCGACCTACGGCATTTTCTTTTCGCAGTGCGTTATTGGGCTGTGGCTGATGGTCATTCCCGCCAACGTCGTGCCGTGCGCGATCGGCTATGCCGGCGGCGCCATCCTCCTGGCGGTGGGCGTCGCCGCGACGCTGGGGCAGCTTTTTATGACCGAGGGCTACCGCTACACCTCCGTCAGCGCCGGCTCCCTGCTGGGCATGCTCCTGCCGGTTTTCAATATCATCGTCGGGCTGGCTTTCTTCCGCGAGCCGCTGCGGGGATCCGGCCTGCTGGGGTCCGCCCTGATCCTGGGGGCGTGCCTGCTGGTCATCGCCACCCAGCACCGCCCGGGTGTTCCGGCGGTGGTCCGGGGGTGACCTTGGCGGCGCTGCCGGGCGGTCGCGGATTGGCTGCGTCCCCGGTTTTTCCCGCGCGGGGAAGGATGGGCCCGCGCCCCCTGCGCAAAGTCGGCCAAAACGCCATTGCGATCACGGCCGCCGGCGGGGATCTTTTTCCTTGGGCGGGGGCGTCTCCTTCTTCAGGCGCTCGAGGAACTTCTTGTCGAGGGCGTCCTCGTGCCCGAAATGCTGCGCGAGCCGGACGGTCTTCCAGGCATACTCGTAATTCTTCATCTGCCAGTGGGCGATGGCCAGGGTGTTGTAGACCTCCGGGATGTGGGGATCCAGCTCGATGGCCTTCTCGCACTGGGTCACGGCATTGGCCCAGTTGTTGTTGTGGGCCAGGGTCAGCCCCAGCTCGGCGTAGGTCCGGGCCTGGGCCGGGCGGAGCCGCAGGACCCGCACCCACTCATCGATGGACTCGTTCAACTGCTTCCGTGAGCGCAGCGCCAGGGCGCGCTCGAAACGGGCCTCCGCCAGGTGGGGGTTCAAGCTCAAGGCGCGGTCGAAGGTCTGGATCGCGCCGGCGGCATCGCCGCGGGCGGCCGCGTCCCTACCGGCCAGCAGGAGCGCGGCGGGGTGATTGGAGACCGCGCGGTTGGCGGCGGCGACGTGGCGGCTGACGGATTCGCTGACGTTGGTGCGCGGGTTCAGGCGGCGCAGCTCGAGGAGCGCGCGGCCGGCGCAGAGGGAAGCGGCCGCGAAGTCGGCATCCGCGTCGGCGGCCGCGTCAAAAGCGGCGGCCGCGGCGGCCGCCGCCAGAGCGCGGTTCGTTGCGGCCGCCAAGGGGTCGCCGGCGAGCAGCCGGGCGCCCTTGCCAAACGCGTGGAAGGCCGCGGGATCGTCCGTGGCCACCCGGGCAACCGTGCCCGAGGTGTTCACGTCCAAGCGGGCAACGATCCCGGCGGCCAGGTTGGTCTCGAGCCCGGCAAGCCCGGCGGCGGCCGGCACGCGGGTTGCCGGCAGGGGGTCGGCGGTCCCCTGGGCGGCGTCGAACAGCCGGGCGTCCGCGGCCAACTCGGACCCGGCCGGCGCCAGGCGCACGTGCAGGATGCGGTCGGCCTCAAGCTTGCCGGCCAGAGCGCGCAGGCGCTCGGGTTCAGGCGCCCGGGCCGGCGCATTCGTGCCGCCGAACCAGGCCCGGCGCGTTTCTTCCGGCGTGTAGGTCACGACGCCGCGAAACCCCTGGAGCTGAATCATGACCAGCTGTTCGAGGGCGGCGGCCGCGTCGGCCAGGTCGGTCCCGGCCTCCGCCGGCGGCTCGCACAAGACGGCCACGCGCCGAAACTCGCGCTTCTCCTCCAGGATAGCCGCCACCGCCGGCGTTGTGCCCGCGTACCAGAGGGGGGTGCGGCCCTTGCGGCATTCGGCGGTGAAATCGGCGTTGCGTTCCAGGAGCAGCACGACCATCTCCTTCTGGCCCTTGATCGCGGCCCAGTGCAACGGGGTGAAGCCGCTGCCGTCACGGGCCTCGATGTCGGCGCCCGCGTCGAGGAGCAGGCGGGCGATTTCGATCCGACCCTCGGCGGAGGCCAGGTGCAGGGGGGTGCGGTTGTCCTGGTTGCCGGAGTCGGGATCGGCGCCCTGCTCGAGGAACAGGCGGACCAGGTCGGCATGGCCCTTGGCGGCCGCCAGGTGCAGGGCGGTCAGAGCTCCGGGGCCCGTCAGGTTGATATTGCTGACGCACGGCAGCAAATACTCGACCATCTCGCGGCGGCCGCGCATGGCGGCCGCGTGGAAGAGGGTCGAGCCGTCGTGCAGTTCCAGGTTGCGGTGGACGCGCTTGTCGAGGATTTTCCTGAGGTCGTCCATCTTGCCGTCGCAGATCGCCTGGTAAGCAGCCTCGGCGGGCTTGGGCGGCGGCTTGCGCGGCTTGCAGCCGGCGGCCAGGGCCGCGAGGAGGCCAAGCGCGACGGCGCGGGCGAGGGGGCCTAACGCGGGTCCGCGGCGGGGGGCTGTTGAAGGCACAGACATGGGCGATCTCCTGGAGCTCCTGGACACGGGGGTGCCGTTACATAACACAACCCTTCGATGGACCGTCACGGGGCGGTGCGCACACTGCGCCAGCCTTTCTCGCCGTGGCCGCGGCTGCCGCGGCCGTGGGCGGCCAGGCCGCGATTGAACACGCGCAGGCTGGGCGAAGGCGGACCGTAATGTCCGCGGTAGCCGCTGCCCAGTCCGTCGGCGCCGGGCCAGTCCGGAACATCGGCGTCGCCTTCCGGGGACAGGTTTCCGTCCCCGTGCGTTCCCCGGAACCCCCATCCTTTTTCGTGGCCGACAGTCACGCATTGTTCACACCACCCGTTGGCCACAACGCCGTAATACATTGTGCCGGGGGCGATTGTTCCGGCTTTGTCCTTGGGAAAAGGTCCCCACTCATAATCCACCCAGTACCCGGCCACGGCCTTGCGGTCGGGGGATTCCGTTCCGGGGAGCCCAAGGTCCTCCTCCGGTCCGCCGCCGGCCAGCAGGTCGCCCATTTCCGGTCCGCTCATCTCCGCCTTGATCTTGGTGAAGCTGCCGCGGAAGGCCTTTTCGTATTCCATTTCCGTCATCGGCCGCAAACCGCACCAGTCGGCGACGGCGGCGCCGTCGGGCCAGCTCAGATTGGAGCAATTGGCGTTTGGGTTTCCGGCCTTGACGTGTGGATGCTGTCCGGTAATGGTGCTGCTCTCGAAAAAACCTTCCGCATTCACCCCGAAGGGAAAGCGGTTGGTCGCCTGCTGGACATTGAGCAGGTTCAGCATCTGGGCATAGTCTTGCCAGCGCAGGCCGTATTTCATGCAGTAGAAGGCGCGGAATCCTTTAGGAAAGGTTTCGGGCAGAGTTCCATTCACTGCGGGGTTATGATGGTCAGGATGAAACGTTAGGGCGCCGTCGCGGTCGCCCAGCGGAAGGGCGGCTTCGCTCTCCACGGGAAACGGCTTCGCCGGCGGGGGGTAACGAAAAAAACTGCAATGGGATAGCGGTCCGTTGCCGAGGGAGAAGGGCCCCTCCGGGATCAGGACCATTTCCACGCCGAGGACGCGGAAGTCGTCGGGCTTGACGTTGGCGCGCTCGCTCGCGACGGCCAGCCGCACCTCGGCGAGTTTCATGGGGCCGCGGTGTTCCCGGGCGCCGTAAAGGAACACGCCGGCCCGGTCGGCTGGGACCCGGAGGGCGGCCTCGGGCGGCGCGCGGTGTCCGGCAACGGCAACTGGCAGGTGTCGCCAAACGCCATCGTCGTCGCGGAGCTTTACGAAAATCCAGGCGGCGTCCCAGTTGGTGACGACGCGGTCGCCTTCCCGCCAGGCTGCCCGCCAGGA
>CAZVVD010000009.1:0-28374 GCA_964630555.1 uncultured Verrucomicrobiota bacterium | reverse complement strand
CGGCGTCCCAGTTGGTGACGACGCGGTCGCCTTCCCGCCAGGCTGCCCGCCAGGAATCGTCCCACTGGACGTCGAAGAGGACGGACGCATTGGTTTCTTCGTTCGTGGCGGGAAGCCAACGTGGGCTGGAAATCTCCAGGTTTGACGCGGTGGCGCTGTCGGTGGCCAGCAGCGTGGCGGCCAGGATGATGGCGGGGAGAAAGCAGGCGGCAAGGCGACGATATGGCATGGGAGTTCCTGTCGTCATAGTAGGCGCTCACGGGTCGCTGCGCACGCTGCGCCAGCCTTTCTCGCCGTGGCCGCGGCTACCGTGTCCGCACGCGGCCAGGATGCGGATGCTCACGCACAGGCTGGGCGAGGAAGAACAGTAGCGTCCGCGGTAGCCGCTGCCCAGTCCGTCGGCGCCGGGCCAGTCCGGGACATCGGCGTCGCCTTCCGGGGACAAGATTCCGTCCCCGTGCGTTCCCCGGAATCCCCAGCCTTTTTCGTGGCCGACAGTCACGCATTGTTCGCACCATCCGTTGGCCACGACGCCATAATACATCGTGCCCTTGGCGATCTTCCCGGCTTCGCTCTTGGGAAAAGGTCCCCATTCGTAATCCACCCAATACCCTGACACGGCCCTGCGGTCGGGGGGATCCGTTCCGGGGAGCCCAAGGTCCTCCTCCGACCCGCCGGTGATCAGCAGCTCGCCCAGTTGCGGACCACTCATCTCCGCCTTGATTTTCTCAAAGCTGCCGCGGAAGGCCTTTTCGTATTCCATTTCCGTCATCGGCCGCAAAGCGTACCAGTCGGCGACGGCGGCCCCGTCGGGCCAGCTCAGATTGGAGCAATTGGCGTTTGGGTTTCCGGCCTTGACGTGTGGATGCTGTCCGGTAATGGTGCTGCTCTCGAAAAAACCTTCCGCATTCACCCCGAAGGGAAAGCGGTTGGTCGCCTGCTGGACATTGAGCAGGTTCAGCATCTGGGCATAGTCTTGCCAGCGCAGGCCGTATTTCATGCAGTAGAAGGCGCGGAATCCTTTAGGAAAGGTTTCGGGCAGAGTTCCATTCACTGCGGGGTTATGATGGTCAGGATGAAACGTTAGGGCGCCGTCGCGGTCGCCCAGCGGAAGGGCGGCTTCGCTCTCCACGGGAAACGGCTTCGCCGGCGGGGGGTAACGAAAAAAACTGCAATGGGATAGCGGTCCGTTGCCGAGGGAGAAGGGCCCCTCCGGGATCAGGACCATTTCCACGCCGAGGACGCGGAAGTCGTCGGGCTTGACGTTGGCGCGCTCGCTCGCGACGGCCAGCCGCACCTCGGCGAGTTTCATGGGGCCGCGGTGTTCCCGGGCGCCGTAAAGGAACACGCCGGCCCGGTCGGCTGGGACCCGGAGGGCGGCCTCGGGCGGCGCGCGGTGTCCGGCAACGGCAACTGGCAGGTGTCGCCAAACGCCATCGTCGTCGCGGAGCTTTACGAAAATCCAGGCGGCGTCCCAGTTGGTGACGACGCGGTCGCCTTCCCGCCAGGCTGCCCGCCAGGAGTCATCCCACTGGACGTCGAAAAGAACGGACGCGTTGGTTTCTCCCTCCGCCGCGGGAACCCAGCGCGGGTTGGCGATGACCAGGTTGGAGGCGGTGGCTGGGCCGGCCGACAGCAGCGCGACGGCGAGGATGACAGCGGGCAGGCAACAGATGCGGCGGCGATAAGGCATGGCCAGCTCCCACAGGAAGGGTCCAATGAAACCAGGGAGCAAGTTTCCGTGACTTGCCCAAAACACCTTCTTGCGATGTGTTGTCATTCAAGCGCGTTAATGATAACGCGTTCCACCTTAGCATACGTTGGGTGGAGCGGCTTATCCTTAAGCCGCTAGCCTCTCTATCCATCTCCCGTCAAGAGTTCACGGGGCGTTGCGCGCCCCGCGCCAGCCGACATCGTCCCGGCGGTCCGTGGCCGGCTGGCCGGCGGCCGCACGGTCGGAGATCCGCAAGCGTTCCGGCGGGGTCTGCCAGCTTCCCCCCCGCAGGCCGGCCCCCCCGGCGCCGGCCACTTCCTTCCTGGCTGCGTCATAACCCGGCCAGTCTGGGTTGGTGGCGCCGCCGCTTTCAGTGAGCAGTCCGTCCCCGTGGCTGCCGGTAAAGGCGAAGCCCGCGCGGTCGGCGAGGGTCACGCACGGTTCCCAGAGATTCCCGCTCATTTCCGCAAGCCCGTAATAGGAACAGCCGAGTTCATCGCGGAGCAGGAATTGCGGTTGGCAGCGGAAGGCGTCGCCCGGCAGGGGGCCGTCAATCGTACCGCGCGTGGCGGCGCACAGGGCGTTCCCGGTCAGGTGGGAGGCGGAGAGGGTTTCCGGTGGCGCCGCCGCCGGCTTGGCGGGCGTCGGGGCGGGGGCGGGCGCCGGGGTGCTGTCCAGCCCGCCCACATCATCCATCAAATCCAGGGCGCCCATCGCGGGTTCCACCTTGGGCGCGGCTGGGGCCGGCGGGAGCACGACCGTCAGCGTGTAGGGCCGCGTAGCGAGATTGGGGTTGCCCCAGGCGTATTCGCCGGGCAGGGCCGGTTCGGGCCCGCGGCAGGCTTTTTCGAACTCGAACTCGGTCATGGGCCGCAGGCCCGCCCAGTCGGCGTAGGCGACGCCATCCTGCCAGCCCAGGAAATTGCAGGCGCGGTCCGGAACGGCGCAGGCGTAGCTGTTGCTGACGGATTCGATCCCATGCCGGCTGGTTCCCGCCCGATGGGGGAACCTTGCCTGGGCCTGGGGCGCGGGAAGCATATTCAGGAAATCGGTGTATTGCCCTTGGTTCAACTCGTATTTCAGGCAGTAGAAGGCGGCGGCGCCCTGGGGCCAGGCGGCGGGAACGGCCTTTCCGGCGGCGCCGGGCACGTGCAGGCCGCCAGGTTCACCCTCGAGGGGCAGAGGCGCAGCGCCGGTCACCTGGAAGGGCGACTCCCTGTCCGGGTTCGAAAAACAGGCCGCCTCCTCCTCGCCGCCGGCGCCGAGCCAAAAAGGTCCGGCCGGGATATAGACCATCTCGATGGCCAGCACCCGCCCTTCGAGCTTGTCCAAGGCGCCGCCCGCTGGGTCCGGCGGACGGAGGCGCAGTTTGATGCCTGGAAAAGCGACGGGGCCCCAGCCCTCGTTCCGGCGGCGGATGAAGACGCCGGCGCCGTCGGCGGGAACCTCGATGGCGCAGTCGCCGGGTCCGGCGTGGCCGTCTTTCTGGAAGCGCGCGGGTTGCCAGGCCTGGCCGGGTCGGCGCGCCTTAGTGAACAGCCAGGCGGCGTCCCAGTTGCCGAGTTCTCCGGCCGGGCTTTTCCAGGAGTTGGACCAGGCCACATCGCATTGCAGAAAAAGGGCGTCGGCCTGGGCGCCAACCAGGGAGACGTTGCTGACGGTCAGGCCCCCGCCCCAGGCGATCCCGGCGGCCAGAAACAGGGCGAGCGCCGACGGAAACCACCGGGTGCTCGCCCGCCGGGGACGGCGGCTCACTGGTTTATGGTAGTTGAGATGTGGCAACCCAAGACATTCACCCCCCGCTTCGCTGGAGGCACAGAGGCAGGATCTCTCCTCACGTCTCCTCTCCCGATCAATCGTTGCGCCCATTTTGCGCAGGGCGTTGCGCCCTGTGCAAAATGCACGCAACTCTCTCGTGTGAAGACGGAAGCGATTGAGGAGATGGATCATCCTCCGTGCCTCCGTGGTGCATCTGCTCTTATTTTTCATTCTCTTGTTTTGGATAGCGGTTTCTGGTGGTTAAGGGGCTAGGGCGCGGTCCGGACGCCGCGCCAACCTCCGCCCCAGTTGCGGGTGCTGACCGCGCCGGCGGCCAGGGAACGGTCGGAAATGCGCAGCTGGTTCGGACCGACCGACCAGCACCCGCCGCGCGAACCCGTGCCCGCGGCCTCCGCGCCCGGCCAGGATGGAACGTCGGCATTTCCCTCGGCGGTGAGGGCGCCATTCCCGTGCAGGCCGGTGAAGGCCCGGCCGGCGGGATGCCCCGCGGTAATCGCCAGTTCATAATTGTTTCCGCTCATGTCCAGGATGCCGTAGTAGGTGGCGCCGGTTGCTTCGCGGGCGGCTTGGACCGCGGAAGCCCGGAACAGGCCGCAGCGCATGGGGCTGCCCATCTTCCAGCCGGTGGTGGTTTTATAGGCGGCGTTGCCTACCCGGCCGGCGGCGGGATTCAGCACCAGCGCCTCGGCCGAGAGCAGGTCATTGATTTCATAAAGCCACGCACAGATGCGCGCGTTGCCCCAGGCATATTCATAGGGTACCGGCGGCGCCGCGCCGCGGCAGGCTTTCTCGAACTCGAACTCGGTCATGGGCCGCAGGCCGGCCCAGTCGGCGTAGGCGGCGGCGTCGGGCCAGTTCAGGAAGTTGCAGGCGCGGGTGGGCACTCCAGCCCGGATGTCGGGATGCTCGCCGGCAAGGGTGCAGCCCCAGCCGGGCTTGGCGCCGTTGCGTTCGGCGGCCTGGCCGGGCGGGAGCATGTTCAGAAAGGCGGCGTATTGACCCTGGCTCAACTCGTGTTTCATGCAGTAGAAGGCGCGAACCCCCTTGGGGTAGGCGGCGGGAATATCGCCGGCCCGCTCGCCGGCATGATCGCCATGGCTGTCGGAGTGCGGGGAACGGGTCAAGGCGCCCGGAGTTTCGGCCATGGCGAAGGCGTTTTCGCCGGTGATCGCGTAAGGCCGCTGCAGACGATAGGGCAGGGGGCCGGACGGCGCCGCATGGAAGCAGCCGCCGTCGGTCCCGCCGGACCCCAGGAAAAACGGGCCCTTGGGCACATAGACCATCTCCAGGCCGATCACCCGGACATCCCCGGCCTCCGCCGCGGCCAGGCCCTGGCGGGCGATGTCCCACGGCAACCGCACCCCGCCGAATTCGACCGGGCCGTCGCCGGGCGCCGCGCGGTAAAGCAAAGCGCCAGTTCCATCGTCGGCCACTTGCAGAACGCAGCCGTCGGGAACCTGCGCGCCGGCCGCTCGCAACAAGGCGGGTTGCCAGTCACCTCCAGCGGTTCGAACCTTGACGAAGACCCAGGCGGCGTCCCAGTTTTCCACCTGCCCGGTCCGATCCGTCCACGTCCGCCGCCAGGAATCATTCCAGCGGATATCGAACCGGAAGGCGGGCGCGCCATCCGCCGCCGCTTCCAGGGCGGCGTCGGAAATCTCCAGGTCGGCGGCGGAAGCCGTGGCCGCCGCCAGTCCGGCGAGGAGCAGGCGGCGGCCGGCCGGGCCGAACCCCGCGGGGCGGAAAGTTCGGCGTCCTCCCGAACACGGCCGGGAACCGCGGACCTGGTGGGCATCGGGTTGGGCGGTCATGGCTTGGTTCAAACGCTGGCGGCGGCTCGGATCTGAGATCAAGAACCAGATGGTTTTCAAGCTAACGCGGCGGGCGACCCCGTTGTTTGCGGGCGCCTGCTGGCCATGGCGGCAACTTCGGTTTCGGGCAAGGCGCCTTGCGTTAGTGAAGCATAACGGGGGAGGGAATGCAAAAAAAATCTCCAGGGATGCAAGCCTGCTGAAAACAGCCATTCTGCGCGTCGGACGGGCGCCTCGAACCGAAGGGGTTCCTGGAGGGCAACGGGTCGGATAACGGTCTATTTTTTTCTTGTTTTGGATCGCGATTCCCGGTGTTTCAGCTACCATCGCTGCATCCCTGGGCCGGATTCCGGCGTCCGGGGAGGGCGCAACCAGCGCCGGGAGGCGGGTCGTGGATAGATTTCCGATCGAGAATCCCCTGGCGGACCGTGGGCGGGCGCTGCGCTGGCCGCGGCAGCTGCTGCTGATTCTCCTGGCGTGCTGCCTGCTGGGGGGGGTGTCGTTCCTGCTGGAAGGCCCCTGCCGCGAGCGCTGGTTCCGCCGGGCAGAGCGGCTGCGGGTGGTGGTGTATTGCGACACGTCGGAGTTCCGCGGCCCGCTCCGGGCGGTGGTCCTTTACGACGACATGGCCTTGCGGCTCCTGCCGCGCGCCCTGGGCTTGTTCCAGAACCGCCCCGCGTCGCAGGTGCGCACGTTTTACCCTCGCGCGGTGCGGGTGGGGCGCATGAACGACTATTCCCTGGAACTGGAGGACGTGCCCGCCGGACCGCTGGTGCGGATCATGCTGCGGGACGCGCACCGGCGCTACCAGGTGGACGTGCTGGAGCGCGCGATTTACCGGGGGCAGATGTCCGTCCGGGCGCAACAATAAACGCCTCCGTCCAAGCGTTGCTTGGCATTACACCCGGGGATTGGTCAGGCCGCCAGCCGCCGGCTTGACGGAGCAGTCGAAAAAATAGTCAGGAAGTGCTTGCATACTGACCGCTGAGGACTACGATCGCATGTTTCCAAGTCGTGGGTTTGGAGCGCAGCCGCCCCGCGGGGCGGCGGTCACCATGAGTACCGCAGTCCATATTTCCGGCGGGCGCCGTTGGGCGCGCCGGCTCGGCCTAACCTGGATGGCGCTCTGGGCCGCGGTCCTCCCGGCGCAGGACAACCTGGAGACGCACCTGAGCAGCGACGCGTGGAAGCAGATGGACCAGTTCGAGGCCTACGCCCTCAGCCGGGCCGACAAGTACTTCGGAAAAAAGGAATACAAGCAGGCCGAGGTGGAATACGACTCCTTCATTCTCGAGTATCCCAAGTCCCGGGCGGTGCCTTACGCCCTGATGCGCAAGGGGCGCACCCGGCAACTCGTGGACAAGCGCTACGAGGCGATCAAGGTCTACAATGAGGTGCTCGACTATTTCCCGGACGACATCAATTACGCAGCCGCTTCGCTGTACTACATTGGGCTGGCGCACCAGGAGAATGGCAACCCGGTGGAGGCCATGAAGGCCTTCACCGAAATGGCGCAGGACAAGGATTACCGCCAGCACCGGCTGGCGGCGCGGGCGATCCTGGCGCTGGGGGATTACCTGGTCAAGCAGGAGAAGGCCGAGGAGGCGGTGAAGTTTTACGAGCAGTTGGCGGTGGATTTCCGCACCCGCATGGCGGCCACGGCCAACGACGCAATCCGCAAGGCGCTCTACCACCACGTCCGCCGCGCGTCCAACGAGCGGCGGGTCCGCGAGCTGTATGTCAAGACCTCCGGGTTCGGACATAACCCGCTGCCGGCCAACAAGGTCAAGCCCGTGGACCAGCTCCTGGACGATACCGACTTCGTGGAGGCGGTCCGCGGGCTGGTGCGGGAGTTCGGCAGTTTCGACGAAAAAGCGGTGGCCCAGCGCAACGACTATTACCGCTACTGGGTCAAGGTGTTTGAGAACCGCTTCCCGGCCTGGGACGATTTCCGGCTCCAGGTTTCCGACTGGCAGATGGTCTACGAGGAATCCCGCGACCTGTGGGCGAAGCGCGCCGACGCCCAGTTCCGGCGGGTGAAGCCGGATTTCGACCGAATCATCCGATGGCTGCAGCGCTGCTGGGGGCGGTCCTACCCGGAGCGGGTGACCGAGTATTACAACCTGGTGGATTTCACGAAGATCGACAACGGGCAGATCTGGACGCTCATGACCACCCTCTACGATCATTGCGGCCAGCAGGCCATGGGGTTGAACCTGTTCCACAAGTTCGATTTCGAGAAGATGACCGAGAAGGTCAAGGAAGACCTGGTCCAGTACATGATGGCGCGCAGCGAAGACTACATGAGGAAGGCCCTGGCGACGCTCAAGGACCAGGAGCGGGCCGAGTACCTCCTGCTGACCTATTTCGTCCAGCGGCAGGATCACAAGCGGGGCATTCCCCAGGCGGATATCGTGGCCAAGAGCCCGCAGTACGCCGACTACGCGCTCTGGGAGAAGTCGGGGTTTCTGATCCAGGCGGCGCGTTACGAGGAGGCCATCGCGGTCTGCCGCCAGGTGGACCGCGGCGCCGCGACCTTCTACCGCATCGCCGACTGCTACGTAAAGCTGGGCAAGATCGACCAGGCGGTGCAGCAGTTGCGCGAGGTGGAAAACTTTTTCAAGGACGAGAGCGCCAGGGCCTGCTTCAGGATCGCCCAGCTTTACGGGGCCGCGGGCCGCCGCAAGGAGCAGGTGGCGGTCCTGCGCGAGGTGGGGCACAAGTACAAGGACACGCCCGAGGCCAGCCACGCCCACGAGGCGCTGGAGAACATGGGCTTCAAGACGTTCGAGGGGGTTGAAGCAGCCGAGGATTGACGGGCCCGCCGCGGGCGGGCGGGAGGGCACACGGGATGAGCACACGCGGGATCTGCTCGGGTTTGTTGGCGGGGTTGGCGGTCTGGCTGGCCGCCGCCGCGGTCTGCGAAGGCGCGCGGGAGCGCCGGAGCGAGGTGGCGCCCGAAGACCGCCGGGCCGATTTCGAGGCCAATCGCCTGCTGGAAAGGGCCCAGGATTACCTGAACATGGGGGAACACGAGCGCGGACTGCAGATGTTGCAGAGCATCGTGGACCGCTGGCCGGCCAGCCCGATCCGTTACCAGGTCTGGCTGGTCATGGGGCGCTTCCATATGGACCAGCACAAGTGGGCGGAGGCCATTCCTGTTTTCGCGCGCTTGCAGGAGTTGAAGCGGCCGGACCAGGAGCCGGTCGGCGACGAGTTGGACTGGTACCTGGAAGCCCTCTACCAGATGGGCGTCTGCTATTACCAGATCAGCCAGTACGACGCCGCCTTTCCGGTTCTGCGCAAGATCACGGCCCAATACCCGAACACGGTCTGGGCCAACCAGGCCTACTACTATATCGGCATGTGCCACTTCGCGAAGGAAAACTGGAATCGCGCGATTGAAGCCCTTTCGCTGGTGGGCACTTTCGTGGATTTCGACAGTCCGACCGCCGAGTTCGCGGAAGCCGGCCGGCGCTTCTACCTCAAGGCCACGGATGACGACCTGCCGGTGATCAAACGCCTTGGGCGCGAAGTGAAGGCGACCCTGGCCACTTCCTCGGGCGACCGGGAAACCGTCGCCATGGTTCCCCTGACGCCCAAGGCGGATATTTACATCGGGTCGCTGTCCTCCGAGGTGGGGGTGCCGCTCCCGGGCGACGAACGCCTGTCGGTGCTCAGCGGCGACCAGGTCACGGCTACCTACATCGACGAGAACACCAAGGCCGGAGAGCGGAACGTCGTGCGGACCAACACCCTGAAGGTGGTCTCCTCCGGCAACCTGCAGTTCACCCTGGCCACCTCGGACGAGAAGGCCCTGTTCGCTTTCCAGGGCCGCGCCCTGGCGCTGCAGTTGACGGATGCCGATCTGGACACGACCCCGGCCGCGGAAACCGTCGCCGTGCGGCTGACGGTCCGTTATCCCAAGCCCAAGAAGGCCGAGGCCGAGGAGGCCCGGGAGGCGCTCGAGCTGGGGACGGCGGGCGAGAAGCCGCGCGAAGAAGACCGCTTCGACGTCCGGGACGAAATCACCCTCACCCTGACCGAGGCGGGCACGGGCACGGGCACGGTCGTGCGCACGGGGGTGTTCCGTGGATCGGTCCCGATCGTCAAGGCCGAGCGCAAGGACGCCGGCGTCCGCGGCGACCAGTTCCTGGACTGCGCGGTGGAGGACGAGATCGTGGCCCTTTACGTGGACGCCTATCATCTCGGCGGCGCGACGCCCCGCGAAGTGCGCGCCGGCATCAAGGTGGCCGGGGAGATCGATTCCTCGCCCTCGGCCAAGCAACACTATGTCGCCGACCCGGACCTCCGCGCCAAGAAGGCGCTGGTGGAGGCCCAGGCTTTCCTGGAGCTCGGCAAAATCTTCAAGAACCTCGGTCTGCTGGACGGCGCCAAGAAGAAATGCATCGAGGGCATCGCCCTGGCCGACGGCATTATCAGCGAGAAGCTGGCGATCAAGCCGCTCTACAAGGAGGAAGCCTTCAAGATCAAGTGGGAGTTGTTCCTCACCATGGGGGACCTGGATGGCGCCTTGGCCACCTGCCAGTTCTTTTCCAAACTGTTCCCCGAATCCCGCTTTGTGGACCAGGCCCTGCTCCGCATCGGGGACGTCTATGTGGAAGGCAAAAAGTTCGACGAGGCCATCAAGATCTACGAGGGCATCCTCAAGCTGGCGGCCTCGCAGGTCAAGGACGAGGCCCAGTTCAAAATTGCGGAGGCGATGGAGAAGCGGACCCTGGACACGCTGTTGCAGGCGCGTAAGGAGAAAGGCAGCAAGGATGCGGCCTCGCCGGAATTAAAGGCCATGACTGCGGCGGTGCCGGCCTACCGCCGCTGCGCCGAGCTGTACCCGGACAGCGCCTTCGCCGGCGAATCCCTGGCCAAGGTGGTGGGCTACTACGTGCTCACCAGCGATTTCTCGCAGGCGGAGGACCTGCTGGAGAAGGTGTTTCAGGAGTACCCGGACTCGAAGTTCCTGGACCGCATGCTCCTGAAATGGGTGCTGGTGGCTTACAAGCGGGGCGACCTGGTCAAGGCGCATGAAAAATGCCAGCAGTTGTTGTTCGAGTATCCGGGCAGCCAGTATGCGGACACGGCGCGCAAGATGCTGCCGCAGATCCGCAAGGTGCTGAACGTGGAGACCCCGGAAGAGACCGCGGCGTCGGAAGGGGGGGCGCAGAAGTGAACACGCATCAGGTCCTGATCGGGATGTTGGCGCTCGGGCTGGCGGCGTTTGGCGCCGCCCGGGCTTCAGAGTCGTCGTCGGCGTCGGAGTCCCCGGCGGCCAGTCCGGAAGTCCAGGCCTTCGAGGCCCTGCGGGCCAAGGTCGTGCAGGAGGGCGCGGCCGCCGGCGAGGGCGACATGCTGCGCCTGCTGCGCATGGGCGAGCGGCTGGGAATGCCGATCGAGGCGTCGCTGGCGCTGCGCAATTACCTCTTAAGCCACACCGCCCGCAGCCCCGAGCTGGTGCGGGTGGCGGCGGAGAACGCGGCCCTGTGCGGCGACCTGAAGACCGCCATGGGGCGTTACAAGCTGTTCCTCGACATGGCAAAGGACAAGGGCGACAGTTCCCAGGTGTCCCGGGCGGCGGCCGCGTTATACCGCCTGCAGGTGGATTTCATGGGCGATCACAACGGCGCCTTCCGGCTGATGAACACCGACGCCGCGCCATTCCGCCAGAGCCCGGATATACGCAAGTTCGACGCCTGGTTTCTGAATCTCGCCCTGGAACGCGCCCGGCAGGACGGGCGCGCGCCGGTGGAGGCCGCCAACCACCTGGTGCGGGTGTTCAAGGACGGCTTGCCCCTCGAGCAGGAGCGCACCTATTTCTGGGGCTACCTGGACGAGATCATGGAACTCATTCCCGCGGAGGACCGCAAGAACCCCTACGAGGCCCTGCCCGCCTACCGGGCGCTGCTGCCGCTGATCCGCGGCGACGCGCGCCGCGCCGCCCGCTACGGTTTTTACGTCGCCCAGCTCGAGTTCCTGGCCGGCTCGGCCGGCAAGGAGCTCGCCAGCCTGGAGCGCGAGTACCAGGCGGTGCTTGCCTCCGCCCGGGCCTACCTGGACGCTTTTCCCTGCGAGGCCACCCTGACGAACATCCTCTGGGTACTCAGCAATCGCTACCGCGACTGGACCTCCTACGCGGACCAGCGCAAGCAGTTCTTCATTGACGCGGTCGGCAAGTTGCCGCCGGCCGAGCGCCAAAATATGCTCGCCTGGCAGTACCGGTTGTCCGCGGCCGATCCCCTGACCTGGATGGAAATCGGCGTTCGTTATCCCAAGGATATCGCCGCCAGCGAGGGCGTGCGCAGCCTGGCGCTGGGCAGCGGCCTGCCCTGGGATCCGGACCCGGCCAAGGGCCTCAACACGCCGGAACATTACCGCAAGATGCTGCCCTACCTCGAGGGGGTGCCTTCCGAGCCCGCGGCCCAGATCCGCGCCCTGGCGGCGGCCGGCCGCGACAACGCCGTCCTGGGCATGCGCAGCCTGCTGCGGAACGACAGCTGGTTTCTCGGTTTTAACAGCTACTACGACACCTTCCAGCAATGCCTGTGGCCCTCCTTCAGCCGCATGGCGCGGCCCGACGACCAGAAACTGGAGCCCGCCGCGATGGGGCGGTCCTTCGTCGCCTTCGGCCGGGAGGCGGCCGGAACCCCGATCGTACTCCTGGATTCGCGGGTCGCCCGCGACACGGTGACCTACACCGTCCAGGACGGCGACAAGGACTCCCTGCCCCAGGTGGTCAGCGCCCTGGCCTGGGTTCCGTGGAATGCTCAGACCCGCTCGAATGTGTTCGCCCCCGGTTTAGCCCTGGTGGCGAAGCTGTCCAAGGAACAGCGCGCGTTGAAGGCCGACAAGCGCACGATCCTGGACGCCACGATCGCGGGGTGGGAGAAGGCCCTGCAGGCCGGGTTGAGCCAGGCGCCGGGCGCGGCCGCGCCCACGCCCCTGTGCGCGGCCCTGGCCAGGCTTTGCACCGCCGAGCAAACCACTAACCAGGCGGCCTTTCTCCAGGCCTCGAAGGAAGTCTATGCCCTCACGGCCAAATGGAACGAGACCCGCGTCCCCTTCTCGCTGCCCGCCTTGCGCCATGCCCTGGCCAGCCGGGTCAAGGGACTGGACAACCTGGATCTCCAGTGCTCGCTGCTGGCTGCCTGCCTGGCCGAGGGCACGGCCTCGCCGGCGGCCGCCGAACGGGCGGCCCTGCTCTTCGAACTGATCCAGGCCAAGCGCGACCGCTGGCAGGATTCCCCCCCGGTGGAGGACCGTGACAAGCTGCGCAAGGTCAATGCCGTCATCGAGCAGGCCCTGCTGGCCCAGCTCGATCAGAACAAATTTTCGCCGGACCTTTTCCGCTGGTTCAACCACCTGCGCGGGGGGCGGAACAACGACTGGGAGTTTGGCACCAATCTGGTGGATCGCCTGATCGTCAAAAAACAGGCCGGGACCATCACGAATCTTCCGTCCACCGCCAGCCTGATGGCGCTGGTCAGCAAGGCCTGTCCCGCGGACTACGCCAAGAAATACCCGGTGGACAGTTTCTTCGAGGAAATGGCCGCCGCCGAGCTGGCGCAGTCCGGGTCGCTCTCGAACGGCTGGGATTACTACAGCCAGGGCGGGCGCGATATCAAGGGCAGCCTGGGCACGGTCGCCGCCAAGCAGTTGCTGGCCTACGACGTCTATCCCCTCGGCTACGGCGACGGCCCCGTGCCATGCCCGAGTGACCAGGTCGGCGCCTGGTTCGCCAAGGCGTTGGCCGCACCCACCGCCCCGGCCGCCATCGAGGCCTTGTCCAAGAAGGCGGGGGCCCTGTTCGGCACCCAGCGTTTCGATCCGATCGCCATGACCCGGGGGTTGCCGGCCCATGGCGACCTCAAGACCGCCGAAGGCCGCAAGGCCTTCTTTGAAACCAGCACCCCGGCTTACCTGGACCGCCTGGCGGCCGCCCCGGCGCGCCTGTCGTTGAACTGGTCCTTCAGCGCCCTGACCGACGCTTCCGCCGCGCCCCTGACCGACGGCGAAGTGACGATGCTGGTGCGCCTGTTCCGGGAATACCTGCCCCCGCAGTCGGCCCGCGCTTCCGGGACGGTGCGCTGGGACGCGGACTGGGGACTGGAGCGCGCGATCCCGGTCCTGTGCGCCGCGCTGGCCGCGCGCAACCGGCAGTCCGACTTGTTCACGCTGCTGCCGCATTGCTGGAAATTCGCGGGGGATCGCGGCAGCACCGCCCTGATGGGGCAGTTGGCGGCCTTCGCCCGTGAACTGTCGGACAAGGATCAATACGGCCTGGCCCTGGCCTGCAGCCAGTCCGGCCTCCAGGTGCTGGAGGGGATCGTCACCGCCGACCAGAAGGAAACCTTGAACGTCGTGATGAGCAAGAGCCGCCGGGTGATGTTCCGGGAAGTGATCCCGGTGTCGGTCAACGATCCGAAATACGCGATCTACAAGGCACAGGCGGAGTGGTACGCGGGCAGCCCGGAAACCGCCTGGCGCTTTTACCAGGAGAAAGCCGACCTGGTGCCCTCCATGCTGCAGGATCTGGATCCGGACTTCCTGATCTGGTTAATCCGCCAAAACACCAAAGCCGAATTTTTCGAGCAGGCCGAATCCCTGTCCAGGCACATGATGCAGTGGGCGGACAACAGCCAGGTGGGGGTGGAGCCGCAGATCCGGGCCGACCTGATGCTGGCCTACGCCCAGATCGCCTTTACCCGCCAGGAGTATCCCCAGGCCCGCGCCCAGTTGCAGCGCATCGTCACCAGCCGGGATCTCGAGGGCACCCGCGCCGCCACCGACGCCCGCGTCCAGGTGGCGGACATCGACCGGCTCACCAAGAACTTCGACAGCGCCGTGGCCCTGTGCGAGGAAATCAAGCGCAACGGCGATCCCTACGCCGTCAAGCAATCAGCCTTTGTCCTGGCCAAGGTCAAGTTCGACCAGGAGGATTTCGCCGCCGCGCGCGAACTCCTCGCCGATTTGATGGCCAGCGATCCGGATTTCAACGAGGCCAAGATCCTTCACGGCAAGGTCCTGCTCAGAATCCGCCGCTATCAGGACGCGTCCGAACTCGAGATCGGGCCCGCCTCGCAGCGCCGGATCATTGTTCCCGGCCGGCCGCTGAAAGTGAGCCTCTATGACCGCAACGCCGAGTTTTCCACCGGCGTCGGCGCCATCGAGCTGCGCTTGTGGACGGACGCCGGCGACGAGGAGTTCTTCAAGCTGCTGCCGCACGGCGATATCAAGCGCCGCTACGTGGCCGAGATCGGTGCGCTCTTGGGGCCCGCGCAAAAAGGCGACCAGAAGCTCCAGGTGATCGGCAGCGACCGGGTCCACTATGACTTCAGCGACCGGTTCAAGCAGGCCCACAATGTCACCAACGCGCAGCCGCACGTCCTGACCGTCGCCTCGGACGGCGAGATGAGCGCCTCCTCCGGCAAGATCCTGACGCGCCGGGAGCAGGAGCAGATCCGGCTCGCGCGGATGGTGGGCATGGATCGCCTCGCCCGCGGCAAGCAGGAGCAGTTCGAGGCCATCAAGCTGAGCGAGGTCCGCGCCGCCAACGAGGTCAAGCCGGGCAACAAGATCAACGTGCGGGTCATCGATCCTGACCGCAGCCTGACGGATCAGAAGGACGCCGTCGAGGTGGATGCCGTGACCACCAGCGGGGACTCGGTGCCGCGGCTGAAGCTGGAAGAGACCGAGCCGCACAGCGGCGTGTTCGAGGGCCAGATCCAGACCGCGCCGGCCCAGCCCACCGCCCTGGCCACCGATTCGGTGGAAAACCGGAATCCCAACTTCGCCATTTCGTTCAAGGACTACCCGGCCTGGCTGGGCGCGCCCGAAGTCGAGGGCAAATCCCACATGCGCTTGTTCACCGTGGACCTGAACGACAATGTGCCCATGGGCGGCATGCGGATGACGGCCCAGGAGCCCAACCACCGCCTGAAACGCTTCATTGTGCAGACGTCGCTGCAGCGCGATCACTGGGTGACCCGCGGTGTCTGGCCCGGGAAATGGGCTCCCTGGGACGGCGCCCTCCAGGTGCGCCTGATGCGCAAGCTCGAGGACAGCGCCGATTGGAAATTCGGCGCGTTCAGCGTGAGCAACCTGCTGTCCTACCTCGACCGCGTGGGCGGGGAGGACCAGACCCCGTTCGTCAAATTGACCAACGTGGCTGAAACGGCAGTGGCGCTCCCCGAGGGAGCCGGGCCCCACGCCCAGGCCCTGGGCCTGGCCCTGGCCACCAACGAGTTCATCGCGCATCTGCGCGGCGCCTTTTACGTGCCGGTGCGCAAGGTCCGGACCTTCAAGGTCCAACGGGCCGACGCCAAGGCGATGTCCGAGGAGGAGAAATTAAAACTGGGCAAGCAGCAGCGCTACGAGCCGACTTACCTATTGGCCATTGACGGGCAGGTCGCCCAGCTTGCCAAAAGCCCGGAGGCGAAGGACCTGGGACCGCTCACCATCCGCCGGGCCCTGTCCAAGGGCGTTCACAAGCTGGATGTCTTCGTCCTGGCCTCGCGGGACGAGAAAGTGGCTTTCGAGGTGCTGATGGACGCGAGCACCACCGGCATGGTGCGCTGCGCGGCGGCGATGTTCGACCCCCAGCAGGAGCCCCGGATCAAGGAGGCCATGTATGTGCCGCCGGTGACCTTGGTCACCAATGCCGAGGCCACGGTCTTTGACCTGGATTTCGGCGGGGTCAACGCCCGCGCGTTCCGCTTGGCGCTGATGGATTACGAGACCGACGCTCCGGCCATCAACAAGATCCTGCTGCAGAACAGCAAGGGCGAGCGCGTCCTGCCCACCCGTTATGACTTCATGGACCTGCGCAAGAACGACGTGCTCGAGGTGTTGCCGGGCGACGATGTGACCATCACCTACAAGGATCCGGTGACGGTCACCCCCAACGCGCCGGTGCAGTCCGCCACCCTGAAGGTTACCTACACCGACGGGCAGATCAACGCCTGCTTCGTGGAGTATATCCCGCGCCTGGGCGGGGTCAGCGAGCCGGTCTTCATTCCCATGCTGCGTTTCCTGCGCAACGAGCCGGTGAATGTGTTCATCCGGGATCCCGACCTGGACGTGAGCGAGAAAAAGGACCTGTTCAAGTTCGAGGCCCGCAACATCCAGGGGACGCTGATCGCCGGGGAAGCCATCGAGACCGAGGAGCATTCCGGGGTGTTCCTCGGGCGCATCCTGCCGGTGGACCGCGCGCCCAAGCGGCCGTTTGAAATCCAGTGCCAGGAGGACGACACCCTCACCCTCAGTTACCTCGACGTCGAGAACGTGGACCCGGGGGTGCCCTGGTTGCGCGAGGTGAAGATCGACAGCTCCTTCTACGTGGACCCCGAGGTCCGGGCCTACGACGTCAGTTCCGCGAAGCTCACCAACGCGGCCGAACTGGCCGAAGGCGAGGGCGAGATCCGCGCCGAAACCCCCATCGGGATTGAGACCTACTGGCTGACCCGCGCGCTCACCTGCCGGCGCCTGCCGGACCTGCTGCCGGCCCGCCCTCTGCGGACCGAAGGCGACACCAATGTTCCGCCGGCCGCCGCGCCGGCGGCGGAAACGCCCCGGGCGGACCTGCCGTCCCATTATCTGGGGGGGCCCCTGGCCGTGGAGGTGGTTTGGCCCACCGTGGTGCTGTCGCCGCTGAGCAAGCTCCGGATCTATGCCCAGACCTCCGCCGGGCGGGAACGGTTCGGCCGGCCGCTGAAGGAGGACGAGTTCGATCTGGCCGTGCCCGGCACGATCATGGTGGAGGGATCGGTCGGGCGCGTGGGCGAGATGCACTGCGATCCCCAGTACACCCTGGAGGTGGAGGGGGATCCCTACGCGTCGGAAGATCCCGCCGAGGACGGTCGCTTCACCTTCTGCATTCCGACCGCGCTCGGGACCCTTCCGGCCGCCAGCCTGGTGGAATTCGACGAGGAAGGCAAGATCAAGCCGTTGTCCTCGAACCAGAAGAACGAGCTGATCGTCCGCGGCCCGGACACGATCTTCGTCGCTTTCGATTACGCCGACAAGCAGGGCGTGACCAACCGGGTGCTCCAGCGGTTCCGGGCGCGCAGCGACGGGTTCCTCGACGTGCTCGACCGCGAGGCCGAGCGGAAGCCCGAGGGGCTGTACGTCGGTGAAAAAATCTACTTCCGGGTCGTGGACAAGGCCCGGGATCTCACCGACGCCAAGGATGCCGTCACGCTGACGCTGCGAACCACCAGCGGACGGGCGGTGACCAACCAGCTGATGGAAACCCTCGAGCATACCGGCCAGTTCGTCGGGTTCGCCAAGGCGGTCTCGGTGGATGAGATGGCGGTCATGTCGAACCTTTTCGATGTGGTGCCCTGCATCTACGGGGACGATGTGATCGCGACCTACCTGGCCTCTTCGGGCGAGGAGGTTGAGGGCCGGATCTACATCTACAAGGGCGCCGACGGCACCGTCCACCAGTTCACCAAGCGTTTCAAGGATGCCGCCATCGCCGTGCAGACCCAGTTTGCCATGGCCGAGGCCTATTTTGAGCTGGCTAAAAAGCACCGGCGCCTGAAGCAGGACGAGGTGGCGCGGCGCGAGATCAAGCAGGGCAAGAAGATCCTGGAAGAGGCCCTGCGCGATTTCCCGGACGCCGGGGCGCGCGACCAGGCCGAGTACCTGCTGGCCAACCTGTCGTTGGAATTTGCCGAGGAAACCGCGGAGGCCAAGGAAAAGGAGCGCCTGCTGACCGAGGCGGTCAACCGCTTCACGGACATCGTGGGCACCTACATGGACAGCCCCTACGCGCCCAAGGCCCAGTACAAGAAGGCCCTCTGCTTTGAGAAGCTCGGCCAGATGGACCAGGCTTGCGAGGAGTATGTCAAGCTGGCCTACACCTACCCGGAAAACGAGTTGATCGCTGAAACCATCGCCCGGCTCGGCCAGTATTTCTGGAACAAGGCCCGGGAAACCAAGAAGCGCGCCGACGAGCTCAAGGCCGCCGGCCAGGACGAGAAGCTCCTGGAGGCCGAGGTGCTCTACAAGCAGGTGCGGACGATCTACAGCACTTCCGGCGAGGTGTTCGGCCGCCTGTCCGCCCGTTTCCCGAGCCACAAGCTCGCCGGCCAGACCAAGGCGCTCTCCGGGCAGGCCTTCCTGCAGGCCCAGGAGTACGATAAGGCCGTTGCCGCCTTTACCGCCGCCATGGAGCAGTACAAGGACGACAAGGTCCTGATGCCCGAGGTGGCCTACTGGACCGGCCATTGTTACTTCCTGATGGACAAGCTGGACAAGGCCTACCAGTCCTGGAAAAAGCTCACCTGGGACTATCCGGAAAGCAAGTGGGCCAAGTTCGCCCGCGGCCGGCTGACGGAGCCGTCCATGGCGAGAGTGGGTGAAACCCTGGGAGCCGACATGTGAAACCATCCGTGTACGGTCAGATGGAACCGCCGGAGGAGACCCTGGAACGGGTCCGGCGCTCGGCCCGGTTGCTGGAAGACCAGGTGCGCATGCTGGAGGCGGAAAACGCCCGCCTGGCCGACCTGCTCAAGCGGCACGGCTGCGCGGTGGAGGTCCTGTCCCCCACGGCCGCGGAACTGCCCCCGGCGCTGACCGCGGCGCTGGATCCCGCCGTCGCGGAACGCGCCGGCGCGGACCGCTATGAGCAGGCCCTGCTGGAGGAAATCCGGCAGGGGCGGGACCTGTTTTTCCTGGCGCGGACAGGCACTCGGGTGGACGTGGGCCACTGGTTTTCGCGCGGCGCCCTCTGGGCGGCGGCGGCGGCCGACCAGCTGCTGCTCTTTGCCCACGGGCGGCGGCCGTTCCTGGAGACGATCCCCTTCAGCTTTCTCGGTCAGAGTCTTTACAACCATGTGACGGGGGAAGTTGTGCTGGCGCCCGCGTTGGAGGCCAGGACGCAGGGTGTGCGGCTTCCGCCCGTGGAAGGATACCAGCTCCTGGCCCAGGTCTACGGAGGACAAGTCCATGCTTGAGCAATTCTTTCTCGGCGGCGTGATGATGTACCCGCTGATTGGGTGCAGTATCCTGGCGGTAGCCGTGATCTTTGACCGGATGTCGGCGTTTTACCGCTATGGGCGTTTCGACGCCCGCGCCCTGCGGTCCGAAATCCGCACCCGGCTCGAGGAGGGGCGGGATGAGGACGCCATGGCCTTGTGCGCCAGCACGCCGGGCCCGGTGGCGGCGGTCCTGCTGGCCGGCCTGCTGGCTTTTGATAAGCTCAAGCGGGCCGGGGAGCCGGCGGAGTCGATCCGCGACCTGGTCAACAAGGCCATGGAGGATTACTACAACCACGCCATGAGCGCGGTGGAAAAGCGCTTCAACCTGCTGTCCATGGTGGGCATGGCGGCGCCCCTGTTCGGCATGACCGGGACGGTTTCCGGCATGATCAAGTCCTTCGACGCCATGTCCAAGGCGGCTGCGCTCGACAACTCTTTGGTGGCCGCCGGCATTTCCGAGGCCTTGATCACCACGGCCTGGGGCCTGGTGATCGCCCTGTTGGCGGTGATCCCCTGGAATTTCTTCACCCAGCGCGCCGAGCAGATCGGTCTGCAGATCGAGGAAGCCAGCGCCGAGATGGCGGAATACGTTGGCCACCTGGCCCGGAAAGCGCCCCGGGCCCCATAGGTTCCGGCGTCGTACCGGGCCGGGGTGGGCAGCCGGAGAATGGGCCGGCGCGGGCCCGGTTGTCAGAGAGCGCCGCCGTCCCCGGACCTGTCCCCGTCCCGCCGGACAGAACGGCTTGCAAGCGGAGTAACAGCCATGGCCAAGCGCAGGAAAGCCAGGGGAATACCCGATATCCCGGTGTCGTCTTTCTCGGACATCGCCTTCCTGCTGATCATCTTTTTCATCCTGACCACCACCTTGACCAAGGAAAAGGGGTTCACGACGGATTTCCCCTCCGGCCAGGTCAGCGCGCAGTCGGCCAAGAAAAATCCCACGGTGGCGGTCACGGGGACGGAGATCCGCCTGAACGACCAGCCGGTGTCCCACGAGCAGCTGACCGAAAAGCTCCAGGCGCTCAAGCTGGGGGAGAAGGAGAAGGAGGAGGAGCGGCTGGTGATCCTGGAGACCGAGGGCAGCCTGTCCTACCAGCGCTATTACGGGGTCATGGCTACCATCGCGCAGGCCAGCGGGGTGGTAGCCGTGGTCAAGGAATCCAAGCTCTGACATGAAACGCCGCCTCAATAAAAGAAACGTGGGCGTGCCGATCGCCAGCATGGGGGATATCGCCTTCCTGCTGATCATTTTTTTCATGGTCTGCAGCAAGTTCTCGCAGGACGTGGCCATCAAGCTCAAGCCGCCGACCGCGCCGCGCCTGGTCGATCTGTCGGCCGCGGTGGTGACCGTGTCCATCGATGAGAAGAACAGCATCTGGATCCAGGACAAGGAGATTCCGGACGCCGAGGCCGTGGAGTGGGGCGTGCGCGGGATGATCAAGGACAAGCAGGGGGTCAAGGGGCGGACGGTGATGTTCCGTTGCCACAAGTCGGTCGGCAAGGAAGTGTTCGAGCCGGTGTTGGAGGCCATCGCCAAGGGCGGCGGCTTGGTCGCGGCGATGGGGTCCGAGGGGGAAAGGGAAGAATGACCGCCGCCGGCCGGCCCGGAGGGGCGCGGCCGGAGGCGCAGGGAGGTGTATCATGGCGGATTCAGAGGCGCGCCGCGCCGCGGACAGGTTTTCTCCGGATAAGCAGTTGGCGTTGTTCTCCAGGACGCGGTTCCTGGGGTTCCTGGCGCTGGCGGTCATCGTGCACGTTGTCTTCCTGACGCTGACGTCGCTGCCGTATATCCGGGACACGTGGATTGATCCGGAAGCCGCCGAGCTCCGCCGGAAGCAGGAGAAGGAGGCCCTGGCGGCGGATCAGAAGGGCACGGTGATGATGGAGGCCGGACGGATCGGCAGTTCCAACGTGGCGGCCCTGGTCGCGGCCGAGACGAATGCCGCCATGCAGGCCGAGACCTTCGCGCTGGGCACCAACGCCGCCGCCGCGCCGGACACCAACGCCAATCCCTTCCTGAAACAAATCGTGGGGGAGATGCCCAAGGACGGGCGGCCGACGGACAGCAAGGTCATCCGGGAGATCACGGACCTGCCGAAGACCAACGAGATCCCGACGGCCCCGGCCCACGACGATATTCCGCTGCGCATCGAGGACACGAACTGAGCCGTCATGCCGCTGCTCCCGTATGTCAGAAACCGGGTCTGCCCGGTGGTGTTGTGGCTGACCCTGCCGCTGGGGTTGCTGGCGGCGGGGTGGCTGTCGCCCGCCATTCTGCTGCCCGACCTTTACGCTGATTTTTTCAGCCGGTGGCCAAAGGTCCTGCGGGCCTTTGCCGCCGAGGGCGTGCCGGAGCTGCTCGCTACCTTCCGCGGCGCGCTGGCGGCAGGGGTTGTCCTGCTGGCGGCGGGTCAGGTCCTAGGCATGGTTCGGCGGCCCTGGGCGCTGCGCCTGATCCGGGGCTGCCTGGGCTACGCCTTTTTCATCGGGCTGTTTTACCTCTACCTGGTCGCCCATCTTTCCGGCATCCTGTTCGTGCGCGAGCTCGCGTTCGCCGGGGTGGAGAAGTTCGACCGCGTCCTGCTGTTCCAGCTGCAGTGGGAGTGGTCCTGGCCGGCCCTGGCGGGGATGGCCGTGCTGGCGTTGCTTTACCTGGTCACCTGGCGCAGCCGGGCGTTGGCGGTCTACACCGGGCGCCGAGACGACCGCCCGGCCCCCGGCGACCGGGTGGTCGAGAACCTGCGCACCCACGGGCGCGACCCCGTGTTCCGCAAAAGTGTCCACGCCAGCATTCTTTCGCACCTGCTGGTGATCGTCATTCTGCCGTGGCTGCTGCAGCTGATCGGCTGTGTGACCCCCTACCGGGTGCCCAAGGGCAGCGGCAACCCGGTGGTGGCCATGGTGGCCGTGGTCAAGCCGAAGAAGGAGAAAAAGAAGCAGTATATTCTCAACCCCAATTCCATGATTTCCTTCCGGGTGCCGGAAATCGACGATTCGGAAATTTTCAACCAGGTGGTCGAGGCCTCGCAGGTCACCTACACGGCCACGGCCAACGCCAAGGCCGGCAAGATGGGCGCCGGGGGCGGCAAGGAAGGCGGCTGGCCCGACGGCATGGAAAACCACCTGGTCCGGCTCATCCGCCTCAAGTACGACGGCGCTCACTGGAACGACGGGATGGACGAAGCCTCCGGCGCCGACCGCAATTTCCTGGAGCGCTTCCACAAGCTCACGGGCTTCAAGGTGGCGCGCAATGGCGAGGCGCATGCCATCCGGCTGCTGGCCAAGTATCCCAAGGGGTATGCTCCGCCCTTCGTCTATATGACCGGTTCCGGCTCGATCCGGGTCAGCGCCGGCGAACGCAAGGTGTTGCGCGAATACCTGCTGGACGGCGGCATGCTCATCGGCGACGCCGGCAGCCAGGCCTGGGCGCCCAGCTTTCTCCAGTTTGCCCGCTCGGTGCTGCCGGACAAGGAACTGCTGGTGGTGGCCGATGACGATCCGCTCTTCCAGATGCCCTACCAGTTCCCGCACGGGGCGCCGGCGCTCTGGCATCACGGCGGCACCCGCGCCATGGGCATGAAGCACAAGGGACGTTGGGTGGTGTTTTTCCATCCCGGCGACATGAACGACGCTTGGAAAACAGGCAGTTCCGGGCTGGATCCGAAAATGGCGGAAGGCGCCTACCAGATGGGGGTGAACCTCGTCTATTACGCCTTCACCCATTACCTCGAGGAAACGAGGAAATACCGCAAGTAACGCCGGAGGCCGTTGTGGATGGTATGACATGGCTGCAAGCGCTGGCGGCGGTCCCGATCGGGATCGGCAGGCTGCTCTGGTACTTCCAGGCGCCGGGCCTGCTCTCGATCCTGGGCTGGGTCTTGGCCCTGGTCCTGCTGGTCGCCTTTTACCGCCGCCGCCGTCGCCGCCACGTGGCCTACGCCTTCGCCCTGGGCCTGGCCCTGATGGGGGCTGGGTTCGGGAAACTCAACTCGCTCAGCATCAGCAAGATAAGAACGGACATGACCGATAAACTCAACGCGGCGCGGGCAACCCAGGAGGAGGCGTCACAGCGCCAGGTGGCGGAGCGCCGCCAGCTCGGCCTGCTCGAGGATATCCACTTTGCCGAGGACGACACCCAGGATGTCGAGGAGCGCCAGAAGCAAGTCGACGCCAAGAAGAGCATTTACGAGCTGGCGTCCGAGGGCAAGACCAACCAGGTGGCGAAGCGCGAGGCCGGGATCGAGGCGGGGCAGTCGGCGGAATACGAGCAGTGGTCCGCCGCCAGCCAGCGGCCGACCGCGCCGCCGGCGCGGGTCACTGACCCGGGCAACGGCGCCGCCCCGGCAAGCTGGGCGGGGATTGCCGAAGAGGCGCCGCCGGTGGATGACGAGGCGGTCCTGTCAAAATTTGACTACCGCAAGGGCGGAAAAAAAGAGCGCGCGGCGGGCAGCCGGGAGAAGGATAGCGTCATCCGGCAGGCGATGAAGCAGGAGGAAGCGGTCGGCGGGCGCCTGATGAAGGAGCCCGACGTGCTGCGGGCGCAGCGCTTCGACCGGATCAACCTGTTTTTCTGCCGCAATACCCTGTGGCTTGCCGTCCTGATGCTGCTGGCGGATTACCTGTTCCGCGCCAACCGCACCTTCTGGACCGTGTGGCCCTTGCCCGTGACCGGTCGCCTGCTGGATGCGTTCTTTCCGAAGCGGCATGCGGTGCTGATGGAACCGGATGCCCCCGTGTTCCTGAAAGGCTATCTGGAGACGGCCGTGCGCAAGGGGGAGACGTTTTTGTACCTGGGCGAATCCGATCCGTGGCGGGCGCCGGCAGTGCTGCGCTGGAGGATTCCGTCCTTGCCAGAGTTGTTCCTGCGTTTGCCTGGAGCGCTGGTTGCGTTGGCGGAATGCGCCGGTCTGCATATCGCCCGCGCCTATCGGTGGCTGAAAGCCGGGTGGCAACGGCGCGCTTCCGGAGAAGCCAGCCGCGGCTCGCTGGCCGTGCGTGCCGGGGATCGGCTCCTGGACTGGGTGGACGCGGCTGTTCGCCGCCTGGGTCCGCCGGTCAGCCGCGGCGCCGTTGCCGTGTGGCGGAGGCTTTACGCCGGCGCCCTGGAGGTGCGGTGGGTGTGGGTGACGGCGCAGGCGCGCTATCCCCTGCGCCTGGCGCCGGTTGCCTTGCTGCTGTTCCTCGGCCACTGGGTTTCCCGGATGTGGGCGCGGGCACGCGGCCGGCGGGGGGGGGCGGCCGCTGACGGCTCTCTTCCGGCGGGCGAGCCCGCGCCGGCGCGTTTGCCCTTCTGCCGGACGCTGGCCGAAAGAGCGAAGATTCTGGGCTGCGGGTGCGCCCGGGTGTGCGTACGGTTGTACGACCGGTTGACGTTTCCCGCCGGCGGCGGCGAGGCGTCGGCGCGCACCTCCCTGCGCCGGGCGCTGGCGGAGGCGCTGCGGGCATTGGGCCGCGGGTGCGCCCGGGCGCTCACGCGCCTGCACGCCTGGTGGTCGGCGGGGGGCGGCCGCGCGGTGTGGGTGCGTGTGCGCCGGGCACTGGCGGAGGCGCTGCAGGCATTGGGCCGCGGGTGCGCCCGGGTGTGCACGCGGCTGTACGACTGGCTGACGTTGCCGACCGGCGGCGACGTGTCGGCGGCGCGCCTGCCCCTGCGGCAGGCGTTGGCGGAACGGGCGAGAATCCTTGGCCGCGGGTGCGCCCGGTCATGCGCGCGGTTGCGCGACCGGTTGACCTCGCCGGACGACGATGAGGAACCCTTTCTGCTGGGGCGGGTGGACCCGCAACGGCTCGGACGGCGGCGCTGGTGGGATGGGCAGGTGCCCGGGCGGGCCGTGGAACTCGTTCGGCGTGAATACCGGGCGTATGCCGATGTCCATCCGCGCTGGCGGGAATGGCTGGAACGGCTGCAGGCCCACCTCCGGCGCCTGGACGCGGTCTTGTTCCGGGAGGGGCTGTGGGGATGGGTCGCCCGCCTGAGCTATGACCGCGCTTCCCTGCCCGCGGACCGGTTGTTCCCGTTTGAGGCCGTTTGGTTCAACCGCTACTGCTGTTGCATCGTCGGCCGGGATGCGGTGCAAGCGGCGCTGCCGGACCTGTTGCATTTCCTGAAATTCCGGCTTGTGCCGCGGGCCCGGGCCTGGCAGACCGTGAACCTGGTCTGGGACCTGGATCTGCCGCTCGATCGGGAGACACTCGACGAACTGGTCTTCCGCTGCCGGGAATCGAACCTGCGGTTGATGGTCGTTCCCCGCGGCGGATGGGCGCAGGCCGGGGCGGACCTGTTTGACGAAAAAGCCTCCGAAGAGGTCGGCGCGGACGACCGGGCGCGGATCGAGCGCATGGCGGTGCTGGCGGATCGCATCGCCGTCCAACGGGGATGGGCAACATGAAAGCGGTTTTCCTCCTACGCGGCAGGCGGTTTCTACGGGCACGCCTTGTGGCCGTCCGGGAAGGCTTGCGCATCTGGTGGCAGGTGGCCTGCCTCTGCCGCGAGAATTGGATCCGCCGGCGTCAGGCGGCCGCGGTGGACCGCGAGCGGCAAGCCGTCTGCCTGGAAGTCGGGGCTCGGGAAGACCGCCGCCCGGGCCCGCTGGCGCCGGAGGCGCGGCAACGGGCGGAGCAGGCGCAAGCGGCCTGCCGCGCGGCGGACGAACGCCGCGTCGCCGAGCGGGCGCAGTTGGACGAGCTCGCGCGGCAGACGGCCTCCGGCCAGGCGCGCTGCGAACAGGAGCTGGCGGAGCAGCTGGCGGACTGCCGGCTGGCCCTGGACCGCCGCCGCGCGAACCGCCAGGACGAGGAGGCCGCCGCCGCGGTGGAATCCGTGGTGCGGCGGATCAAGGCGTTGCGCTGGGCCTGGCAGGCGGAGGTTGCCCGCGCGCGCCGGGAAGGGGAGCGCCAGGGCCGGGCGCTGGCGGACGCCGAGCGCGCGGTGGCGGCGAGCGAGGCCGAGCGGGTGCTGGCTCTGCGCGAACTGGGCCGGGCGGTGTTTGGCGCCGGGGGCGCGCCGGAGGACCTGGCCGCGCCCCTGCGCTCGCTGGACGCGGAGTGGACGCGGCTTGATGCCGAGCGCAAGCAGACCACGATCACCCTGCGTTCCCTGGCCAGGGCCGGGCGCCTGAGCGGTATCCTGCTGGTGCTGATTCCACTCCTGCTGCTTGGAGGAACCTTGGCCTACCTGGGCTGGCGCCGCGCGAGTTTCGAGGAAAAAGTCGAGCAGATCACGCGGGAGGGCGGCCGGCAGGATCGGGACAAGACCGCGACCGAGAAGGCGGCGGACAGTGAGCTTGAAGCGGACGCTTTGCGAATCGTCGAGTAGGAAAGGGTCGGCGCATGAAAAGGATACGGGCCATAGGGCTGGCCGGCCTGCTGCTGGGCGCGGCCGCCCCCAGTTGGGCGGGCGGGGAGCTGGACTTGACGCCGGGCCACGGCTTATACCTCATGATGGTGACCCCCGCCGACCGCGCCCGCCCCCGCGTCCCGGTGCTTGACCAAATCCGGCTGAGCCGCGGTTTCCAGGCCCAGGGGCTCAAGGATAGCGAACTCCTGGTCCAGGTGACCAATCTTTACGTCCTGCCGCCGGGAACGGAGATCCTCCAGGCGACTCTGAAGAAAGCGGGCCGCTCCGGACTCTTTCCCCCACCGTCCAAGGATCCGGCCCCCTTTGCCGCTGTCGTGGAAATCCCGGCGGAAGGGAAGCGGCCGGCGGTGGCCCTGGAGGGCGAGGGCGAGGTCACGGCGGACGTCACCGCGATCGTTCAACAGTGGCTGCTGCAGGGGGTCTCCACCAACCTGGGCCTGGTGATCCGGGTGCCGACCGGGTCGGCCGAGCGGGCGGCGGCCGCCGGCATCCAGTACATCGCTCCCGCCAGTGTTCGGTTGGAAATCCGTTACGGAGGCGAAGTGCCCAGGCACCGCCTGCCGGCACCGGTGATCGAAAAGATCGTTCCGGAGCCAGACCGCACCGTGTCGCTCTGGTGGAAGCCGGCGCTCCCGGAGGAACAGATCCCCGGCCAGAAATACTGGTATGAGTTCGAGCTGTTCCTCAAGGAGGATCTGTGGACGCGGGAAAAAACGGCCTTCGACGCGCGGAAACTGAAATTCGAACGCTGGCAGGCCGACCGCGAGGCCAACAAGGCGTTCGAGCAGATCGCGGCCTGGTCCACCGAAACCGATGTCTCGCTGGGGGATCTCCGGGAAGACGCCACCGAAAAACTCGGTCCCAAGCGGGACCTGGCGGCCGAGGACGTCGAGCGCTCGGCGGCCCTGAGCAGCCGCTGGGAAACCCTGGTGGCGAAGCTTCCGCTTACCGATCCCGGCACGTTCACCAACGCGGCGGGAACCTGGCTGCCGCTCGATATCCGCTATCCCCAGGTCTGGTTCGACCGCCTGGCGGTGGAGGAAGGCTATGCCCGGCTCAACCTGGGCCCGAACATGCTGGCGGATTCCGCGCCCTACAAGTTCAGGGTGCGCGCGCGCTGTTCGAACGGCCAGACCAGTCCGTGGGCGGAAACGCCGGAGGTGCAGCAGCGCAACCCCGGCTACCTGGTGTGGATGGCGCGAGCCTGTTACCGCGGCCGGATCGTGGCGGGGGATGCCTCCTGCCGCGGCGATTCGACCTATGCTCAGAACGTGTATGACCAGGCTTGGGGGGTCAGGCTGGAGTCTGCCAAGGAGGAGTTCGAGCCCTACCAGGTGTTTTTCAAGAATGACCGCGACAAGCCGGTGAAGGTCGAATTGCGCCTGGGTCCGCTCAAGGGAGAGCAGGGCACGATCCCGGCCTGGGCCATGTATCCCTACCAGCAGATCTGGATCGGGGATACCGTGGGCGCCGAGAAAGACCGGCGTCCCCGCTTTCCCCCGGCGGCCATGGTGGATCCCCTGGCGCCGCTCTTCAACCTTTACGATTACCGTCCGCCGCGGCCCGGCCCCTACACGCCGGACGCGGCCGTCTGTCAGCCCGGCCTGATCGTCGGCTGGTGGGTGGACATCAAGGCGCCGGGCTCGACCCCCGCGGGCGTGTACCGGGGCGCGGCCACCCTGGTGGTGGACGGCCGGACCGAGATCTCCCTGCCGG
>CAZVVD010000008.1:0-51388 GCA_964630555.1 uncultured Verrucomicrobiota bacterium | reverse complement strand
CAGGGCCGGCGCTTTGACCAGGCGACCGCCCGGGAATTGGCGGGCGACTCGCACCTGGTGTTCGTGTGCGGCCACTACGAGGGCGTGGACGAGCGGGTCAGCCAGGCCCTGGTCACCGACGAGATTTCGATCGGCGACTACATCCTGACCAACGGCACCCTCGCCGCCACCGTGGTCATCGACGCCGTCGTGCGCCTGCTGCCCGGCGTCCTCGGCGGCGAGGGCGCCACCGAGGAGGAATCCTTCGGCGACGGGCGCCTGGAATATCCCCAGTACACCCGGCCGGAAGTGTTCCGGGACCTGCGCGTGCCGGCGGTCCTGCTCTCCGGCGACCATGCCGCCGTGCGGCGCTGGCGCGACGAGCAATCCCGCCGGCGGACCGAGGCGCGCCGCCCCGACCTGCTGCCAGCGCGCCAGATGAAATAACACTTGACCCCCAGCCTCCCCCGGCTATCATGCCGCCCGCGTTGCATGAGACCACCAGGCGGCCAGGAGCACCCAGGTTATGAAAGCGATCTTGGAAAAAATCGACAAAGAAAACCGCAGTTCCCAGCCCATCCCCCCCTTCCGGATCGGCGACACCGTCAAGGTGTCCGTCAAGATCAAGGAGGGCGACAAGGAACGCATCCAGGCCTATTCCGGCATCGTCATCGCCCGCCGGGGCGGCGGGTCGACCGAGACCTTCACGGTCCGGCGCAGCTCGTTCGGCGAGGGCGTGGAACGCGTTTTCTGCGTGCATTCCCCGGCCATCGCCAAGATCGAGGTGGAGGGGTCCAGCCGCGTCCGCCGCGCCAAGCTGTATTATCTCCGCAACCTCACCGGCAAGAATGCCCGGATAAAAAAAACGCAGGAGCCGGCGGCCGTCGAAGCCCCGGCCAAGGCAGCCGACACCGTTGCTCACGTTTGAACGCCAATTGTGGGCTCGCGGCGGCCTCCGGATCGCGGGCGTGGACGAGGCCGGGCGGGGTCCCTTGGCCGGCCCGGTGGTCGCGGCCGCGGTCGTGTTCGCGCGCGACTTCCTCGAGCGGGAAGAACACGGCCTCTTCGCGGCGCTCACCGACTCCAAGCAGTTGTCCGCTTCCCAGCGCGAACATTTCTTCACCCTGCTGGCGGCCTCGCCCCAGGTCGAGATCGGGATCGGGTTCGGTGAGGTCGCCGAGATCGACGCTCTCAACATCCTGCGCGCTACCCACCTGGCCATGCGCCGGGCCCTCGGCCAGCTGGCGGCGCTTCCCGAACACGCGATCGTGGACGGCCTCCCCGTCCCCGACCTGCCGTGCGCGTCCACCGCCATCATCCACGGGGACGCCCTGAGCCTGTCCATCGCCGCCGCCAGCGTCGTCGCCAAGGTCACCCGCGACCGCTGGATGGCCGATCTCGACCGGCAACATCCGGAATACGGGTTCAGCCGCCACAAGGGCTACGGCACCGCCGCCCATATCCAGGCCTTGTTGAAATGCGGGGCCATGGCCCAACACCGCCGCTCGTTCCGGCCCGTGCGCGACATCGAGGCCCTGCGCGGAAGGATGAAGCGGAAAGAATTCTTTACCGACACGGATGGGCAAGGAGATTAGAAGACAGGGATCAACGGCAGATGACAATACTCTTTTCCCGTGTCAGCCCATGCTGATCCGCCAAAACGGAACATCACTGTCATCCGTGGTTGTTTTTGCGGATTGCGGGCAAGGCGCCGCGTTAGAAAAAACCGGAGATGATTTGTGTTCTTGCGATCTGCGGTTAAGAAAGCCTCCGACATGAACCTGATGACGCGGGTCATTGCCAGGTGTTTCCCGGCGCGCCTGCCCGCAAAGGCCACCGCGCGGCAGGCCGCGGGGCTCTGGGGCGAGCGGCAGGCCGAGCGGTTTCTCAAGGCCAAGGGCTACCGGGTCATCGGCCGGCGCGTGCGCGTGGGTCGACGCGACGAGCTGGACCTCGTGGCCCGCGACGGCAAGGCGCTGGTGTTCGTGGAGGTCAAAACCCGGGCGCAGGAAAAGTTCGGACGTCCGTCCGACGCCGTCACCCGGCGCAAGCGGCAGGTCCAATCCCGGGCCGCGGTCCGCTACCTCAAGGCCGCCGCACAGCCCGCGCCCTGCTTCCGCTTCGACGTGGTGGAGGTCATTGGCGCCGTGGACGCCCCCCGGCCGCTCATCCGCCACATCGAAAACGCCTTCCCCCTCGACCGGCGCTACCGGGTGCCGTAGGGTTGCGCCGCGCGCCGCTACCGGATCCGGAACATCGTGCCCGGCCCCTGGATGCGCCAGTAGATCGTGCCGACCTCCCCATTCCGGTACCCCGTGCCGTGAGTCACCGAGAGCGCGCCGTAATAATGATTGTAACTGCAGCGGACCCCGATCCGCCCGCCGCCGGCCCCGCCGCCGGACCAGGTCACCGCCGCCGATCCGCCGGCCAGCAGGCCAAGGAAATAGACCAGGATAGCCAGTCCGCGCGCTTTCATACTCGCGGGTAGTATGACCGGGCCGGACTGAGCCGTCAACTATTTGAAGAACAGGGCCACCCGCGCGCGCCGGCGGAACGGGCGGATCCGCACCGTTTCCCGCGCCGGATCGTAGCGGCCGCCAGTCGCGCACACCGCCTTAAGCCCTGCCGGGTGCGGCAGGCGCAATTCAACGGACCGCGGACCGCGGCCGGATCCGCACTCGACCTCCGCCTCGATCCGGCCCTCGGACAGGCGCGACACCACGCGCAGCGACACGGGGCCAAAATAGCTGGCCACCTTGTCGAGTTCGATCCGCTTACCGTCCTCCAGCCAGGCCCGGGGGATCGCGGAGAGCAGCCGCAGGGTGTCGCCCTGCTCCAGCCAGAGCATCCAGCGCGTCTGCATCAAAAACCAGCCCTCCTCGTGGGTCTTGTGAGGGCTGGCGTGGAAATAATGCTCCCAGAACGTGTAGGTTTCCCGGTCCTGGAGCGCGCTCATCTGGTTGTAATAGGTCTTCAGGAACGCCTTGACTTCGCCGCGCCGGAGGTGGGCAACATCGTGGCGGCAGTAGTAGGGCTGACTCAGCCCGGCGTTGCGGACGGTCATGAGGACCTGGTGCGCATTGAGGAGACAATCGGCCCCGTACTCGGCCGGATCGAGCACCTCCGCAATCACCAGCCACAGAGCGCCGATCACCGAGTCCCGCGCGCCGACGGCGCCGTGGGTGATCCAGTTGCCTCCGTCGGCGTAGAGGGCCAGGGCGCCGGGATATTCCGCCCACGGCGGCGGCGCCGACGCCCAACGGCCGTCGCCCAGCGGAACGACCGGCGACCGGGCCAGGGCCTCGTAAAACGCGGCCCGGATGTCCTTCCGGAAGGCCCGGGCTTCCGCCGCCAGGCGGCGGGATTCCTTCGGATCCACCCGCGCCAGCATTTCGGCGGCGCGCAAGATGCCGATATAGGAAACCCCGTTGAGCATGAACGAGTGGAAGAAATCCTCGGGGTCCGCCACCTTGCCGTCGAGCAGGCCGTAGCCCCGGCCCCGCAGTTCCGGGCGCCGGTTCCGCGCGCGCCATTTCAGCAGGAACTCGCAGGCCTTGAGAACTTTCGGGCGGATCCGCCGCACCCAGCGGTCATCCCGGGTGTAGCGGTAATGCTCGCCCATGGTCCAGAGCGCCGGCCCGGTTTCGAGCTGGTACCCGCCGAAACATTGGATAAAGCCGTCCGCCCGCTGGCGCTCGAGGAAGAAGTCCAGCGCCCGCTCCGCCAGCTTGTGCCAGCCCATCGCGTCGAAGAACTGGATGATGGGCGAACTCTCCGAGCCGATCGGGGCATAAATCCCGATCGTCGCCAGCACGGGACCGGAAGGCTCGCGGCCGTAGGCCACCAGGTCGCAGTGCAGCAGGCCCGCCCGGATGCGCTCGTCGATCGCGGGCTCTGGAACGCGGATGGAGGCGCCGGCGGCCAGCTTGGCGCGCCAGAACTTGCGGCAACCGTCGAGGTGCGCGCCATAGTCCAGACGGGCCAGCCCGGCCGCCCGCGCGGGCGAAAGCGGCTGGTGCGGGACCAGGAGATCGAAGACCGCGGTTTGCCCGGGCTGGAGCAGGACCGCCATTTCCGCCTGCGGCATCGGCGCCCCGTCGAGCCGGCAGACCGCGAACACGCGGCCCGAGGCCAGGGTCCCAAACCCGCGGGCGCCGTCGTAACCCGCCGGCTTGAGCAGCGGCCCCTGGATCGTCGCGCCCTTGAACCACGCGTAGCGCGGAGTGCGCTCCGTGTTCACCGCCTCCACGCGCACGACGCAGACGGTTTCCTCCTCGCGCGCCTGCATTTCGGCGCGGGCCGCCTCCTTGAGTTTCTCGATTTCCGCCCAGGTCATCGTGGTGACGGCGGCCAGGTGGCCTGTCCAGCGCGGCAGACCGAGCTTTTCCATCACGTCCGGAGACAGCATGTTGCCCGCGGTATTGGGATAACAGGCGGTCCACTCGGAACCGCGCACGCTCCCGGGCCGGAGCGGACGGGTCTCCAGCGTGCAAAAAGCCGAGAGACGGTAGTCCACGCCCTCCTCGCGCTGGACTGAGCGCAGAATGGGCAGGGCGCCCTCCTCCAGGCGCCGCGTGAGGTCAGAGCGGCAGGAAGCGCCGGGGCCTACCATGAAATTCATCGTGTATGCCTGGCCGCCGGATTCCGGAATGTGCTGGCACGAGCAGTGGTATCTCGCCTCGATCTTCCCCCAGTAGCCGAGGAGCGGATCGTAGCTGACATGAAAAATGCGCAGGTCGCGTCCGAGTCCCAGCCAGGTGGGACAGATCTGCCGGCGATTGCCCCGGCAGGCGTTCTCGAACGTCTCCTCCGGCTCCAGCTCGATGCGCCGGGCGATCCCGGCCAGATCCTTTGCACGCAGGTCGGACTCGATTTCGGCATAGGAACGCCGGTCCCCGGCTTCGGTCACCGCGATCCCGTGTTCCGGCAGATACACCGGCTGGTCCCGGTGAATGTCCCGGACGAAGAAGGTAAAGGCGAGCGGTTTTCCCGTAATGGCCAGGCGGGTGCTGAAGGCGCCGGGCTTCAGTCGGACGTCCTGGATCTCGCATTCCACCCGCAGGGGACCGGCGCCGCGGATACCGCACCGGCCGGTGCGCCGTCCCTGGCCGCGGACGATCCGGACCTTGCCCGGGGATCCGTGAATGACGTCAATGCCCGCATCGATCTGTCCCGCATTCCACTCGATCGCGATCCGTTTGTTCATCGGGTTGTGCTCCCATGAGGCAGTTGAAAACACCATGAAGAACGGCCACGCTGAAACGCGGCCCGCCAACGTCAAGAAGACTTTTGAATTGGAGGGACGCGCCTGGTCGCGTCCACAGTCTTTGTCAACAGCCTCCTGTTGTTACATTCCACGCAGCGGCGGCCCAATATCTTTTTCAGGATATTGTCTTGCGGATGCCCGTTGCCGAGGTGCTGGATAAAGCACTCGCCCCAGGCGCGGCCGATCAGGCGGCCCTGCCGGCGGGTCCAATCCCGCATGATCTGCAGGTAGGCGTCCCATTTGTTATGGTAGGCCAGCCATTCCCGCTGGGACTTGTGGCAGGCCAGCATCCGCTCCTTCGTCCGCATGACCGAGCCGACATCCACCCCGAACCGCATCGGTAAAGGCCGCCCGAAAATATCCTTCAGGGCGCTGGCGTTCCAATAGTATAGGTAAGGAAAGCGCCGGGTCGGCCGGAGGGTCGGCGCCCCGCAGTCGTAGAGTGGCACCGAGGCGATGTACGCCGCGTTGCGCACCAGGAGGGAGGTCATTTCATGATCCGCCATGTAGTCCATCGGCGGAAGCGTCAGCACGATAGCGGGATCCACCGCGCGCATGACCCGCACGGCCATTTTCCGGTAGGCCGCATTGAATTCCACCTCCAGGTCGCAGCCGCCGGCGAAATGAAAATGCCCGCTGAGCACGGCGGCGGACGCCGCCGACTCCCGCAGACGCCGAGCCTTGATTTCTTCCCGCGTCTGGGTGGCCGCGCCCACATCCCCGCCGGTCATGGTGGCGATATGGATTTCGAGCCCGTGTTGCGCCAGCAGGGCTAGAGTGCCGGCGCACATGAATTCCACGTCATCCGGGTGGCACCCGAACGCCAGCACGCGCTCCGGGCGCGCTTGTTTTCCGCGAACCGTTTTGTTTTTCACCGGGTTCCCCTTCCGCTATCCTCGTGCCGAATTAGGCCCTGAAGTATGCGCTTCGCTTAACTTCAGGGCAACTTCTCCTTCGACCGCCGCCTTGGCCCAGTAGAAACGGCGCCCCCACCGCTTTTCATTTTGGGACGAAGCGACGAGGGCGTCGCTTCTACTTTTTTAAAATTCCCCCGCATCGAGATGGGCGCGGGTTTTCCGCAAACTCTCCCCGGATTCCAGGGTGGGCGCGTATTCCAGGGCGAACACGCCCCGGTAGCCGAGTTTTTCGATTTCCCGCACCAGGAACGGGTAGTTGGTCTCCCCCAGCCAGAGCTCGTGCCGGCCGGGATAACCCGCCGAATGGAAGTGGCCGATGACGTCCAGGTTCCGGCGGATGTGGCCGCTCAGGTCGCCTTCCATGATCTGCAAATGGTAGCAGTCAAACAGCATCTTCAACCTGGGCGATCCCACCGCGCGGCAGAGGGCGGCGGCCTCGTCGGAGCCGGTGCAGAAGTAGTTGGCGTGGTCGATCCGGTCGTTCAGCGGCTCGAGCCACAGATCGAGGCCCGCCGCCTCCGCCTTCTCCGCCGTTGCTTTCAGGCCGTCAAGGACGCTCCGGCGCATGGCGGCGCGGGTCTGGCCGGCCACGACGTTCCCGGTGCAGACGATGCAGGCGCCGATACCCGCCTCCCGGCAGAACGCGAGGGTTAGGTCCGCGCGCCGGAGCCAGTCCTTCCGCCGGGCGGGATCGGTCAATCCGCCGCCGAGGTTGCCGTCGGGCGACCCGATCACGGCGTTGGTCAGGGTCACCCCCGCCCGGCGGGCGGACGCTGCCAGGACCTCCGGGCGCTTGCCCTCGATCATCCACAACTCCGCGAACTGGAACCCGGCCTCCGCGACTTTCCCGATCCGGTCGGCCAGCGGCAGCTCCGGATACACCATTTCCAGGCACACTCCGAATTTCATAAGCCTTCCTCCTGTGGTGTTGCGTTTCAGCACTCAATCTTTCCAATCGGCAGGCGCTGTTCGCGCCCTATCTGCACCCATGATTGAGGATCAGACGGTCGCGATGAAAACGCGACCCTCCACGATGTTAATAACCACGCTTGGCTTCAGTGTTGGAGGGACACGCTTGGTCGTGTCCGCAGTTTCGTTTCACACGGTCGCACCGGCCAACGAGACACGATGATGCCCGACCCCCAGCTCGCCGCACAGCCGGTTCCACGCGGACACCTCGGTCTCGCCGATCCCGACTTCCAGCGGCTGGCTTTGCGGCGCCGAGCACAAAACGTGGGCGAAGAAATCCTCCCGCCGCTTCCACGTATAGCGCGCGTCCAGGTTCTCGCTCGGGCCGATCGACAACGCGATGCGACCCCCGGCCAGGGCGCAGAGCTGCTCCAGGTCGTTTTCCCGGACCTGCCCGTTCATCAGCCGCAGGTTCGGGTCGGCCAGGGCGCTGGGTACGGTGCGCTCCCAGCTCCCGCAGGAATGGATCGCGTAGTGTCCCAGCGCTTCGCCGATGCGGCGCAGGGCGGGCGCCTCGAAGGCCTCGTAAATCTCGCGCGACACCAGGGAGCGGCACTCGGAGCAGAAGTCGAACCCGCCGCGCACGCAGCCGGCGTGGTGCGGCGCGTAGATCCGGCCCCCCGCCGCCGACCGGATCGCCTTCAGCATGGCGACCAGGACCTCCGCGATCTTGCCCAGCAGCAGCCGGACGGTGTCCGGCTGGGTATAGACCCACTCCAGGAGCACCGACGTGCCCAGCAGGTAGTTGGCGGTGTCGAACGGACCGGTCATCACGGGGTTCCGGAACCCGAACAGGCCGCCGGTCATCGCCCGCGCGTAGCGGACCCATTCCACGGCCCCCCAGTAGGCGCTCCGCTCGATCGGCTGCGGCGTCAGCGCGTCAATCGCGGCCGGGTCAGGCGGGAGCGGATGGACGTAGATATTCCAGTCCGGCTGCTCCTCGATCCGCGCGCCGAAGATATCGCAAATGCCCTGGGTCTGCGAATGCGTGAACCGCGGCGGCGTGAGCGCCAGGCAGCGGTCGCCCGGCATGTCCAGCCCGGCGGCCAGGCCGGTCGCCTCGTCCAGCACCGCGTCGCGCCACGCCGGCTTCCACCCGGCAGGCTTTTCCGCGGGCTCCGGCCAGGGTAGCGCGGCCACCTCCGGCCGGACGCGCTTGACGGTCTCGGCGGAAGGGCCGACCGCCACGGCGATGCGGCCGATGGAACGCCCGGACCACAGGGCGTCCCAGGCCGGCGCCTGGCGGGCCGTGTAGGCTTCCAGCTTCGTCCGCAGACCGTCAATCGTCATCGTCACGCGTTCTCCGTCATTGCAGCCGACGCCGGCGACGTCGGATGATCCGTCAGTATTCCGCCTCGATGCCCAGCTCGCCCTGCCGGCCGGTCACATCCACGTCGCCCGATTCCGGGCTGAACGCCGGGTGCGGCCGGCCGTTGAGCATCACCGATTTCAACGGCTGTTTACCCGGGGTGCGGAAACGGACCAGGATCCGCGACGGGGCCCTGCGCAGATCGAGCCGGACCGCCGCCCGGATCCGGCCGGCCGCGGATTCATAGGCGACGCTGACCGTGCCGAAGCGGGTGACAACGTTTTCGGCTCGGATCGCCTGTCCCGCCCGGAGCCAGTCGCGGGGAATCGCCCGGCCGATGTGGAGCGCCTCCCCCCGGGTATAGACGAACATGGAGCGCAGCCACATGACCGCGTTGGCCTCGTCCGAGGTCTTGAATTGCGCGGAATTGGAAAAGCCCAGGGCCGGGAAGGGATGCTCCACCATGGCGGTGATTTCCTCGCGGTAGCAGGCGTTCCAGCAGTTGAAGAACATCCACAGGAAGACCTCGATTTCGTCGCGGTCCAGGTGCGGCAGGAGCCCCGCCAGCAGGTTCGGCTGGATCGAGAGCCCGCCGCGGTCGAACCAGGCCTGCTCGGGGAGGTCCAGGGCATAACCGAAGGGCGGGTTCAGGTAGCGGTTGTCCTGGAAGTCATCCAGGATCCAGCCGGCCTGCGGACTGTCCGGCGCGTAGAGGCCCGAGAGGAGGAGATAAACGGAGCCTTCCAGGGTCTCGCGGATCCAGCCGCTGTCGCGCCCGCGGCAGTAAAGGCGCGAGGGATAGTGCGGCACCCAGCGCCCGTCGCGCAGGCGCACGAGAGGCGTGTGCCGGCGCTGGGTCTCAAAGCCGCGGACCAGGTCCCGGCGGTAGGCGTCGGCGTTCCGCCGCACGCGCCCGGCCTGCGGATGCCGGATCGCCTCGAGGGCGGCGGCCGCGGCGTCGCACCCGCGCCAGGTCAGGGCATTGGTGCTGAGCCAGTAGCAGTAGTCGCCCACGTCCTCGAGTCCGCCGGCCGGGAGGAACCCCCGCTCCCAGCCGCGGGAGTGCGGCAGGGCTTCCATCGTCAGGCGCCGTTGGCGGAAAACCCAGTCCGCGCCGGCCACGAGCCGGTCGGCGACGCGCCCCAGCCAGGCGCTGTCGCCGGTGAGGTTATAGTGCTGCGCGATGATCCAGAGCGCCCAGCCGTGGTGCTGGCAGTAGTAGAACCCGCTCTCGAACCCGCCGGCGCCGAAGAACACGCCCTCGTGGTCCGAGAACAACCCCTTGAGCCCCACCGTGCCTTGGTATTCCAGCCAGACCTCGATCCGCCGCCGGGCCTCGTCGTGAAGCCCGCGCTGATCGAGATCCTGGATGATCATGCAGGCTTCGTTGAGAAAGTTGCCGTAGGTGCTCGAGCCCACCGAGGTGTTGATCAGCCGCCGCTTGCCCGGCATGGAGAAATCCGTGACCTGGACATGCAGGGGGTGCATGGCGTGCAGGGCGTCGAGGTGGGCGCTCGGCGTCGCCACCCGCGCCCCCCGCTCCGCCTCGCGGGCCCAGAATTGGCGCGATAGCTTTTCGCAGGCCCCGAAACCCAGGGCGCGGAGAGCTTTTTCTGCGCGCCCCGCCTCCGGCGCCACAAACGGGATCTTGAGAAGAAGCTCCGCCGTCTCCCCCGGCTTAAGCCGGCCCTCGAAAACCAGTCCGCCGGCGGCCGGCGCCGGGACGAGGTCCGAGGCATAGGCGGCGCGCAGGACGCTTCGCCCCTGCCAGGCGCCCGTGATGCGGCCATCCGGCTCCGTCCGCAAAACCTCCCGCGGGCTTCGCGGCGCCAGGTGGTCGTCAAAATCCCGGCGCGTCGCCTCAAGGGGGCCGATCGCCAGCCGCTCCCGGGAGCGGACCGAGTCCGCGGAATAGCCGACCGGAATCCGGGCGGTCGCCGGCCGGTCGGACAGATTGCGGACCCGGAACCGGACCAGGGCGACGACGGGATCGTCGCCTTGAAGTTCCGCGCCGGAGGCGGGGCGAAACAACGGCACGGCCAGGCACTTCTGTTCCAGAAACAGGCCGCCCTGCTTGAAATGCTGGTTGTAGGCGAACGCGGGCAGCGGATCCGTGAACCGCGCCGCCGGGATCCAGTCGCCGAGCTCGAAAAAGAACCGGCCGTCCCGGTCGTTGAAGAACCGCGGCGTGTCGCGCCCCGGCACGCAGGTGACGTTCCACTTGACCAGGACGACGTCGCCGTTGGGCTCGATCCGGAACCGCTGGCGGGCGTGTTTCCAGCCGATGGTATAGGCCACCGCGTGCGGACGCGGCTGGCCGTGGAATGCGCCCGCCAGGCTCTGCTCCGGCGCTTCCGCGACGCGTCGGCCGACGGTCTTTTCATCCCGCCGGCGCTCGCGGTACTGCGCGAAGGTCGTGGCGTCGCCGGCCAGGGCCAGGTAGACCCCCTGCTCGGCAAACCAAACCGGCCCCTGCGTTTGCAGGGCCGAGAGCGACACCGTGAAGGTCTCTTTCTCGAGCGCGAAGGTCACGTGCCCGTCGTCGTCGGTCCAGGAATGGGCGGGTTGCATATGCTCGACGCTGACCCGGAAAGCGCGCGGGCCGCCCGGCGCGGACAACCGCAACTCCTGCCGCGCTCCCCGGCACCCCTCCAGGGGCACCACCCGGAGGTTCCGGATATTATATCCCGACAGGACGACGGTTCTGCCGGGCGTGGCGGCGCCGGCATCGAGTTCGACCCGCAAGACGGTTTTGGCCGGCAGGGAGGTGGTATAAACCTCGATGCGCGCGATATCCGCCGGCCGGGGCACATCCACTCTGACGCCCAGGGTCCGCCGGAAGGTCACGTTGTAGTCCTCGCGCCCCTCGAAGTCCGCGAACTCCGCGTGCACCCCCTCGAAGACGAACTCGAGCGTATGGGCGTCCGCCCGCTGCACCCGCGCCGCCGCGGGCTTCCACTCCGAGTTGAACGCGTCGTCGATCGGGCGCCAGCCAAAGACGCAGGGATTGGTGCGCGCCAGGTTCGCCGGCCATTCGGGCCGGCTTTGCGGCCAGGTCTTCTGGAGATACGACAGCCCGGCGTCGGCCGGCGCGCGGCCCTTGAAGCCGACCCGGACGCGGCAGAGGTCGCGCGGTTGTTCGAAGCGGACCTCGCCGGCGGCGCAGCGCGGCAGACCGAAAGGCGCGATATCAAACGGTTTCATAGGCATCTTTTGGAGGAATGGATCCTGGAAGCTTGGAATAACGGGTTCAGGGCCTTGAGCATAGCATCGGCCGCGGATCAATCGAAAACAGGGCTATGCACATCAATCACGCAATGACATGGAGTGGTAGGTTTCTAATCGCCAACCCCCAACAGGTTGTGCCGTCATGAGTCAAGTGCATAGCCCTAATCGAAAATGATTTTTGATGTTCCCACCATTCCATGATTCCACGATTCCATTATTACACATCTTCGCGGGATGTTCTATTCGTGGTTGTCCCGAATTCGTGGGGGGGGCATTTTATTCCGAAATGGCGGCCAGTACCTTGTTGATACCCAGGGCAATGGCCTTGCACTCGGCCGGGCTGTATTGCCATTGAATCTCGATCATCACCGCGCGCGCCAGGAAGTCTAGTGTGCGCGGGCACATATCGCGGGCATATTTCGGAAGTTGCGCTGCCGGCACCGCGCTCCACGGCAGGCCGTCCCGGGCCACGGCTTTCCGGTCCAGGATGTGCTCCCAGTACCTGTAAATATGCCAGTCCTTGACCTTGTGGTCATAAATCCCGCCGGCGGGCACGCCCTCCGCCTGCATCGCCGCGAGCGCCCACTGGGCGGCTTCGGCCGACGGCAGGAAAAGTGCCAGGCAGATGCCGGTGTCGCCCGCGGGATCGGCCACGCGCTGGAGCTTGACGCCCGCCGGCAGGTCCAGCCGGCGGAGGATCGCCCGCTTCGCCCGGCGGTAGCCCCGCAGGTACGCGGGCGCCTTGCGGATCTGGGCGATGGCCACCGCTCCCTGCAGCTCGCTCATCCGGTAGTTTTCGCCGCAGAAGAGTTCGCCTTCGCGCCGCTCCGAGGCGAAGCGGTCGGGCCGCCAGCAGGCGGCGCAGTCGTGCCACGACTGCGCCCGCGTGTGGAGCCATTTGTCGTTGGTGGTCACGAAGCCGCCCTCGCCCGAGTTGAGGATCTTGTAGTAGTCGAAGCTAAAGCAGCCCAGGGTCCCGATGCTCCCCAGCTTGCGGCCTCGAAACTCGCCGCCGGCGGCCTGGGCGACATCCTCGATCACCGCGAGGTGGTGCTTCCTGGCCAGGGCCATGATCTGGTCCATCCGTGCCGGCATCCCGCGCATGTGCACCACGATAATGGCCCGGGTGCGGCGCGTGATCTTGCGCGCGGCGTCCGCCGGGTCGAGCGTCAGGGTGTCGTCAATCTCGGCGATCACGGGGATCGCGTTGCAGGCGCCGACGGCGGCGGCGGAGGCGAAAAAGGTGTAGGCCGGCACGATGACCTCGTCGCCCGCGCCGATCCCCAGGGCCCGCAGGGAGGCGATCAGGGCGGAAGTGCAGGAGTTCACGGCCAGGCAATGCTTGACCCCGATGCACCGGGCCATGGCCCGCTCCGCCTCCGCCACCTTGCTCGGGCGCGGGTTATAGTAGCGGAACAGGTGCGGTCCGGTGATCTTTTCCGCGTTCCGGCGCACCAGCCCCGCCAGCTTGTCCTGCAGGCCGGGGGGGTACTGCCAGAGATCCAGCAGCTCAATCAGTTCCTCCGTGTGGATCTTGCTCGTGTAGGGGCCCAGGGACTTGACGGACTTCGGTCCGTCGTGGATCGCCAGTTTTTCTGCCATAATCGCATCCTCCCAAGACTTGCCATTCCCAACCAAGAACCCGGAGCATCCCCCACGAATTCAGGGCAACCACGAAATGCAGACAAGCGGAGCACAGTTTTTGAGCTCAGCCTGTCACTGGACGGTCATGATCGTTCCGCGGGCCGACCGCGAGGCCTCCGGGGTGTTACCGAAAGCCCCCAGGTTGACCCGCCCCCGGTTCGGCTTCGGCTCCGCCGTCCAATCCGACGCCGGATCCCCGGCGTCAAGGCACGGGCTCACCTGCGCATCCGCCGTCCAGGCGCCGTCGTGCCAGGAACCGGCCCTGCTCGCCAAGTGGTAATCCCCGGCAGCGGGATCCACGAAGAGCGGGTCGGCGCTGAAATTGCCGGCGCCCAGGCCCGGAGCCCAGAAATCCTGCGAGTCGGCATAGGTGATCGTCACATTCACGCTGCTCCCTATCCCGCCGCCCGCGTTGCCCCAGATAATGGAGTTCTTTACCTCCAGCGCATCCGACCCTGGCCGGCCTATCCCCCAACCCCCGTTGCCGGCCAGGGTGCAGTAGGCAAGCCCAAGCGGACCACCGGACACCAGGATGCCGGCGTCGGCGTTATTCGCTACCAGGCAATTGGTAAGGCTGGCGGTCGAGGAGATGAAATAGGCCCCGCGGCCCGCGGGATTGTTTCGCAGTTTCGAGTTCAGAAGCTGAGCGCTGCCGCAAACGGACACAAGCACAAGTTCCGGCGATGTCGCCGCCGGGATACCGCCGGCGTCAATGGTGCAACGGTCCACCACCGTATTGCTGCAAGCGACCAAATATAAAGACCCGCCGTTCAAGATCGTACTGCCGACCCGGTTGTTCCGGAACACGCTGGCGACCACTTGCAGGGAGTGCAGGTTCGTGGCATATATCCCGCCCCCCTTCGTGCCGGTGCCGCTAGCGGCGAGGATGGCGGAATTATTCGTGAAGGTGCAATCCGCGATCATGCCCGTGGCGCCTGCCAGATAGGCTGCCCCGCCATGGGCAAAGGAGCCGTTGCCGGTCTTGGAGACCACATTGGCCTCAAACCAGCACCCCGTGATCGTTGCCGAATTCCCGCTCCCGGTGTGATAGACCGCCCCGCCATAAGAGTGGGTTGTCGCCGTCACATCCGATCGGTTCCCAATCAGGATCGCGCCCGCCAGCGTCAAGTCGGCGCCAGCAGCATAAATTGCCCCGCCACAGGGATTGGCGGCATTCGCGGCAACGACATTATTGCTGAACACGCTTCCGCTGCCCCTCACGATCAGCGGGCAATTCGTCGCCGCCACACCGCCGCCATAACCACCCACGCCGACAGCCTGCAGCAAATTATTGTAACATGCCGTATCGAGCAGCGCCAGCGAGCCGCCGGCGGCGTACAGCCCGCCCCCGTAGGAAGCGGTCGTGCAGAGGTTCGTGTTGTCCCGCACCACGCAGTTGGTCAGCGTCGCCGCGCAGCCCAGGAACGACAAGCCGGCGCCATGGTTCCAGCCCGAGTCGAACCGCCCGCCCCGGAACGTCAGCCCCCGCAAGACAAGGGTTCCCTTGCCTGAGGCCTGCAGAACCCGCTGTCCATTCGTGCCCGCGTTGTCCACCACCGTCAGGGCCGGATTCGCGTTGGACGCCGCCAGGGTTAGCCCCGGCATCCGCACCGTCAGGGGAAAGACCTCCCCGTTGGCGGCGCTATAGGTTCCCGTGGCCACGTGGATCGTGGCGTTGGCCGCCACGTTGGAAAGCGCGTGGGTCAGCCTCTTCCAGGCCGTGCCCCAGGCCGCCCCGCCGTTAGCGTCGTTCCCGCTGACCGCGTCCACGTAAACGTTGGTCGCCGTCATGATGTCGTCATCCGGAACCCCATTGGTGTAGTGGAACCCGAGGTCCACGATGACCGCGTCGTTCGTGCCGGAGGTGCAGGTGGTCCGGTCGCCGAGCCCCCAGGACGCCGCCATGCCGCTGCCGGCGTCAATGCAGGGACTGCTCGCAACCTGGCCGTACAGTCCGTTGGACGACAAGTAATAACAGCCCGGCACATTGGCGAAGACCGGATCGTTGGTGAAATTGCCCTCTCCTCCGTAGGCCGGGGCCGGCAGGCAGGTAAAATCAACCCACACGTTTTCGTTGCTCATGACGCCGCCGAAGACATTTCCCCAGGCGATGCTGTTGCTCACCGTGCCCGCCCCGCTCGTCCGGCCCAGGCCCCAGCCGCCGTTATCCGCCAGGGTGCAGTTGGCGACGCTGACGGTCCCGCCCGCCAAGGACACGCCATCCCGGACATTCCTCGCCAGCAGGCAGTTGAACAGCGTCGCGGCGCCGTTCGTGAAAGCCAGCCCGTTTCCATTGTTGTCCAGCACCTCGCAATGGGCCAGCCCCAGGGTGGAACCGGCGTCGCCGGCAAAGCTTACCCCGTTCCCATTGTTGCCCGCGACCTGGCAATTGCTCAGCGTCAGCGAGGAATTCACGCCGCCGGCGAACGTGAAGCCGCGGCCTGCATTATTGCTCAGCACAGTCGAGTTCAGAATCCAGGTGTTGCCGCGCCCGGACACATAGACCAGTTCCGGCGCCGTCTCCGCGGATACGCCCGCTGCCGAAAGCGCGCATCCCTCCACCACGGTATTGCTGCAGGCGGTGATATACATGGTCCCGCCGGCCAAAATCGTGCTGCCGACCCGGTTGTTCCGGAACACGCTGGAGACCACCCGCAGGGATTGCATGTTCGTGGCGTAGAGTCCGCCCCCCTTCGTACCGGTGCCGGTACCGGTGATGATGGCCGAATTATTCGTGAAGGTGCAATCCGCCACCAGGCCCGTGCCGCCGTTCAGGAAGACCGCCCCGCCATGGGCAAACAAACCATTGCCGGACTTGGAGACCACATTGGCCTCGAACCAACACCCCGTGATCGTCGCCGAATTCCCGCCTCCCGTGTAATAGACCGCCCCGCCATATGAGTTTGCCAGAGGCGAAATGACGGCCGACCGGTTTCCGATCAGCGTGACATTGTCCAGTATTAAATCCGCGTCGGCGGCATAGATGGCCCCCCCATAGGGAGTTCCCGAGGAAACCGCATTATTGCTGAACACACTTCCGTTGCCCCGAACGGCCAGCGGGCAATTCACAACCCCTACCCCGCCCCCATACCTTTGCACCGTACTACCCTGCAGGCTGTTGTTATAAAACGCTGTATCCAACAGAAACAGCGAACCGCCGACCGCGCATACCCCGCCGCCATACGCCACTCCGTCGCAGGCGTTCGTGTTGTCCCGCACGACGCAGTTCGTCATCGTCGCCGCGCAGTTAGTGAAGAAGAGGCCGGCCCCGTTGTTGCCCCCGTTGGTGAACAATCCGCCGCTGACCGTCACGCAGGCCATGGTGATCACGGAATCGCAGGCAGAGACGATCCGCATGACCCCGCCCGTCTTGGTCCACGTGCTGTTGGTCCCGGAATAGTCGTTGGAGCCGCCGCCCAGCAGCCCGTTGCGCCCGCCCCGAAACGTCACACCCGGCGCATTGGAAATCAGCAGGGCCACCGCATTGGACCAGACGCCGCGTTGCAGGTAGATCGTGTCGTCCCCGTTCGTGGCCAGGTTGACGGCGTCCTGGAGGTTGCTGAAGGCGGTATGCCAGTTGGCCCCCGAGTTGGCGACCGTGCCGGTCGGGGTGACATAAAACTCCGCCGCCGGCGCCGGCAGCGGCCAGCCCCCGACCGCGAGGCATGCCCAGAGCGCAAGTCCCGAGGCCCAGCGAATCCCCTTCGCCCTCTTTTCGAAGCTGCCTTGTAAAAGCGGCCTGGACGTCATCGCCATGACTCCATCCTGCTTTGCGCCTTGGCGTGAAACCAGCCATCCCCCGGATGGATCACGCACGACCGGCCATCGCTTCCCGCCCTTTCCCTTCGCGCGGCAAATCTAGCGCCCTTCCCCGCAAAAAGCCATGGCCAAAACGGCCATTTTCATGTATATTCCGGCAAAAGGCAGCTTGCTGCAAAGGACGCGGCGATGGCCAAAAATGCGGACAGACAGTTGCAGGGCCATGCCTGGACCCCGAGAACCGGCGTCCGGCCGTGCCTGCTCTGCGCCCTGCAGGTCCGGGAACCGCCGGAAATCCGCGCGCGCCGGATCGTCCACGGCCAATGGGCCCTGGATTACCCCCTGACGGCCGGGATCGAGGTGCGCGTCGGAAAGCCTTCCTCCCGATGGGGCATCCGTCCGGCGCAGGTGGCCTACCTCTACCCGCCCTGGCTGCCCTACTGGGAACGCCGCTCGGCCCGCCGGTTCCCGAACGGCCACGAGGAGATCTACCTGTTGTTTCAGGGCGCCGATGCGCTCCGGCCCCTCGTGGACCGCCGCGCGGGCCACGCCCGCTTTTCCGATCCCGACGGCGTTTTGGGTGCGTTGCTCTCCAAGGCGGCCCGCATCGGAACGCTGGCCGGCGAAACGGGTTTCTGGAAAGCCCAGGCGGTCCTTTGCAGCGCGCTCGACCTGCTGCTCAAGGCGCCGGCGGCGGAGGACGGCGTCCGGCGGATCGGCGGGGCGGACGAAGCGGGCCCCGGCGGGTTCGCCCGCAAAGTCGAAGAGTGCCTGCGCGAGCGCCTTGGGGAGCGCCGGACCCTGGCCGAGATCGCGCGGCGCGCCGGCGTCAGCGCCTCGACCCTGACCCACCGCTACCGCGCCGAGACCGGCCGGACACCGATGCAGGCGCTCCGGGACCTGCGCCTGGCCGCCGCCAAGGGTCTGCTGGTCAAGGGGTGGAAACTGCAGCAGATTGCCGCGCAAACGGGCTTCGTGGACGCCTTCCACCTCTCCAAAACGTTCAAGCGCGCGGTCGGCGTGCCCCCGAAAGCGTTCCTCCGGACCCTACGGGGACGTCCCGCCCGACGCTGATCGCCGCGCCCCCGCATTCCCGAAAAACAATCATCGGCCGGCGCCATGCCGGCCCGCCCCCGGCGTGAATTGTTCGTGACCCCATCTGTTGTTGATGGCGGTTTCCGGGGGATCTGGCACTGAAACCTGTCCTGGCGCCGATACATTTCGCTGCCGATAAATTTCGCTTGAGCTTCGCCGGCGCGGCCCTAGAATGGGCGCCCGTCATGAAATCACTCCGGCGTTTGCTCGGCTACGACGACAAGTTTTTCGACCTCCTGGAGGCCAGCGCCCAGGAGGCCCAGAACAGCGTCCAACTGCTGGTTGAGATGTTGAAACAGCCCGGCGACGGCCAGGGCCTGGAGGAGTTCGCCAAGACCCGGCGCAAGGACAAGCACATCACCGAGGAGATCACGGAACAGCTCTGCAAGACCTTCGTCACCCCCCTGGAGCGGGACGATATCGAGTCCCTCTCAGTGGCCCTCTATAAGATACCCAAAACCATCGAGAAATTCAGCGAAAAACACCTGATTTGCCGCGATTTCCTGGCGGACATCGATTTCTTCAAGCAGGTCAACATCATGTCCAAGGCCACGGCGATCGTCGCCCAGATGACCCGTTCCCTGCGTCAGCGGCCATCGCTGCAGGACGTCAAACATCAAAAACACCAGTTGCACCAACTGGAGGGCGAGGCCGACAAGATGATGTATGCGCTGATCAAGGAACTCTACCATGGCCCCCTCGAGCCTTTGAAGGTCGTGGTGATTATGGACCTTTATGAAACGCTGGAAAAGGCCATTGACCGCTGCCGGGACGCGGGCAACGTGATTTTCCAGGTCGTGTTGAAATATTCATAACCCGACGTCTCCCGGAACGCCGCCAGGCGCCCGCCCCGGCAGGGCTGTGCCCATATGCTGTTTATTGTCACGCTCATCATCCTGGCCCTGGTCTTCGAATACATCAACGGCTTCCACGACACCGCCAACTCCATCGCCACCGTGGTGTCCACCAAGGTCCTGACCCCCCGCCAGGCGGTGCTCATGGCCGCCGGCTTCAACCTGCTCGGCGCCATGGCGGGTGTCGCCGTGGCCACCACCATCGGCCGGGGCCTGGTGGACACCCAATGCATCACCCTGCCGGCCATCCTCTGCGCCCTGATCGCCGCCGTGCTCTGGAATCTCCTGACCTGGTGGCTGAGCCTGCCTTCCAGTTCGAGTCACGCCCTGATCGGCGGTCTGTGCGGAGCCGCCCTGGCCAATGCCCACGCCCGCTGGTCGGTGATCCACTGGTCGGTGACGAACGCCGAGACCGGACGCCTCGAAGGGTTGCTGCCCAAGGTGGTGATCCCGATGGTGCTGTCGCCGGTCCTGGGCATCGTGGTCGGATTTCTGATCATGGGCTTGCTCCAGACAGGACTGCAGAAACTCACCCCGCGGCTGATCAACCTGGTTTTCGGCAAGCTGCAGCTCGTCAGCGCCTCCTGGATGGGCTTCAGCCACGGCACCAACGACGCCCAGAAGACCATGGGCATCATCGCCCTGGTCCTGTTCACGGCCACCCAGGGCGGGGTGTTCGAAACCCTGCCCGCCTGGCTGGCGTTTCTCCACACTCCGCGTTTCGAAATCGCGGTCTGGATCAAGATTCTCTGCGCGCTGACCATGGCGGCCGGAACGGCCGCCGGTGGCTGGCGGATCATCCGCACCCTGGGGCACAAGATGGTCCGGCTCCAGCCCATCCACGGCTTCGCCGCCGAGACCACCGCCGCCGCCATCATCCAGGTCGCCAGCCACTGGGGCATCCCCCTCTCCACGACCCACGTCATCTCGACCTCGATTATGGGCGTGGGCGCGACCAAGCGCCTGAGCGCGGTCAAGTGGGGACTGGTCGGACGGATCGTCTGGGCCTGGGTGCTGACCCTGCCGGTGACCGGCTGCCTGGGCTTCGGCTTCCAGCGTCTGATGATGGCGCTGGGCTTCTGTTGATCAGCGCCCCCGCCGCTTGCGTTCCTGGCGCCGCACGGCCTTGACCATGCGGCTAAACGCCACGGGGATGGAGCGCCCCTCGGTCAGGTTGCCGTCGCAGATCGCGGCATAGCCCTTGCGGTTCCGGATTTTGAATATCTTCACCCCTTTTCTGCCGATTTTCATGCGGACCTCCTCCTCCACGGGTTTTGCGGCTTCCAACTCATATCACAACCCCCGCAATCTCACGCGGTTTTTTTCAACATACACCTCCCGACAGAGCAGCGATAGGTCTATCTGAAACACCGGGCATCCGGTGTATCATCGTCCTGACGGCCGGGACACCAGCCCCACCCCGGCCGGGACAACGACCGCTCCCGCCCATTGCCAGGCCGTCCGGCGTTCCCCGATGAAGACTCCCAGGATTACACTAAAGACCGGGTTCAGGGTTCAGGGTTCCCTCCGGCTCGAAACCGGGAAACCATAGCTGGCGGGGATCCCATGCCGGTTTTTTCGCCGCCATCGGACGCCGCGACCGCCTGACAGGGCCTCGGGCCCCGCCTTCCCAGTCAGGGTTGGGTCCGACCTGCAGTTTTTTCCCCTCCGCCGGACAATCCCCCGCCAGCTCAAAGAGGCAGGACTGGCGGACAGCGGACGGCAGCAGACTCTCCGCCGGCCGAACCGGCGGCGCGGACGGCCCGGCATCCCCGGGCGGAGGCGTCCGGCGGGCCGCGGCCGGCTTTTCAGCTTCGTTGCCCCGAGCCGCCGGAGCCGGCGGCTCCGGCGCGCCGGGGCGGGGCCCCAGGAACCTGAAGAACAGCAGGGTGATGTCGTCAAACTGCTCGACGCCTGCCTGGTGCGCCATGACGTCCGCGACGACGCGGTCGCATTGCTGGCGAGCCGTCCGCCCGGCGTCCCCGGCCAGCACGCGCAGCAGCCGCGCCTCGCCATACATCTGCTCGGCGCGGTTGATGGCTTCGGTCACGCCGTCGGTGTAAAGCACCAGGGTCTCGCCCGGCGCCAGGACCAGCTCGCCCTCGGAATACTCGGCCTGGTCGTAGATGCCGGCGATCACGCCCCCGCCCTGCCCCTCCGCCGCCGCCAGCGGCGCCATTCCCTCCCGCCCCAAGCGGACCGGGGGCGGGTGGCCGGCGTTGCAGTACACCACCCGGCCCGTCCGCAAGTCGGCGATGAAATAAAAAAGGGTAACGAACATGGACGAGGGATTGTCCGCGGCGATCTGCCGGTTCATGCGCGAAACGGCGTCGGCGGCGCCCAGGTTGCCCTTGGCATTGACCCTCAGGAGCGTGCGCACGATCATGGTGAACAGCCCGGCGGGCACGCCCTTGTCGGACACGTCGGCGATAACCACGCCCAGGTGGTCGGGGTCGATCATGAAGAAATCGAAGTAGTCGCCCCCGACCTCGCGGGCCGGCTCCATGCGGGCCACAATTTCCACGTTGGGCGCTTCCGGGAACGGGGGAAAGACCTTCGGCACGATGCCCTGCTGGACCTCGCGCGCGAAGCGCAACTCGGACTGGACGCGCTCCTTCTCCGCCGTGCTCCGGGCCAGCTCAACGATGTGGCGCTTGAGGTCCACCATCATGTGGTTGAAGGCCCCGGCCAGGTCCCGCAGCTCGTCCCGGGAACGGACCACGATCGGGTGCTCGAAGTCGCCCCGCCCCAGCCGATCGGTGGCCTGCATGAGCTGGCGCAGCGGCCGGGTGGTGACGTAGGAAAACAGGAATACCAGCAGGATCGCCGCCAGGGCCGTGCCGCCCGCGATCTGGAGGGCCTGCCGGAAGGCGCCCTGCTGGGCGCGGTCCATGCCCTCCGTCGGCCGGTAGAGCTCGAGGACGTAGATCACCTCGCCGGCGGCGTTGGCAATCGGGTGGAGCACGCTGAACCACTCGCCCTGTTCGTCGGTGAACCGGCCCTGTTGCGGGGTCTTGTCCCGGAGCACCTTGAAAAACATCTCCCGCTCGTGGGGCACGACGAACGGCTCATAGATCGGCCCGCGCCAAATGCTGATCCCGAAATAAAAACGGCCGCCGCGGATCTTGTGAATGATCCACTTGGGGGTCTGCTCCACGTGCTTGACATCCACGATCCGGGCGACGGTCTTGTAGACGCGCTCGTAGGCCGCCCCGTTGCGGTCCTCCGGCGCTCGGATGGCCTCCAGGTCCGCCACGGACACGCTGTTCAGGATCGCCCGCGCCAGGTTGGCGGCGCGGCGGATGGACTCGGCTTCCAGGCTGACCTGCATCTCGTCCCGTACCCAGTCCCCCACGACCAGCAGGCTGGCGACCAGGAGGGGAATGAACAGCGCCAGGAGTTTCACGAAAAACGGGATTTTCATCCGCCCCAGGGCGGCCCGCAGCCGCCGCCAGCCGGCCGCCACCAGTAGAAGAACAACGGCGGCCGCGACCAGCCAGCAGATCCGGCTGCATTCCCAGGCCCGGTAGCCGTTGATGACGGCAATCCGCCGGCCATGGATCAGCACGCACTTGTTGACAAGATCGAACGAGCAGATTTTACGGAGCCCACCCCCTGGCGCGGCTTCGGCCAGGAGGGACGGCGCGAAAGCGCGCCCCACGAGGATGTCGGGATACGGATAGCCGGCCTGCAGCGGGCTCACGGTGCGGGCCACCGCGCCGGAAGCGTCGAACTGGACCCACGAGCGGTTGGCGGCATTGGCCACCGTCAGACAAGGCGGCCGGCCCGGCGCAAACGGGAAGAAGAAAACCTCGTTCGGCGCCAGCAGCTCGCCCTCGTCCAGACCCGCGGACCCGATCTCCCGCAGGCGGCGCCCGTCGGGCGCATATTCCACAATCCGCCCGGAAGCGACGGACGACACGTAGATCCGGCCGTCCGGCCCGACGCAGATCGAGGGCCAGCCGGACAAGGCGTCGTTGCGGTCGCCCAGTTCCCGGATTTCCGGCGGCAGCCGGTCGCCCGCGACGGTGACGGGGCCGGCGCCGGCCGGCAGTTTCCAGATATTGCGGAACCCGGCGCAGTTGTTGACGAAATAATGGTTGCCGGCGCCGTCGCAGGCGTATTTGAACTCGGGAAAGGCGGACGGTTCTTTCAGGAAAACCGTCAGCAGGTCCCGGGGCGGGCCGTGGAAGGAGGCGTATTCCCGGAAGCGGTAGCCGGCCAGGTCGTGGGTTTTGCGGTCGTGGATGTAGCTCTGGACGACCAGGCCGGACGGGCCGGGATAGAGCTTGCGAGCCATGTAATAGTAGCGCCCGTCGTCAGGCTCCACGCGGTAGCGCCCGTCGAGCCGCAGCGGCGAGCGGAAGCCGCAGCGGTCGAAGCGCAGGATCGTGTTGCCCTCCTTCTCCAGCACGTAGAAGGCGTCCCCCGCCATGGCGTAGGCAATGGGGTTGCGGAAAGGCTTCTCTACCCGGGCGGTCAGGACAGCAAAGACAGAAAGTCCCGCGGCCAGCGCCCCGAGAACAACGGGCGCGATGCGGGAGACCGAAGGCTCGGGCCGGGCTGGTCCGGAAAAACTCATGGCATCGGATTCATAGTATCAGCGGCCGCCGCGGGCGGCAAGGACGGGTTTCAAGTGGAGCTGGCCGGCGCGGCCTTCGAGCGCCCTGTCGGGGCCGGCCCGGGATGATGCCCTTACGCTGGGCACCTTCGCTGCTTCCGCACGCGTCCCCCGCCGACGCGTTCAGGTAAAGCAGATCGGCGATCGCCAATTGAATCCATCCATAAGCCGGCCAGAAAAGTGCGCCGGCGGGGCGGGCGCCAGGGACTCCGGACCATGGCACCGAACCCCGCATCGGGCGTGGCGCCAAGGTTGAGACCACGCCATGGCGGCAACCGCTCGCAGGGCGGGTTTCGGCTCATATGCGGAGAATCCCTCTCCTTGCTCCTGACAAATTGATTTGACGATCGTCAGCTTAATTTGCCGGCAAGGCAATCGGGGAACCAGGGCGGCGGGAGCCAACGCCCGAAGACCCGGCGCCGGGAGACGGGCAACCGGCACGAACCCCCCGGGGCGGCCCCCTACCGTCCATAGTGAAGGCTGAAGAGGTTCAGGTATTCGTCGGCGTAGCAGATCGAGTCGCAACCGCAGGCGAAGGCGGGGCCGAGCTCCTCCTCAAACAGCGCCTGCCACTGGCCGCGGAGCATATGGTAGTCGTTGCGGACCCCCCGCGGCTGGGTGAGAAGCGAGACCGCCTCGGTCATGAGGAAGCAGTCCACGCTGGCGAGAGCGACATCCACCGGAGCGTCGTGGCCGAACACGAAGCCGATGATCTGACCGTAGGACTGGTAGACCGAGAGGGCCAGTTCCGGCGAGCCGAGTTCCGGAGTGTCGTTATTGGCGTCCAGCTCGAAAATCGCAAAGTGATCAAAATGCGGGGCCAGGACGCGCAGGTGAATCCGTTTCTTTTCCATGGGCATGTGGTGGTAGGCCAGCGAGCTCATGATCAGGTCGTAATGGCCCTCGATGCGGCCGGCGACGTTTTCGATCCGGCCGGCCAGGCTGTGGACCCTGGCGCGGGGATAAAGAGCCTTCAGCGTTTTCTCGGCAAGCGCGATCATGGCGGGCGAGGCGTCGTTGAGCAGGATCTCGGCGATGTCCCCCACCCGCCCGATCTCCCGCAGGTGCTCGAGGACCATCCCGAGGAGCGCGCCGTCGCCGGTGCCGATGTCCAACACGCGGAACGGGCGGGGAAAACGGGGCAACGAGTGGCCGAGCTGGCGGGCGAAGCTCGCGCGGGACGACTTCATTTCCGGGGTGCCCGCGAAATGGATGAACGGGCGCGGGTCGGCGAACACCACGGCCGGCATGATCATCTGCCCGCCGTGCCGTTCGAGAAAGCTGACCATATAGGCGTTAGACAGCAGGGCCGGGTCCTCGTCCCGGGCGCCTTCCCTGAACCAGGCCAGGGCCCGCTCCGGCTGTCCCCGCGACCCGAGGAGCGCGCCGGCGAAATAGGCAAAGACCGGCCGCAGGTTGGGGCGCAGCTCGCCGTCGAAGGCGCGGGGCGCCACCGCGCGGTCGGCCAGGACCCGCGCGCCCAGCGCGGCCCACTGCGTTTTCTCTTGGACTGACAGAAACAACATACCGGCCCATCCGTCACCGGAGTTTCATGCCTCGATGCATGCCGTGATCCCCCTTCAGGGCGCCGTGCGCACCATGCGGCCGCCATCGTTCTCTATGGTTGTATTGGTATGGTAATACAGACGGCTCGAGACCCGCATATATTCGGGGTAGCCACTGTCGCTTATCCCTCCGCCGCGATAGCAGGACATCCCGCTATTGTCCGCCAAGTTGGGCCAGAAAGCGACATTAGCATTCCCTTGAACGGTCAGTTGCCCGTCGCCATGCAAACCGGTGAACAGATGCCAGGTCGCATTGTCCAGCGTCACCGCGCGATCCCACACGTTTCCGGTCAGTTCCATGGCTCCCCAATAGGAGGCGCCGGCCGTATTGCGCGTGGAATCGCTGGTGGCGTATATGCCCACCCGGTAAGGTCCGCTGGGGCCGCAGCAGTTGCCGTTTTTCGCTCGCTCCTGGCCGGTGCCGTCAAACGAAAGCCCCGCCGTGGACCAGGTGACCGTGGCATCTCCCCAGGCATATTCGTCCGCCACCGGCGTCAAGGGGCCCCGGCAAGCCTTTTCGAACTCCAACTCCGACATCGGCCGCAACCCCGCCCAGTCCGCAAAAGCAGCCTGGTCCGACCAGGTCAGGTAATTGCAGGCCCGATCGATCGCGTCATTGGTTTCATTGAAGATTCTGTTGTCGCTGGCATCACAGCCAAACACGATCGGCAGCGGCGCAAGCGGCACGCTGGTGGGACAGCGCAGGCCGTTACGCGAGGTATACGCGGCCTTGCCGCTCATGACAAAATCGTTCCCGTTCTGGCTTCGCGTGCGGGTGATCTGCTGGGCGCGGGTCAGGCTGTTGAGAAAATCGCGATACTGCCCCTGGGTCAGCTCATATTTCATGCAGTAAAAAGCGTTGTACCCCTTGGGAAAGGCCTCCGGGAGGCTGCCGGTGCCGGCCACGATGCCGGCCTTGGCCCATAGCGCGCCGTCGGTGTCACCGAGCGTCAGGGCCGCTTCGGAATCGATCTGAAACGGATCGTTTTCCGTGCCGCCGGCGTAAAAGCGTCTCGCCTCGGTCCCGCCTGACCCGACTTGAAAAGGACCTGACGCCACGTAGACCATCTCGACCGCAAAGGCCTGGATGCGCACCCGGTCGGTCTTCACCAAGCCATGGGAGGAAAAGTCCCAAGCCAATTTCACGGTGGACACCGACAGCGCGCCGTAGCCCTCCTCGGCGCGCCGGATAAAACACCCCACCCGGTCGGGCGGCACGATGATTTCAACCTCCGTCCCCGTGCCTGCCACGTGCCCATTGGTCTCCAAGATGACATGCTCCCAGGCGGCCTGCCCTTCCGGCTTGATCTTGAAAAACACCCAGGCGGCATCGTGGTTGATGTTCGTGAACAGCCAGGAGTTTTCCCAGCGGAGGTCGAACTGCACAAAGGCCGTGGCGTCGTCCCGCGGCTTGAGGGTCACGTTGGTCAACGCCAGGTCGTTCGCCAGCGCGCCGCCGGCCGCCAAACCGCCGGCCAAGGCAACGGCCAGGCCCCAGGCCCGTCGAAGTCTCTTACTCATAGCAACCTCCTCCTGTTCACAAATGGCCGCGCCAGGCGCTCACCACCAATGTTCGGCCTGGAGGCCGAAATTCAGACCGTCACGCCGCCCGGCGAAGGCGGCGCCGCCCAGGGCGGGATTGCCCTCGAAATCCCCGCCCCAGCGGGCGTAGGTGGCGAACAGGCGAAACTCCGGGCGGCTGAAGAAGTCGGGCGCCGGAGTCACCCGCAGGGCGGCGGTGCACTTGAACAGGCAGGACTCCAGGTCGTTCTGGCGGTCGTTGATGTAATCCAGTGCCGGCTCCAACTCGATTCCGAAATGCTTGAGGAAGTTGTAGACCGGGCGCGCGCCGAGGCTGGCCCAGGTGGAATCCGCAGCGTGGTCCGCGCCGTTGTTCTGGTACTGCAGGAGGCCCACCGCCTCCGCGCTCCAGCGCTCGCTGAACTGGTGGTCGACCATTTCAACCAGCCGAATGCTGTTGGCCTGGCTGTTGTCGTCCGTCGGGGGCGTATTGCCGGCCGCCGACAGGCTGCTGTTGCACCCGTAGCCGTATTGCAGGGACACCTGGTTCTGGATGCGGCCGGATTTCACCTGGTGCATCAGGCCGCCATCGACCCCGGCCTGGGTCGGGTATTCGTAGGCACCGGCCGGATTGGTCGCCGTGCCGCCCTGCATGAACCCGCCGTTGATCCAGGCGGTAAATTTTCCCGCTCCGGCGTATAAATCGGAAAACATCAGGCTGAGGTTGTTTTTCGCCAGCCGCCCGTTGCCGGTGTTGTAGTCGAAGGCCCCGCGGTCGGAGCTGGTCCAGAAACTGGACGCCGATTCGGAGAAGACGATATAGGCCAGGTGCAGGCGACCGGAGCCGATATCGATGTTCTCCAGGCCGCCGCCGTAGCCGCTCAGGTCATACCACCAGAAATCGTTGATATAGGTCTGCGGCAGGCGGTAAAAGCGCTCGCCGATCCAGAGCCGGGTGGAGGGGTTGGCCTCGATAAATTCGCTCATGCCGGCGAACATTTCGCGCAGCACCACCTTGTTTTCCAGGTCCTCGGACTTGCCCTGCTGGGTCTTATAGGCGACCCGGATCTGGGTATTGATCTTCAGTCCGTCGGGATCCGGGTTCCAGTTTTTCTCGTTGACCACGGTCTCGACGTAGGTGTCCGACTCGTTGCCCAACCGGTACTTGGCGGGCGCGCCCGGGGCCTGAAAGGCGTCCATGTGCCCGCCCTTGCTGTTGACGCCGGCCCCGGCGCGGAAATACCCCTGCCATTCGAACCCCTTGGCCAGGTACTCGAACAGCTGGGTATGCAACGTATCCTGGTCCTTGATCCGCTGAATCCGGTCGGGCAGCGTCGCCTCGTAGGCTTCGAGCGCGCTGCGCTCGTGGTAGGGCTCGACCTGCCCCTGCTCCCTGGCCTTCTCGAAATCGGTCAGAGCCTTCAGGCCGGCCGCGGTCAGCGAAAGCCGGCTCTCGCCCTCGCCGGACTGCTCAAGCGCCTCGAGGCGTTGCTCGAGGCGGCGGAGGTCCTCGGCCTGCTGCTGCTTGAGCTGCTGCAGTTGCGCCTTGACGGCCGCGATCTCGCCGGCGTCCTGCGCCGGACTGCGGACGGCCAAGGCCAGGCCGGCGAGCGCGAGGCCCAGGGCCGCCCCAAGGCCCCGGCCGAAGTGTCCGCCCGCCGGCGGGCGGACGACGTATAAAGGATTGCATCCCATGGGCCAACAATGTATTCTGTACAAAGCCAGCGTCAATTCCAAATTGCACCCCGTCGCTCGTGAGGCGCGTGATGAACATTCTGAAGCAAGGCCTCCGCGCCTTGTTCAACTCCCAGCAGTCGGGGCTGGTGCTGGTGATCCTGTTGATCGGGACCATCCTCACCTGCTTCGCCGGCTCGCACGTCGACCAGCTCACCGGCCGGCCGGTCAACAACTTCCTCAACTCCTACACCCTGATGCAGACCGCCACCGACGCGAGTTTTTTCGCCATCATGGCCATCGGCATGACCCTGGTCATCATCTCGGGCGGCATTGACCTTTCGGTCGGCTCGATCTACGCCCTCTCCGGGATCGCCATGGCCATGGTCCTGCGCTCGGCGGGCGCGCTGCCGCCGGGGGCGACGGTGGCCCTGGGCATCGGCGTCGCCTTGGGCGTCGGCCTGCTGTGCGGGCTGATCAACGGCGCCATGATCACCGGGCTCAAGGTGCATCCCTTTATCATCACCCTGGGCACCATGTGGGTGTTCCGCGGGATCGCGTTTGTCGCCAGCAAGGCCGAGAGCATCCTGGTGCCGGACGCGCTGACCGCGGTCACCAAGACCGGCGTTTTCGGCACGGCCCTGTATCCCGTCCCCATGCTGATCATGCTGGCGGTCATGGTCCTGGGGGCGCTCTACCTGGTCAAGACCGTCATGGGCCGCCACATTTACGCCGTGGGCGGCAACGCCGAGGCCAGCCGCTACGCCGGCCTGCGGCTCAACCGCATCCTGGTGGGGATCTACGTGGTTTCCGGCCTGACCGCCGGCATCGCCGCCTTCGTCGGCACGAGCTACTACGGCTCGGCCTCCTGCGCCGACGCCACCGGCTACGAGCTCTACGTCATCGCCTCGGCCGTGGTCGGCGGCGCCAGCCTGTCCGGCGGCAAGGGCAGCGCCCTGAGCGCCATGCTGGGCGCCATCCTGATCGTGCTGATCCGCCAGTCCATCCGCACCCTGCACCTGGACCAGAACTACGAGTGGATCATTATCGGCTGCGCCATCATCGTGGCGGTCGTGCTCGACCGGCTGAACGCCAACCTGACCGCGCGGCGCCTGCTGCAGGCCTCGGCCCGCGCCCGGCAGGCTGATGCCGGGAAGGCCGACCCAGCGGCAACGTGACGCCGCCAACGCCGGATTCAGGGTTCGGGGTTCGGGCCAAAGCAATCGCACCCGCAACCCCATTCGGCCGGAAAAAAAGCAAGAAAGGAAACACCCATGGGCAAAAAAACAACCATCACACTTGCCGTGCTCCTTGCCGTCTGCGCCAGTGTGGCCGGCGGCGCCGCCTGGGCCCAGGCGGCGGCCAAGAAGAAGATCAAGATCGCCATGCTCGGCAAGAGTTCCACCAACCCCGTGTTTCTCAGCGCGCGCACCGGGGCGGAGGCGGCCGCCCGAGATCTCTCGGCGAAATACAACCTGGACGTTTCCATCGACTGGCGCACCCCGCCGACCGAGGATGGCCAGGTCCAGGCCCAGCGCCTGGCCCAGGCCGTCAACGAGGGGGCCCACGCCGTCCTGATTTCCTGCTCCGACGCCGCCAAGGTCACCGGCGCCATTAACGATGCCGTGGCCCGCGGCGTGCCGGTGATGACCTTCGACAGCGACGCGCCGGCCTCCAAGCGTTTCGCGTTTTACGGCGTGGACGACCTCCAGGCCGGCGCACAGGTCATGGTCACCCTGGCCCAGGTCATCGGGGGCCAGGGGCAGGTTGCCATCCTGGCCGGCAACCAGAATGCGCCCAACCTGCGCAAGCGGGCCGAAGGCGTGAAACAGGAGGCCGCCAAGCACCCCGGCATCAAGATCGTGGGCACCTTCTACCACATTGAGACGCCGCAGGACGCGGCGGCCGAGGTGGTGCGGGTCATGAACGCCTATCCCCAGATCACGGCCTGGGCCATGATCGGCGGCTGGCCGCTGTTCACCAAGACCCTGCTCAACGACCTCGACCCCGCCAAGGTCAAGGTGGTGTCCATCGACGCCCTGCCCGCCGAGCTGCCCTACATCAGCAAGGGGATCGCCCCGGTCCTGCTGGCCCAGCCCACCTACAAGTGGGGTTACGTCTCGGTGGAGAAGATCGTCGAAAAACTGGCCCTCGGCAAGGATGTGCCCGCGATCAACCCGATGGAGCTGGTGCGGGTCTCGAAGGAGAATCTCGGCGCCTGGGCGCGCCAGCTGAAGGAATGGGGGTTCACGGACGTGCCGGAGGAATACCTCAAGCTGGCGAAGTGATAAGGAGGCTGGCCAGGATAAAGCGAACGTCCAACATTCAACGTCCAACTTTGAACATTCAACAATTCCTGGATTCCTTGAACGTTGGATGTTGAATGTTGAGCGTTGAACGTTTTCCTGTTTCTGAAGTCCATTACCTGAATATCTATCTTGTCCCTGAACACCGAGCATACAAGCTGCCACCAGGCTTAACGAATGACTGATGCCAATCCCATCGTCCGCTTCGAGGGCATCGGCAAGCGCTTTCCCGGGGTGCAGGCCCTGCGGGACGTCACCCTGGACATCCGGCGCGGGGCCTGCCATGCGCTGATGGGCGAGAACGGCGCCGGCAAGAGCACCCTGGGCAAGATCCTGGCCGGCATCTACCGGCCGGACGCGGGCCGCGTGCTGCTCGACGGCCGGCCCGTCGCCTTCCGCAGTCCGCGCGACGCCTTCCTGGCCGGGATCGGCATCGTCCACCAGGAGCTGGCTTTCTGCGAAAACCTATCGGTGGCCGAGAACCTGTGCCTGAGCCGGCTGCCGGCGCGCGGGGGCTTTGTGTCCCGCCGGCAGATGAGGGCCCGGGCGGAGCAGGCCCTGGCGGCCATCGGCGCCCGGCTGCCCATCGAGGCCCCGATGGCCGGGCTCTCCATGGGCCAGCAGCAGCTGGTCCAGATCGCCGGCGCCCTGGCCGGCGGAGCGCGGGTCATCATTTTCGACGAGCCGACCTCCAGCCTGTCGCAGGTCGAGGCGCGGCGGCTGTTCGCGCTCATCAAGAGCCTGCCAGCCCGCGGGATCACCTCGATCTATGTCTCGCACCGGCTGGAGGAAATCTTCGAGCTGTGCGACACGATCACGGTCCTGCGGGACGGCGCCGTCGCCGGCACCCGGCCGGCCCGCGAGCTCGGTGAAAAGCAGCTCGTGGAAATGATGATTGGCCGGCCCGTCGACGCCTACTTCCCCCGGCACGCTTCGGCGGCCGGGCGGGACGAGGTCCTGCGGGTCGAGCGTTTGTCCAGTCCGGGCAAGTTCTCCGAGGTGTCTTTCAGCGTCCGGGCCGGGGAAATCGTCGGCCTGGCCGGGTTGGTCGGCGCGGGGCGCACGGAAGTGGCCCTGGCGCTTTTCGGGCTCGATCCCCAGGCCACCGGCCGGATTTTCCTTGCCGGGCGCGAAACCGCGATCCGTTCGCCCGGGGCGGCGATGAGCCGGGGGATCGGATTGGTGCCGGAGGACCGCAAGCGCTGCGGACTGGTGCTGGGCATGAGTGCCCGCGAGAACATTTCCCTGGCGACCCTGCCCCGGCTGGCGTCCTGGGGCTGGATCCGGGCCCGCCGCGAGGCCGAGCAGGCCGCGGCCTTCTTTCGCCGCTTGCGTGTGCGCGCCCCCGGCATTCAGACCGTGGCGGCCTCGCTCTCCGGCGGCAACCAGCAGAAGCTGGTGATCGCCCGCTGGCTGGCGGCCGGCTGCCGCCTGCTGATCGTGGACGAACCGACCCGCGGGGTGGACGTGGGAGCCAAGGCGGAAATCCACGGTCTGATCGACGAGATGGCCGAGGCCGGCAGCGGCATCCTGCTTATTTCGAGCGAACTGCCGGAGGTCATCCACTTATCCGATCGCGTGCTGGTGATGCGCAACGGGCGGATCGCCGGCGAGCTGCCGCGCGCGCAGGCCGACCAGGCCGCACTCCTCAAGCTGATGGCCGGCGTGGCCGCCTGACGGCCGCACCGGACCCCCCCATAGCCACACGCTGTCTTTCGAGAATCCCGGGCGGATTTTCCGGACAGGCGTGGGACGCGGTGGTGATCGGCGCCGGACTCGCCGGCTCAGGCTCGGGCCGGCCCCCCGGCGGCGGCCTGCGCTTTGATCAGGCCGTCAATGGCGTCGAGGGCGGCGCGGGCGTCCGGCCCGGTGGCGATGAACTCCAGGGCGTCGCCCTGGCGCGCCGCGACCGCGAGCAGGCCCAGGATGGATTTCACGTTCAGGCACTTGCGGCCCTGGAGGATGAAATTATAACAGTCCATTTCCCCCCGGGCGAGATACACCTCGCAGTGGAACCGGCTGACCAGCGCGGCCAGGGTGGACGCCGGCTCGATGTGCAATCCCCGGGAAGACGCGACGACCACCTCGAGTTTCAGGAAGCCGTTGCGTTCCAGGGATTCCCGTTCCGCCCGCCAGATATGCGCATACTTCTCGCACCACTCCTCGGCGGCGGCGGCCTTGCCGATATCCCGGCCCTCGTCCTTGGACCGGCAATACTTGTGCTTTTCGATTTCCTCCCGCTGGGCCAAGGCGTCCCGGTGCAGTTTTTCCTTGAGCCAATCCGCCCGCAGGTGGAGAATGAAGTGTTCAATGGCCTGTTCGATCGATACCGCCTCGCCATGCGCCGGGGCCATCTGGCGGCGGTGTTCGAGAATGGCGCTCAATTCGGCCGGTGTCAGGTTGATATCCTTGACATTCATGGCGACGGAGAAGTCGGTGACCGGCCTGCCAGCGGCGGTCCGCCGCGAGGGGCCGTGGAACCGGAATGTGATGCTATGTGCCCGCCCCGGCGGGGTCAATCAAAAATCCGATAAAAGATCGCGTCCCATGGCCATGCCCCTCCACCGCCGGCGCCAGGACCTGCCGTTCGCCTGGCCGAATCCGCCTTTCCAGGTTGCCCTGCTGGAGCCGGAGATTCCGCCCAACACCGGCAACATCGCGCGGCTCTGCGCGGCCACAGGCACGCCGCTGCACCTGATCGGGCGCCTGGGATTCCGCCTGCACGACGCCGCGCTGCGACGGGCCGGACTGGATTACTGGGATTCGGTCGACCTCAGGCGCCACGCGGGCATGGAGGCTTTTTTCCAGGCCATCCCGCCGGCACGCTGTTTTTTCTTCAGCAGCGGCGGCCGAAAATCTTATCTCGACGCCGGATTCCAGCCCGGAGACGCGCTGGTGTTCGGGTGCGAAAGCCGGGGCCTGCCGGAGGCCCTACTGGAGGCTTATCCGAACGCCGTCCTGGGAATCCCCATGCGCACGGACCACGTCCGCTCCCTCAACCTGTCGTCCGCCGTGGCCATCGTCCTTTACGAGGCCCTGCGGCAGATAAAGGCCGCCGCCCGGATGCGGTCACCTGAGAATCTCGAAGAGCGAACCGAGGGCGCCTGATTCCCCCGAAAGCGCTCTCCATTGATCACATCAAGGACTGGTTCAGCGAGACCATCGGCAGGAGAATGGCCAGCACCACCAGCAGGACAAACCCGCCGATGACCAGGATCAGGGCCGGCTCCAGGAAGGCCAGGCGCCGCGTGAGATACCGTTCCCATTGCTGCTGAAAGCGCTGGCCGGCGTTGTCCAGCATCCGGTCCAGCGAGCCTCCGGCCTCGCCCACCTGGACCCAGCCCGCCAGGGTCGCGGCAAACGGCGGAATGCGCCGCAGGGCCTGGCTGAGGCTCGCCCCGTGGCGCACGGCATCGGCCTCGCGCACCGCCAGGGAGCTGACCCAGGCGCTGCCACTGGCTTCCCCGGCCAGGGCGATCCCTTCGATCAGCGGCACCCCGCCGCGCAACAGGAGCGCCAGGGTCCTGGCAAAGCGCAGGTTGACCAGGAGCTCGTAGCCGCGCCCGACCACCGGCAGGCGAAAGCAGCGGCGGTCGAACCCACGCGCCCAGGCCGCATCGCGGCGCAGGCGCCGAACGAACCACGCCGCCAGGCATCCCGCCAGGGCGAGACCGGGGAGGCCCCAGACCGCCACCCCATGCCCGGCGCGGATCATCAGGCGGGTCAGCAGGGGAATCGCGACGCGGGTCTGGTCCATCAGCAACTGCCCGAAACGGGGCATGGCGAAGCCGAGCAAGCCGAAGCCCACGGCGGCGGCCACGACCGCCAGGATGGCCGGGTAGATCAGGGCCGTGACCACCTGCTCCCGCAGGCGGCGCTGTTCCTCCATGAACGCGGCCAGGCGCTCCAGGACCTGGTCCAGCGCCGCCGCCCGCTCCCCGGCCGCCACCAGGGATTTTTCGTGCTGGCTGACGCCGCGGCCGGCCCCGGCCAGGGACTCGGCCAGCGACGCCCCCCCGCGGATTTTATCCCGCACTCCGGCCAGCAGGGGTCGAAGCCCAAGCATCTCGGGGGACTGCATCAGCAGGTCCAGGGCCTGAACCAGCGGCAGGCCGGCCGCCAGCAGCGCCGCCAGCGCCTGGTAGACCTCGATCCGCCGCTCGACGCCAAACCGCCCGCCGCGGCTCCAACGCCCTCCGTTCCGGGCCCCGGCCGGGGCGACCCATTCCGCCAGGACCCCCAGCTCCGCCAGCTTTTCCCGGGCCTGCTTGGGATCGCCGGCCTCGATCAAGCCGCCCTGGGGACGGCCGGAAGCGTCATAGCCCTTATACTCGAAAGTGATCATGCCAACTTGCCGATGACACGGAGGATCTCGGAAAGGCTGGTGACCCCCTGCTGCAGTTTGTCCAGGCCGTCGTCGAGCAGGGTGGTCATGCCGCCCTTGACCGCGAGCTGGGCGAGGGCCCGGCTGTCATTGCCGGCGGTGCGCACGGCCTCTGACAACGGCCCAGTCATCATCATCAACTCGAACAGTCCGACGCGTCCCCGGTAACCTTCCAGGCAGGCCGGGCATCCCCGCGCCCGCCAAGCCGGCCGCGCCCCCACGACGCGCCGGACGGCGTCGGGCGCGTCCCGGAGCGCCTCCGCCGGCGAGGCCGGTTCCCGGCAGGCGGGGCACAGGCGGCGCACCAGCCGCTGGGCCAACACGGCGCGTAGCGAGGCGGCCAGTAGAAACGGCTCGATCCCCATGTCCATCAGCCGGATCACGGCGCTGGGGGCGTCGTTGGTATGCAGGGTGCTGAACACCAGGTGGCCGGTCAACGAGGCGCGGATCGCGATTTCAGCGGTTTCCAGGTCGCGGATTTCGCCGACCAGGATGGTATCCGGATCCTGGCGCAGGATATGGCGCAACCCGGCGGCAAAGGTCAGGCCGATCTTGGGCTTCACCTGGATCTGGCCGATGTCGGGCAGCTGGTACTCGATGGGATCCTCGATCGTCAGGATGTTGGTGCGTTCCTTGTTCAGGCGCTGGAGGAGCGCGTAGAGGGTGGTGGTCTTGCCGCTGCCGGTCGGGCCGGTGACCAGGATCACGCCGTGCGACGCCCGCACCAGCCCCTCCAGGCCGGCCAGCATGTTTTCGGAAAGGCCCAGGCCGGCCAGGGGCAGGATCGCCGCGTTCCGGTTCAGCAGGCGCAAGACCACCCGCTCGCCCTCGGCCACCGGGAGGGTGGCAATCCTGATATCGATCTCCCGTTCCCCGATCCGGACCCGGGCCACGCCGTCCTGGGGCAGGCGTTTCTCGGCGATATCCATGCGGGCCATGACTTTCAGGCGGGAGATCAGGGCCGGCTCCAGCTGCTTGGGCGGCGCGGCCTGTTCATAGAGCATCCCGTCGATCCGGTAGCGCACCCGCAGGCGCGACTCGAACGGCTCGACATGGATATCGGAAGCGCCGGCCTTAACCGCCTCCAGCAGGATCAGGTTGACCAGCTGGGTCACCGGAGCATTCTCGGCCACCTGGAGCAAATCGTCGCTGCGCACCCGTTCGGACACCGCCGCCGGCGGTTCCATGTCGCGCAGGAACTCGCGGGGCGTCTCCTGGCGGCTGAAATAGCAGCGTTCGATGGCGGCCAGGATCGTCTCGCGGGACGCCAGCACCGGGAGCAGTTCCCGGCCCTGCAGCAGTTCCAGGCGCTTCTGGCTGCTGACATCCTCGGGCCGGGCGGTCAGGACAGCCGGCTTCCCCCGGAAGCGGACGGGAATGGCCAAGTGACTCCGGGCCCACTCCACCGGCAGGTTGGCCAGCAACCCGGGGTCGAGCATGTCCTCGGTCAACGCCTCCAGCACCTCCAGCCCGTATTGGCGGCCCAGCGCCTCCAACCCGGCCGCCTTCCCTTCTTCCGGCGCGGACACAGGATCGTCATGGGCCATGATCTGGCTCCCCCGGGATCGCCGGCGCAACGGGCAGGGCATTGGACGCCCCCAAGGGGACTTGGCCGCGGATGCGGTTGGACAGGTCGGCCAGCTCGTAGAGATTGGTGGCCACGTGGGGGGTGACGAAAATCAGCAGGTTGGTGCGCTCGACCTTGTCGACATCATGGCGGAACAACCAGCCCAGCAGGGGGATATCTCCCAGAAACGGGATTTTCCGCTGCCCACTGACCGTATCCTCCCGGATCAGGCCGCTGATGACCACCGTTTGACCGCTGGGCACGGTCATGGTGCTGATCACCTCCCGCTTGGCGATGGTCGGGGTGAAGGACTTGCCGCCGGTCGACTCCTTGAGGATGGCCTCGAGGCAGGGGTTGAGCTTCATCAGCACTTCGCCGTTCGGGTTGATGTGCGGTGTCACCGTCAGCTTGATGCCGACGTCGATGCGATCGATGTTCTCGATGTAATCCCGGGCCGTGCCGGCGCCGGCGGAGACGGTGGACTTGAGGATGGGGATATTCTTGCCGACCGTCACGCTGGCCTGCTGGTTATTCTGGGTCAGGAGGGGGATGTTGGACAGGATGTCGAACTTGGCGCCGGTCTTCACCGCGTTGATGTTGACCAGGGCCGGGAAATAAGGGACCACCTTGCCCGAGGTGTCCACGTAGCTGCCCTTGGCGATGCCGAAGGTCAGGCCGTTGGGCACGATGCCGCCCAGGACCTGCGAGGCCAGCAGGTCGTCGCCCTCGGTGGTCTTCATGCCGCCGATGGCGATCGAGGACCCGTTGTCGGGCGAGCCGCCGGCCATGAACTCGACGCCGATATCGCTCCCCTTTTCCATGGTCAGCTCGGCGAACATCACCTCCACCAGCACCTGCTGGGGCGGGATATCCAGCTGTTCAACCAGGGCCCGGACCATTTCAAAATCCTGGGGAGCGGCATCCACCAGCAGGGCATTATTGGCCACGTTGGGCTCGATGGCGATTTTCTGATTCTGCGGCTTGTCCACGCCCTTGGCCAGCAAAGCGGTCAAACTCTTGGCGGCCTCGTCGGACGACAGGTATTTCAGGAACACGGCCCGCAGGTGGCCATGACCGGTCTGGGGTTCGACATCCATGCGCCCGATGATGCGCTTGAGATCCAGCAACTGCGCGGGCGACCCCACCAGGATCAGGCTGTTGGAATGCGGGGCCGCCACGACGAGGGCGTCGCTGGGCATGGTGGGGCTGCCGTCCACCTGGGGCAAACGCTGCCGCAGGCGCTCCCCGGGCGACCCGTCCTGCTTGGCCGCCGCCCCGGCAATGGCCTGGTTCAGTTCGGCGGCCATGGACAGGGCGGCCGCGTACTTCAGGGTCACGATCTCGACCCCGCGCGCCAGCCCCGGCTGATCCACCTCCGCGATGATCTTCTCGACCCGGCGGATGTTGTCGGCCGAATCCGTGATGATCAGGTGGTTGGTGGCCTCGAGCACTCCCAGGGCGCCGGCCTTACCCTGCCCCACCATGGGCTCCAGGATTTTCTTCAAGTCGGCCACGCTCAGATGGGCAATCCGGATCACCTTGGTGATGACCCCGTCGCTGGGCGTCGGCTCCCCCGCCCCGACCACAGGCGCCACCGGCATCAGGCGCGGCTCGCGGGCCACGACGTGGTAGATACCGTCCTGCTCCACCACGGCGCAGCCGCCGGCCTCCAGAATGGCGAGGAACAGGGGATACACCTCGCTCACCGGGATCCGGGGCGGGGTGACCACCGTCATCAAGAAACTTGCTGATGGCACAAGGAAAAGTCAACTCGCCGACCAGCTTGACCAGGAAGCGAATATCCACCTGGTCGAAGTTGAAGTTGACAAAGGCCTCGCCGGCGGAGAATGGCGGAGTGCGGATGGCGGCTGGTTGATTGCCGGTTGGTCCCGCTTCCGGCGGCAGGACGGCCGGAGATGGGGCGGATTGCCCGCGGTGTGCTGGAGCCTCCGCGGCCGGCGCCGGAGGCAGATCCGGAAGCGCCGGGGCATTGGACGCCGCCGGCGCCTGGGCCTCGGCCACGATCGCCGCCCAGGCCACCAGGCATCCTCCCACCAGCACGCAACGCCCAGTCATGGAACACCTCCCCGCACCGCCGCCTCGCCCCTGGCGCCCGTCGCCGCCCCGAATCGGGCCGTCTGATCACCGGGCAATGCCGCGTTCCGACGCCTCCACGAAGGCCAGCAGCCGATCGCGCTCGGCGCAAGGCGGCAACTCCGCCCGGATCCGATCCAGGGCCGGGCGGACGGTAAGGTCCTGATGATACAGGATCTTGAACGCGCCCTTCAACAGCTTCCGGGTTTCCTCCGACAGGCCGTGCCGCTGGAGTCCGATGACATTGATGCCGCGCGGCACGGCGGGATTGCCGTCCGCCAGCATATAGGGGGGGACATCCTGCGTCACCTTCGAGCAGCCGCCGATAAAGCTTAGAGCGCCGATGCGGACGAACTGGTGGACTCCGCACATCCCGCCCAGGCCCACGCCGTCCTCGACCACGACGTGCCCGGCGAGCTGGGTGGCATTGGAAATCACCACATCGTTGCCGATCGCGCACTGGTGGGCCACGTGGGAATACGCCAGGATATGGCAGCGGGAACCCACGCGGGTCACATCCCCCTCGTTGGTCCCGGCGTTAACGGTGACATATTCCCGCAAGGTGGTCCGATCCCCGATCTCGACCGAGGTTGCCCCGCCCTTGAACTTCAGGTCCTGGGTCTGCGAGCCGATGCTGGCGAAGGGGAACACCACGCAGTCCGCGCCCAGGGTGGTCCGGCCGTCGAGGACGACGTGCGGCATGATCCGGGTGCGGTCCCCGATCGCCACGCCGGCGCCCACGATGGCGTAGGCGCCGATTTCGACCTCCACGCCCAGCTGGGCGCCCGGCGCGACGATGGCCGTGGGATGAATACGGGTCATGACTCAACCTTTTCGTCGGTGACCATGAAAAGCAGCTCGGCCTCCGCGGCCAGCTGGGCATCCACCAGGATCCGGCCCCGGAGCCGGACGACCTTTTCGCGGCTATTGGTGATTTCGACCTCGATGCGCAGCTGATCGCCGGGGGTGACCATGCGCCGGAAGCGGGCCTTGTCCACCGCCATGAACAGGGGGATCAGCCCTTTGAGCCCGGTCCGCCGGCTCAGCAGAATCCCCCCCACCTGGGCCATGGCTTCCAGCTGCAGGACCCCCGGCATGATCGGCTTGCCGGGAAAGTGCCCCTGGAAGAACGGCTCGTTGAACGTCATATTCTTCACGCCAACGCAGTGCTTGTCGTCATCGCACTCGATGATGCGGTCCACCATCAGCATGGGGTAGCGATGGGGGGCGATGCGGAGGATTTCCTGGATATCGATGTTGGCCATGGCATTTCTCCCACCTCTTCCGCCCCGGGTCCGCGGCCGGCGCGCGGCGGAACGGGTTCATATCAATGCCCGTAGTTATACAATGCGCGCCGGATTTCGCCAACATCAATATTTGCGCCCCCCAGGGCCCCGCAACGCGGGGCGGGCTGGCATCCGCTCAATCCGCCGCTGGGCGCCTGCCGGGGCTTGCGGCGCGCATTTCGCCGTTGACTGGCCCGCGGCATCCGTGCAAGACTCCGCCCGCCCGCGCCGCACAACCCGTGCGCAACAGAAAGGTTCCGACATGCCACCCCCCCTTCCGGTCGGCAAGCTCCCGCGCTGGACGGATTCAGCCTCGAAGCGGATGGACGGAATGGGCGTGACCTTATCGGAGCCGGTCCTGGTCAAGCGCAGCCGCTGGTACTGCTGGTTCCCGTCGCTGATCCGCCAGCCGGACGGCACGCTCTGGGCGGTCATGTCGGCCTACGCCGACATCCACGTGTCCGACTCCTTCTGCTACCTTTCGCGCTCGCGTGACGGCGGCCTGACCTGGGACGAGCCGCGGGTCATCGGCGACGCCGGGCTGAGCCACCTGATCCTTCCGGACGGCAGCGCCCTGGTGATCCCCTATTATCTCCGGCCGCGCCCGGGTGGCGCCATCGGCGCTCCCTGCAACCTCATCTCGCCCGACGGACAACTGGCCATGCGCCCGTCCGGCGTCAACGTCGCCGGGTGGCCGCGCCCCCCCGGGTCGATGGGGCCCGAGCTGGCCACCGCGGGCTTTGTCTTCAACGGCCAGGGAGTGCAGGGGAACCAGGGCGAATACCTGACGACCCTCTACGGCCACTTCGAAGGCGATCGCCGTTACTCGCTGGTCCTTGCCGCATCGGCGGACGGATTTGCCTGGCAAATCCGTTCGGTCATCGCCGGCGCCGACTGCCCCCTCAAGGGCGACGAGGGCCCCTGCGAGTCCGCCCTTTGCCGGGCAGCCGACGGCCGCCTGATGTGCGTATTCAGACTCGCGTCGTTCGTGCCCTATGGCCAAACCTGGAGCGCGGATGATGGGCGCACGTGGTCCCAGCCCGTAACCATGCCGGCCAGGTCCGTGGAGCCCAGCCTGGCGGTGATGCCCTCCGGTGTGATCGCCTTGTCCGGCGGGCGGCCGGGCATTTTCGCCTGGTTCAATGCCGACGGCGCCGGCGCCGGCTGGCAAGCCGTGGACATCGCGGCCCACCACAATGCCTGCCAACCGCGTGACGCCATCCACCCCGACCCCTGGATCCCTCGCGACGAGATGATCCGGAAAGGGCTTCGCGGCTTCACGTCAAGCTACACCGAGTTAATCCGGCTGGACGACCACGCCCTGCTTCTCATTTACGATCGTTTAGCCTTCGGTTGGCACGCAATCCCGGATGCATCGGATGAAACCAACAGCGTCTGGGTGGTGCGGATCACCGTGGACCGCTGCTGAGGGGGCAAAGGGCTTGCCGCGCCGTAGTCCCGACTCTCCAAGAGGTCGGGACGCAGGAGGGTTCAGGCGCCCTCGTTGTAGAAGATCGAGAGCCCGTCCTTGCCGGGAGCCACCAGGTCGAGCCGGCCGGTCTTGCGCAAATCGGCCAGCGCAAAGTGAATGCCGCAGCCCTTGCCCTCCCCAATGGACCCGTAACTGATCACCTGCTTGGCGAAGGATTCGCCGGTCCACTTGAAGTAGTAGATGCCGAGATCGTCCCATTCCCCTGCTTCGTTCCCGCAGTGCGCCCGGTGCCGCTTGCCGGTGACCAGTTCGCATTGGCCGTCGCCGTCAATATCCACCCACATCAGATCGTGATACTGAGCGTTGAAGGGATCAATGGCATGATGGGTCCATTCGCGCCGGCCCCCGGAAATCTTCTGCCCGCTCCACCACAGGCCGTAGCCGTGCGCGTTGCCGGTAACGATCTCATTCTGGCCGTCGCCGTTGACATCGGCCACCAGCATCGGGACGCTGCCGGCCCAGCCCCAGGGCGGCTTGGGAAAATCCGGATGCCAGGTCCAGGGGCCCTGTTCCGGGTTGGCCGGCGCCTCCAGCCAGCCGTTGCACAGGACGATATCCATGCGGCCGCGCCCGGCGATGTCCCCGCAGCCGAGGCCGTGCCCCTGCCGCCCATCCTTGGGAAACGTGTGAACGACAACTTTTCTGAACTGTCCGGCGCCCTTGCCGTTCTTGTCCGTGACCAGCTTGTAGTAGGCCACCTCGGGGTTCCCCGGGATGTTCGGCAGGATCTCGATCACGCCGTCGCCGTCAATATCCCAGGCGCGGGTCGTCTCGATGTTGCCGGTTTCCCCGATGACATACGTCGGCCACTCGCCGCCCTTGGCGCCGGGGTTCTCGCGCCAGCGCAGGGTGTTGCCCCACCAGCCGCCGGTGACGAAGTCGGTCCAACCGTCGCCGTTGATGTCCAGCGGGATGGTGGAAAAGTCGTCGTAGTATTCGCCCGCGGCCTGCACCGGGCCGACCGGCAGCTTTTTCCTGAAATCCGGCCCCGGGTACCACCAGGCGCCCGAGACGATGTCCGGAACGCCGTCGTTGTTCACGTCGAAGACCCCGCAGGATTCGTAGCATTCGTCCGAGACCCAGGCCTGTTTCCATTTGATGGGCATGAGAGATACTCCTATGATGTTTTATTATCCGGGCCACCGCAGGCTAGCTTTGGCCGTAACATACGGCCTTCATGCGCTCGGCCGCATGCTTGAAATTATCCCAGGAGGCGTCCGGCGGGATCAGATGATCGAACCCGGGAATGAAGCGCCCCTGCCGGACCATGGCGGCGGCCCGGGCCACCTCGCGGTCGACGTCCTCCCGCCGGCCGTCCAGCGCCCGCTTGTCGAGGCCGCCGATGATTCCCAGGGCCGGGTAGCGGCGGCGGTAGTCGCGGATGTCGTTGCCGGCCTGGACCTCGAACGGCAGGAACGTGTTGACCCCGTGCGCCATCATCAGGGGCACGAGTTCGGCGCAATTGCCGTCCGTATCCACCGAGACCACCCGCACCCCGGCCGCGCGGGCGAAGGCGGCGATCCGGTCGTACTGGGGCATCATGAACTCGGCGACCATTTTTGGGGAAATCAGCGAGCCTTGGCGGCCGGACATGTCCTCCCAGATATGGATGTGATCGATCTGGACCTCGTCGGCCACCCGCTCCCAGAGCGTCAGCCAAATCGTGGTAAGATGCGCCATCATATCCTTCAGCAAGCCGGGATCCTCGTAAAACGCGACCAGCAGGGCCTCGACCCCCAGCAGATCGCGGGGCGTCCCGAACACACCGAAAGGGAAACAGCCCACCTGGACCGCCTCGCCGGAAGCCCGGATACATTCGCGGAACGCTTGCCAGTCCTGGGGAAGGCGCCCCGGCGCGCGCGGATCCAAACGCTCGGCCTTGAGCTGGTCCCAGTCCTTGCGGGCCTTGACCGGGTAATCGAGGAACTCGGGCATCGAGCAGGCGTCCTTGCGCCCGCGCATCGTGACCCCCTTCTCGTCGCGGTAGACGACCAGCTCGCCCTCGTCGCGAAGCGTCACCCGTTCATAGGCGGGAAAAATGCCGGCATGGATCTGGGGGCTGGCGCAGGAGGCGTCGAACCCGAATTCGCGGGCCGGGTCGAGGTCAGCCCGGCCGGTCTCGGTCCGCCAGCGCGCCAGGGTCTCGCCCCAGGGGTGCCAGCCGATGCCGACGCCGTAGGGAAGACGGTCCACCGGCTGACCGGCCAGACAGCGGATAAAACGTTCGCCGGGCGTCATTTTTTTTCCGTGGCGGCCGCGGAGGTCTTCCAACAATGCAAGTATTGCAGGGCCACTTTCAGATCTTCCAGGGCTTCCCCGGCTTCGCAGGGCGGCTTGATTTCGCCCTTGATGGCCCGCACGAAGTTCATGGCCTGCTGGCGCATGGCGTGGACCCAGGGCAGGGTCGGAATCACGGTTTCCGGCGTCTTGCCCGAGCCCGGATCCTTGAACACTTCGACCCGGCCGGGCCGGTTACTGGCCAGGGGCGCGGGCAGGTCCAGCCTGACATAGCCCTTTTCGAAAGCCACGAAAGCCTGCTCGTTCCAATCGATCGACGTCTGGTACGGGGTCATCTCGATGACGCAGGCCGCCCCGCCGGCGCTCTGGCCCGCCAGGACAACCCCCGAGGGATCGGCATACGTCACGCGGTAGGGCTCGCCCAGCAAATGGCGCATGAGATTGACCTGGTGAATGTAATAGTTCACGAACCCGATGTAGCGGTCATAGGCCGCCTTGTCCATGTCGGGCGCGGGCGGATCCCATGCCACCGGCGGCAGGGTCTCGTTGGTGCCGATGAGGTCGTTGAAGCCCCCGGCGACCCAGTCGCCGGCCGGCATCAGGATCCGGACGTACTTGAGCTTGCCGATCTCGCCCGATTTTTTGAAGGCGTCGATCTGCTGCTTGGCAGCCATCGTGGCCGGATCGCTGCGCTTGTGGTAGCCGACCATGTGCCAGGTGCCGCTGGTGGCCAGGGCCTGGAGGATTTTTTCGCCCATCTGGATCGTCCCGGCCAGGGGTTTTTCCGTAAAGAGGGGAATGCGCGCCTTGAGCAGCTCCGGCACCAGCGTACCGTGACGGGTGAAGGGCTGGGAGGCCACGATCCCATCCAGCTTCTCGTGGGCCAGCAGTTCCGTGTGCGAGGCATAGACGTTCGGGATGCCGTAGCGGGCCGCGACTTTTTTCCCGAGCTCCGGCCGGATTTCGGCCAGGGCCACGACCTCGCAGTCGGGCACGGTGACGTAGTTCTTGAGATGGGCGCACTGGCCCATGCCCCCGACCCCGACGAACCCGATCCTGACCTTGCGCGCTGCATCCTTTGCCGCTGTCGTTTTGGCTGGCATGGTCCTGCCTCCCGGGTCAATGCGTTTCCCGATCTCCTTCGTCGGCCCAGGACCGCTGTCACTCCTTGCGGGCCTGGCCTGTCTCGCGAAAATAAATGGAAGTCTATGCCTCACCCTTTCCGCGTGTCAATCTTCATGGCGCACCAAAGCGTTAAAGCGGACGACCGGGCCGCTTTATACCAACCCGGAAGGCGCGGCTGTCGATGGTTTCCTCGGCAGAGGCGTCGGCGTGCGCAACGGGCGCCAGCTCGGCCAGGGCGAGGCGGGCGAGGTGCTCCTTCCAGGACGCGTCCAGCTCGCCGTCGAGCTGGAGCAGGATCCGGTCGCTGACGGCGTAGCCGGCCTTCTTGCGCAGGTCCTGGATGATGCGGTTGAGCTCGTTGGCCACGCCTTCCTCGCGGAGCTCCGGCGTAATCGTTTTGTCCAGGGCCACGAGAATGCCCTGGTCGCATAAAACATCCGCGCCGGCCTTGCCCTGGTAGTGGAGGGTCACGTCCTGCCGGTCGAGCGTCCACTCGCGGGGGCCGTCGAAGACCACGATCCGGTCGCCGGATTCCCGGACCTGCCCCGCCTTGGCCGCCTTGATGATGAGCTGGACGTCGCGCCCGAGCTTGGGCCCCAGAATGCGGGCGTTGGGCGTCACGCGGAGCGTCGCCAGCTCGGCGGGATCGTCCAGCACCGTCACGGACTTGACGTTCAGTTCGTTCCTGATCACCGGCGCCTGGGCGTCCAGCAGGCGGCGGGGCACGGCCGGCGGCAACGCGACCCGGATGCCCGGCAGGGGCTGGCGCACCCGGATGGCCGCCTGCTGGCGCAGGGCCAGACCGAGGGACACCACCGTGCGCGCCAGCCGGTTCTCCTCGATCAGCGCGTCGTCGCGGAACTCCTCCGGCACCGCCGGCCAGGGCGCCAGGTGCACGGACTCCGCTCCCGTCAGGGCGCGGTAGAGCCAGTCGGCCACGAAGGGCGCGGACGGCGCCAGGAGCTTGGACAGGGTGACAAGGACGTAATAGAGCGTGCCATAGGCTTGGCGCTTGTCGTCGGTCAGCCCCCCGCCCCAGAACCGGGCGCGCGACTGGCGGATGTACCAGTTGGTCAGGGCCTCCAGAAAATCGAGGACCGGAGCGAGGCTCTGGTTGAGGTAATAGCTTGAGTAGGCCGCGGTGACCTTTTTGGCGGTCCGGTGCAGGATCGCCAGGATCCAACGGTCCAGCGCGTGGGATGACCGCGGAACGGCATGGGGATCGCCCTGGAACCCGTCCAAGTTGGCGTAGGTGGCGAAAAACGAGTAGGAATTCACGAGCGGCAGGAGCACCTGCTTGACCTGGTCCCGCACGCCGGAGTCCTTGAAGTTCAGGTCGTCCATGACCACGGCCGCGGAACTCAGCAGGTAGAGCCGCAGGGCGTCGGCGCCATAATGGTCGATCAGCTCCATGGGGTCGGTGAAATTTTTCTTGGACTTGGAAATCTTCGAGCCGTCCTCGGCCAGCAGGGTGCCGTGCACCAGGCAGTTCTTGAAGGACGCGCGGTCGAGGATGGCCACCGCCAGCACGTGGAGGTAGTAGAACCAGCCGCGGATCTGGCCGGGATACTCCACGATGAAGTCGGCGGGGAAATGGGACTCGAACCAGTCCTTGTTCTCGAACGGGTAATGGCACTGGCCGAAGGGCATCGAGGCCGATTCGAACCAGCAGTCCAGCACTTCCGGCACGCGCCGCATGCGCCCGCCGCAGGCGGGACAGGCCAGCTCGACTTCGTCCAGGAACTCCTTGTGCAGGTCCGGGAACTCCCGGCCGGCGGCGGCCGTCAATTCCGCCACCGAGCCGAGGACGCGGCGCCCGGCGCAGCCCGGCGTCTTGCACTCCCAGACCGGGATGGGCGTGCCCCAGTAGCGGGAGCGGGAGATGTTCCAGTCCCGCGCGCCCTCCAGCCATTTTCCGAACCGGCCGTGCTTGACATGCTCGGGCACCCAGTGGATGTCCTCGTTGCGGGCCAGGAGACGGTCCTTGATTTTTTCCACCGCGAAATACCAGGCCTCCATGGCGCGGTAGATCAGGGGCGTCCGGCAGCGCCAGCAATGGGGGTAGTTGTGTTCGAGGGTACGGTGGAGGAGCAGAACGCCCTCCTCCTTCAGGCGCCGGATGATGTCCTTGTTGCAGTCGTGGACGTTGCGCCCGGCGAACTCCGGGACCTCGGCGGTGAAACAACCGCGGGAGTCCACCGGGTTCTTCACGCCCAACCCGTGCTGCTTGCACAGCCAGTAGTCCTCTTCGCCAAAGGCGGGAGCGCAATGGACGATGCCCACGCCGTCGTCCAGGGTCACGAAGTCCGCGGCCAGCACGCGGAAATAGCCCTGGTTGGCCAGGTCCTTGAAATGCGGGAAGATCGGCGCGTAGCGGCGTCCGACGAGCTCACGCCCCGGGAACGTTTTCAGAATGACCGGCTGATCTCCCAGCAGACCGGTCCACTTGGGCAGGAGCGCCTCCCCCATGACCCACACCTCGCCGGCATGTTCCAGCGCGACATAGCGGAAGTCATTGCCGACGGCCAGCACAAGGTTGGAGACCAGCGTCCAGGGGGTGGTGGTCCAGGCCAGGTAATAGGTGGGTTTCCCGTCGATACTGTCGGCCGCCCGGAACTTGACGATCACCTCCGGATCCTGGCGCGGGCGGGTGGAATCGGACTCGCGGGCATCGGAAATCGAGAGCGCGGTCTCGCAGTGGTAGCAGTAGGGCGTGACCCGGTAATCCTTATAGATCAACCCCTTCTCGTAGCACTGCTTGAAGACCCAGAGCACGGACTCCATGTAGGAGCGGTCCAGCGTGCGGTAGGCGTTGCCGTAATCCACCCAGCGGCCGACTTTGCGGACATAGGCCTCCCACGCGCCGTTGCACTCGGAGACCAGGTGACGGCACTCGCGGTTGAAGGCGGCCACGCCCAGCTTTCTCTCGATCTCGGTCTTGTCCTGGATCTTGAGTTTCTTCTCCACCGCGTTTTCGATGGGCAGGCCGTGGCAATCCCAGCCCCAGCGGCGGGGCACGGAATAGCCGGCCATGGTGAAGAAGCGCGCCAGGACGTCCTTGAGGATCGAGACGAAAATGGTCCCGAAATGGGGCGCGCCGGTGGGAAACGGCGGGCCGTCGTAGAAGACCATCTCGCGCCGGGACAGGCGCAGCGATTTCTCGAAAATACCGCCGCGCTGCCAGTGATCCAGCAGTTCCTTTTCCAGCTCCGGGAAACGGATTTGTGATGAAACGGGCTGATACATGTCACCCGTAGGCTTCCTCGAGCAGTCGGGCGAGGTCGGCGACGAGCGGATAGGACGGGTTGGCGCCGGCGCACTGGTCGTCGAAGGCGGTCTCGGCCATGAAGGCGAGCTTGGCCTTGAACTCCGCCTCGGGCACCCCCGCCTCGCGCAGACTGGCGGGAATCCCCACCTCCTGTTTGAGCCCGGCCACGGCTTGGACCAGGGCCGCGATGCCCTTCTCGGGCGTGGAGACGTCCAGCTTGAGGGCCGTCGCAATCTCCAGGTAACGCGCCTTGGCCGCCGGCGCCGGGTAGTTGGGATAGGCCGGGAACTTGTGCGGCAAGGCCGCGTTGTAGCGGATGACCGGGATCATAACCAACGCATTGGCGCGGCCGTGGGCGATATGGAAGGTGGCCCCGAGGATGTGCGCCAGGCAGTGGTTGATCCCCAGCAGGGCGTTGGTAAACGCCATCCCGGCGATGGTGGAGGCGTTGTGCATCTTCTCGCGGGCCAGCTTGTTGGTCCCATCGCGGGTGACTGCCGGCAGGTACTCGAAAACCAGCTGGATCGCCCGCAGCGCCAGGGGGTCGGTGTAGTCGGAGGCCACGACGGACACATAGCTTTCCATGGCATGGGCCAGCACGTCCAAGCCGGTGTCCGCGGTGACCGCCGCCGGAACCGTCAGCGTCAGGTTGGGGTCGATGATGGCGATGTCCGGGGTGAGCGCGTAATCCGCGATGGGATATTTCTTGCCGCTCCGGGCATCCGTGACCACCGTGAAGGCCGTGACCTCCGAGCCCGTGCCGCTGGTGGTGGGGATGGCGATCAGTCTGGCCTTCTGACCCAGCGCCGGGATGGTCACCACCCGCTTGCGCACGTCCATGAAACGGAGCTTGAGATCGTCAAAACTCAGGCCGGGCTGCTCGTACAGGAGCCACATGGCCTTGGCGGCGTCCAGCGGCGAGCCGCCGCCGAGGGCCACGATCAGGTCCGGCTGGTCCCGGTTGAGCGCGGCCACGCCGGCCGTGATGGTTTCCACGGTGGGGTCGGACTTGACCTCCGAAAACAGGGAAGGCTGGATGCCGGCGGCCGAGAGGTAGGCCGCGACACGCCCGGCCGTGCCTTCCCGGACCGCGGAACCCGAGCAAATGATCACGGCGCGTTTGGCGCCCAAGTCCTTGATCTCGCGGGTGAAAAACACGTCCAGGCAACCCGGCTCGAAATAGATCTTCGGCGGCACACGGAACCATTTCATGTTGCCCATCCTTTTGGACACCCGCTTGATGTTCAGAAGATGCGTGACGGTGACATTGTCGGTGGTGATGTTGCGCCCGCCCGTGCCGCAGCCGAGCGTCAGGGAGGGGCGCAGGCGGTTGTAGACGTCGCCAATGCCGCCGAACGAGGACGGCGAGTTGACGATCACGCGGCCGGCGTTCAGGGTCGCGCTGAACTTGGCGATCGCGGCGGGATCCTCCGAAAAGATCGAGACCGAGTGGCCCAGGCCGCCGAAATGGGTGAGGCTGGTGCAGAGGTTGATCCCCTCGTCAAGGTCCTCGACCACGTAGAAACCGAGCACCGGGCAGAGCTTTTCCCGCGACAGGGGCGCCTGGTCGCCCACCGCGGACAGGCGCGCCAGGAGCAGGCGGGTCTCCGGCGGAACCGTCACCCCGGCCAGCTCGGCGATCTGCCGGGCGCTGCGGCCGACCACCTTCGAGGACATGCTCTTCTTAACCGGGTCGATGACGACGTCCTGGACCTTGGCCGCCTCGGCCGGCTTGAGGAAATACGCGCCCTGGGAGACGAAACGGGCTTCCAGCGCCTTGCGGATGTCCCGATGGGCCACGACGGCCTGCTCGGACGCGCAGATCATGCCGTTGTCGAAGGTCTTGCTGAGAAGGATGTCGTTGACCGCCATGTCAATCCTGGCGCTCTTGTCCACGTAGACCGGCACATTGCCCGGCCCGACACCGATGGCGGGCTTGCCCGAGCCGTAGGCGGCCGAGACCAGGCCCATGCCGCCGGTGGCGAGGATCAGGGCCACGTCGGGGTGGCCCATCAGGGCCGCGGTCATTTCATGGGAGGGCGCCTCGACCCAGCGGATGACCTGGTCGGGCGCGCCGGCGGCCACGGCGGCCTCGTAGAGGATCCGGGCGGCCTCGTTGCTGCACTTGAGGGCGTTGCGGGACGCACAGATCACGATGGCGTTGCGGGTCTTGAGGGCGATCAGGCATTTGAACATCACCGTCGAGGTCGGGTTGGTGATCGGCGTGATCCCCAGGATGACGCCCAGGGGCTCGGCGAACTCCGTGATGCCGGTGGCCGGATTGTCGGCAATCACCCCGACGGTTTTGGCGTCGCGGATGTCGTTGTAAACCGACTCGGTGGCGAACAGGTTCTTGATGACCTTGTCCTCGAACACGCCCATGCCGGTCTCCTCGACCGCCAGGCGCGCCAGTTCCATGTGCCGGGTGGCGCCGGCCCGGGCCGCGGCCGCCACGATCCGGTCCACCTGCTTCTGGTCGTACTGGGTGAAGACGGCGGCCGCCTCCTTGGCCTGGGCCACCAGGGCGTCGGCCGCGGCCTTGACGTTGGGATCGGATTTCTTGGGATCCATTATAGTCCTATCCTGGGCTGGGTTGGGTGAGCGGCCCGCTATCCGCCGACGGCCTTCAGGGCGTCGGCCTCGTTGTCGCACACGGCGAAGGTGACGTCCAGCGAAGCCAGCTTGAACAGCTTGTAGACTTCCGGCTGGGGATGGATCATGGCCGCCTTGATGCCGGCGGCGGCCGCCGCCTTGTAGACTTCCAGCAGGAGCCGCAAGCCCGCGCTGCTGACGAAGGTTACCGCCCTCAGGTCCAGGATGACCCCGTGGGGGCTTTCCCGGATCGCCCGCATCAGCGGCGGACGCACCTCGGCCTCGGTCTCCACCGCCAAGCGGCCGCCGAGCGCTACGAGGTTGATCTGCGGATTGACCGTGCTGGCTCTCACTTCAACGTTCATAAGATCCTCCCCGATGCCGAGCGATGGACATGCCGTCCTGTCAAGGGCTGCGCTGAAAAGAAACAGTGAGCATCATGCCGCACGCGGCCGCGCCTGTCAATGCCGCTCTGCGAATCTGACTACGGTTCGGGCAAGCCGCAAAAAAACGGAATTACCCTTGACCCCTTTGCGCCCGGCGGCCTATAGTCCTAATCCGTCGTTCCGTCACCCGTGGCGTTTCATCTTATCCGCGAGGCGCGCGATGAAAAACTCCTCCCGCCGTTCGATCCT
>CAZVVD010000007.1:25508-51810 GCA_964630555.1 uncultured Verrucomicrobiota bacterium | reverse complement strand
CCCCTATCTGCATTGCTGTCTCATTCATTTTTAAGAATTATACAATACAAGAAACCGTTTATTCCTGTTCAGGCAATTTACGGTAAAGGGTGGCAAGGCTTATTTTCAGAGATTTGGCCGCCTTTTGCTTGTCACCGTCGGTGCTTTTTAGAACCGAAGCCAGGTATTCCTTCTCCTTGCCGCGTAAAAACGCTTTCAACGACTTGCCGCGCATATCATCGTGGCGGATGGGAGTGCCGTTCATTTGGATATTTTGAATGATTTTTGCCGGAAGACAGTCCACTTTGATCACGTTATCCCTGGCGAATGTCAGGGCATGTTTAATGGCATTCTCAAGCTCGCGCACATTCCCCGGCCAGCTGTATTGCTCAAAAATGCGAATGACATCCGGCTCCACTGTGGGAAAATCCTGCTTTTCAGACCCCAGTTCCAGGCGGATGAAATGATAGGCCAAGGGAAGAATATCTTCCGGACGCTCCCGCAAAGGCTTGATTTCAAGCGGAATCACGCTCAAGCGGTAATAAAGGTCCTCCCGGAATTCCCCCTTTTCGATCATGGTCTCGAGCCGGCTGTTCGTGGCGGCCAGCACCCGCACATCCACCGCGATACTGGTATTGCCCCCCACTTTTCGGATTTCCTTGTCTTGCAAAACGCGCAGGAGCTTGGCTTGAATCCCCAGGGGCATGGAGCTGATTTCATCCAGGAGAATGGTGCCGCCATTGGCCACCTCGAACAGCCCCTCCTTCTCAGCCGAAGCCCCCGTGAAGGCCCCCTTGACATGGCCAAAGAGCTCGGACTCCAGCAGGGCCTCCGGCAAGGCCGCGCAGTTCAGCGGCAGGAACTGCTTGGTCTTACGGATGCTGTTGGCATGGATGGCCCGGGCCACCAGCTCCTTGCCCGTCCCGCTTTCCCCGAAAATCAGGACGGTCGCGTCCGTCGGAGCGATGCGCTCGATCATTTCACACACCGCCCGCATCGCCGGGCTTTCGGCGACAATGTTTTCAAACCGGTACCGGCTGACCAGCTCGGCCTTGAGATGCACGTTCTCCGTGATGGCCTTGTTATATTCCAGGGCGCGCTGGACGGTGATCAGCAGCTCATCCACCCGGAACGGCTTGGTGATGTAATCGAAAGCCCCGACTTTCAGCGCCTCCACGGCCGTTTCGACGGACCCATACCCCGTGATCATCAGCACCGACATTGAAGGCTGCTGCTCCCTGGCTTGCTTGAGAAGCGTCATGCCGTCCACCGGCCGCATGCGGATATCGGTGATCATCAGGTCGAAGGGCGTGGTTTTAATCAACTCCGACGCCTTAACGCCGCTATCCACCGGCACGACCTCGTATCCCTCGGCCTTCAGCAAAACGCTCAATACGCTGAGGATACTGGGTTCATCGTCCACAAGGATGATCTTTGCCATGGCCTGGTCCCACTGATTGCAAAAATGAAAGGGTGAAGCATAGCGCCGACCGCCGGGATGTCAATGCTTTTTGCGGCTGGGCGTCAAAAAACCGGGCGCCGCCGGGGCCCGTTGCCGCGCCGCGCTCCGGGGCCGGGACGCGCCGGAACGGCCGCCGGGGGATTGCGGACCGGAACGGCGGACAAATCACCGTCCGCCGCCGACCACTTCGCCCATCTTGAAAATGGGCAGGAACATGCCGATGACGATGCCGCCGATGACCACCCCCAGGAACACCATCAGCAGGGGCTCGATCATGGCGGTCAAGCCGTCCAGCATGGTTTCGATTTCATCGTCGTAAAAATCGGCGATATTCTGCATCATATCGTCGATTTTGCCGGTCTTCTCGCCGGCCGACATCATGTGCACCAGCAGGCGGGGAAAGCAGGGGTGCTTGATCAGCGCGCTGGAGAGCGGCTCGCCCTTTTCCACGGTGCCGCGGGCCTCGAGAATCACCTGCTCAAACACCTTGTTCCCGGTGGCGCCGGAGACGATTTCCATGGCTTTCAGGATCGGCACGCCGCTCTGCAACAACTGGGCGAAGGTCCGCGCAAACCGGCTTGTGGCCACTTTGCGGTTCAACTCGCCGATCACCGGCATTTTCAGCAGCAGGCTGGCTAACTGATACCCGCCGGCCGGGGTCTGCTTCCACTTGCGCAGCGCCACGATCAAGGCGACCAGAATCGCCACCACGATGATGCCGTACCGGCGCATGATCCCGCTGAGGTCGACCAGGAACTGAGTGGGCCCCGGCAGCTTGGCCCCGAACTCGGCGAACATGCCCGAAAAGACCGGCACGATGAAGAGGATCATGGCGACGGCGATGCCCAGGGCCAGGCACAGCACGATCACCGGGTAGCTCATCGCCGATTTCACCTTGCGCGTCAGCTTGGCCGCGTCCTCGAGGAAGGAGGCCAGGCGCGCGGCAGTTTCCCCCAGCTGGCCCCCGCTTTCCCCGGCCTTGATCATGTTGATGTACAACCCCGCGAACACATCCGGGTAATGGCTCAAGGCTTCGGAGAAGGAGGCGCCGGCCTGAAGGTGGTTCTTCAGCCCGCTGATCAGGACCTTGAAGTTCTTATCGCTGGTCTGGTCCTCCAACGCATCCAGGGACTGGATCAGGGGCATGCCGGCCAGGAGCATGGCGGAAAGCTGCCGGGAAAAGGCCGGCAGCTCGACGTTGCGAATTTTTCGCGCCCCGGCCACGCGCTCCCGGCGGCCGGACGCGCGGGTCTCCCGGGCGGCGCCCCGGGGAGAAGGCGGCAGCCCCCGGCCGGCGCCCGGCCGGGACGCAGCCGGGGTCAGGGTCGTCACGGAACCCGATTTGAAAACTGCCATGGCTGCTCCTTCCGTTATTCCCCGCCGGTGACGCTGAGCACCTCTTCCAGGCTGGACATGCCCTCTTTCACCTTTTCCAGCCCGACCATCCGCAAGGTCAGCATCCCGCCGGCAATGGCCTTGTCGGCGAGGTCGGCGGCGCTGCCGTTCTTCAGAATCACTTGGCGAATGGCGTCGTCCACCATCAGGATCTCCATCAGCGAGCTCCGCCCCTTGAAGCCGCTCTTGCCGCACTTGGGACAGCCGGCCGGCTCAAAGAGCTGGCAGCCCTCGAAAAACTTGGGTTCAAGATTGTTGAGCTTGAGATACTCCAGGGGCAGCTCGCACGGACGGCGGCAGACCGGACAGAGCTTCTTGAACAGGCGCTGGGCCTGGGCCATGATGATCGAGGAGGCCAGCAGGAAGGCCTCGATCCCCATGTCCCGCAGGCGGGTGATGGCGCCGGCGGCGTCGTTGGTGTGCAGGGTGCTGAGCACCAGGTGGCCGGTCAGCGCGGCCTTGACGGCGATGGCCGCGGTCTCCTGGTCGCGGATTTCGCCGACCATGACGATGTCGGGGTCCTGGCGCAAAATGGCGCGCAGGGCGTTGGCGAATGTCAACCCGACCTCCTCGTGGATCTGGACCTGGTTGATGCCCTGCAGCTGGTATTCCACCGGGTCCTCGGTGGTCACGATGTTGACATCCGCCTTGTTGAGATCCTGCAGGCAGGAATAGAGGGTCGTGGTCTTGCCGCTGCCGGTCGGCCCGGTGACCAGAATGATGCCGTGCGGCTGGCTGATGGCATACAAAAGGGACTGATAGGCCTTGGCGTCCAATCCCAGCGCCGACAGACTGGGCGCCAGGTTGGCCCGGTCCAGAATGCGCATGACGATTTTCTCGCCGTGGATCATGGGCAGCAGGCTCACGCGCACATCGACTTCCTTGCCCAGGGCCTTGACCTTGAAACGCCCGTCCTGGGGAATGCGGCGCTCGGCGATGTTCATGTCCGACATGATCTTGATGCGCGAGATGATCGCCGACTGCAGGTTCTTGGGGGGGCTGGGCACCTCGTAGAGGTCGCCGTCGATGCGGTAACGCAGGCGCAGCGCTTTCTCCATGGGCTCGATGTGGATATCGCTGGCCTTGCGCCGCATGGCTTCGACCAGGACGGAGTTGACGATCCGGATCACCGGGGCGCTCTCCGTGCTTTCCAGCATGGCGTCGAGGCTGATTTCCTCCTCCTTTTCGTGGCCGACTTCCACCTCTTCGCCTTCCGCCACATCCTTGAAAATGTCCTCCAGGTCGGGCGACGCCTGCCCGTAATACTTCAGCAGCGCCTCCTTGACCTCCCGCTCCGAGGCCACCACCGGCATGACCGCCAGGCCGGTCAGCGCCTGGAGCTCCTCAACCGTGCCGAGGTTGAAGGGGTCGCTCAAGGCCACGGTCAGCAGCTTGCCCAGTTTCGCCACCGGCACGGCCATGAAGCGGTTGAGGTGTTCCCGCGGGATCAGTTCCAGCAGCGCGTCGTCGGGAACGAAATGGGCCAGCGTCATGGGCCGCATCCCCAGGTATTCGGAGACCGCCAGGGTCATCTGGATGTCGCTGACGACCTGTTTCGAGACCAAGTAGGCCTCCAGGCGTTGGTCGCCATCCTGGATGGCCGCCAGGGCCTCCTGCAGGACCGGCTGGGTGATCATGCCGCGGCGCAGGAGGATGGCGGCGATTTGCCCGCTGAAGGATTCCCGGTCTATCATGGGCTGTGCCCCCTGCCGCGCCCGGCGGCGCGGCTCCCCGGGCGCCAGATCGCCGCTTGCATCTTGCCGTTCCTTACGCTAGGCTGTCTTTTATCGCAATCCGACGCCGGTCCGCCCCGGGCGCGCCTCGCGGCTGGAATGCGAGGGATCATGCGCTTTTCGCGCCGGCTGTCAAGGGCATTATTATGGCCGACCCTTCGCACAAGGCAACCTCCCATTCCGAGACCGAGATCTGGAACGCCATCGCGGCCTTCGAAAAGATCCTCGAGGCCCTCCCCAATGACCGGGTCTCGCTGGAGACCCTGGCCGACGCCTACGAAAAGGTGGGCGACCATACCCGGGCCAAGGATTTCATCCTGCGCCTGGCCAACGTCCTCATCGATGAGGGCGACGAAGACGCCGCCCTCGACCTGCGGCATCAGATCCTGAACTTCGGCGCGGATGACCCCCAGGTGCGGGACATCCTCTCCCGCCTGGACGGCCTCAAGTCCGAAAAAGTGATGGCCCTGGTCATGGACGAGGAAAAAAGCGCCGCCCCGCGGCCGGCCAACATCGCCGGCGAGATTGCCTTCGCCTGGAACCTGCTGCAGGCTAAGAAACTGACCCAGGAGGAATACACCGGCGTGGTCCATGACCTGACGGAACACTCCGGCAAGCAGCACGAGGCGCCGATTTCCGTCCTCCATGCCCTGCATGACCAGAACTTTGCCGGCTTGAACGAGGTGATCGCGTTCGTGGCGACGACCTGCAACCTGCCGGTGGTGTCGCTCTCGAACTTTGAAATCCCACCCAAAACCGCCGCCCTGCTGCCGCTCGACTTCATCATCCGGCGCGGCGCGCTGGTCTTCGAGTTGATGGGCGATGACGTCCTGGCCGGAATCCTCAATCCCTACGACACCCAGCTTCCGATCGACATCGAGGACGTCACCGAAAAAACTTGCCATTGCTTCCTGGTGTCGCCGGAGGAGTTTGACGCCGCCCTGACCCGGATCCGGAAGCTGACGGCGGCCGCCGGTCAGGCGGAGGACACCCCGCCGCCGGCCAAGCCCGGACGCTAGCGCCTTATCCTCCCGAAACCGCTAGCCTCACGAGAGGTGTTCAAGCGCATGCGGGTGGCGCCGGCGCAAGGCAACGCCTTGGGTTGCGGCCATGGCGCCGCGTTCGCCGGGCTAGTGAAGCACCTGGCCGATTTTCAGGAACTTGGTTTCGCCGGCGAACTTCAGCAGTACCCCATCCGCCCGAATCTCCACCAAGGTCACCCCTTCCACCTCTCCGCCGACGACCAGCATCTGGCCATTGATGCGGGCGGACCCCTCCCCGGCCCCGGGATGGGCAAGAATCCCAGTCAATTTCAATTGCGGCCAAACCGGTGCAGGAGGCGGCGGGGGGGGTGCAGGCGGCTCCGGGGGTGCAGGCGGCTCCGGGGGTGCGGGCGGCTCCGGGGGTGCGGGCGGTTCCGGAACGACCGCCGGCATCTCCGGCGCAGGGAGCGCCGGCGGGGAGACGGCGGCCGGCGGCTCGGGCACGGGCGGAGGCGGCGGGGGAACGGAGACCACCGCCTCCGGCGCCGGTGGAGGAATATCCGCCGGAGGCTCCACCGCCGGCGCCGGCGCGGCAGCCGCCGGCGGTTCGGACACGGGCGAAGACGACGCGGGAACCGCCGCAACCAGCGGGGCAGCCGAGCGCGCCGCGAATTTGAAATACCATTTCGCCGCCATCAACCCGCCCACCAGCAGGAGGACCAGGACCACGATCGCCGAGCCGATAATGGCGCGCCGAGGGCCGGACGAAGCCCGGCGCGGCGGAGGCGGAGGCGGAACCGCGGGCGGCGGGCGGCGGACCGTCGGCGGCGCCGGCGACGCCCCGACCGGCATGGCCTCGGTCACCGGCGGCTCGGCCGTGCCGGCCGACAACGGCTCATCGGCAGGACCCGCCTCGTTTTCCTGCTGCTGGCGCCGCAAGGCTTCCTGGATCAAGCTCATGTCGTTCCCTCCAACTGCTGGATCGCTTTGTGGACGCAAACCCCGTCAATCTGGCGGGATCCCGCCACGTAACCGGCCAAGAGGGCCACGTCGCAGATGGCGTTCACCAGGCGGGGAATCCCTTGCGCATAGTGGTAAACCATCGCCAAGGCATCGGGATGAAACAGTTCTCCGCCCGCCCAGCCGGCGGTTCGCAGCCGGTATTCTATATACTGCCGCATCTCGTCGGCGGTCAAGGGAAAAAGGTGGCACCGCACGGTGATGCGCTGCCGGAGCTGCCGGAGCTCCGGAGCCGCCAGGCGCTGTTTCAGCTCCGGCTGACCGCACAGGACGATCTGCAACAGCTTGTGCTGGTCCGTCTCCAGGTTGGACAGCAGGCGAACCTGTTCCAGAACCTCGGGCAGCAGATCCTGGGCCTCGTCCAGGATCAAGGCCACGTTGTGCCCCTGCCCCAGCTGGTCGAGCAGGAAGCGGTTCAGGCTTTCGATGCAGGCCAGGCGATCCCGGCCTTTGACCCGCAGGCCAAAATCATTAAGGATGGCTTTGAGCAGTTGCGTCTGGGTCAGGGTGGGATTCAGCACCAGGGCGGTCTTGATCGTGGACGACAGGCGGGCCAGCACCGCCCGGCAAATCGTCGTCTTACCGGCGCCCACCTCGCCGGTCAGCTCGATGAATCCCTTGCGATGCTCGATGCCATAGACCACGTGGTCGAACGCCTCGCGGTGATGCTGCGAAAAAAACAGGAAGCGAGGGTCAGGGGTGATATTGAAGGGCGCTTCCTTAAATCCAAAAAAGTCAAAATACATGATGGTCCATCCCCGTCTTTCCCGACCGCCGGAACGCGGCTGGCGTTCAGTGCTCCGTCCCGCCGCCCTCGGCGTGCTCCCTTTGGCAGACCTGCCCGTGGCGCGACAGCATGGCCTGCCATACCTCGAGCGGCGGGGCCGGCGAGCGGCCGTGCGTCTCCAGGAATTCGAGGCGCTGCCGCAAGGCCGGCCGCGCCGGGGCATACTCCAGCGCCCGGCGATACAGGTCGCCGGCGCGACCCAGATCCCCCGCGGCCTCGGCCAGTAATCCCAGGTAGACCAGCGTCTCGGCCATGTCCAGGCGCTGTTGCCGGTCTTCCGACGCCGCGCCGGCAACGCCAAGGGCCAGAGCGGCTTGCAGATAACGCCCGGCTCGTTCCTGGTCGCCACGCTTGAGCGCCAAGCGTCCGCTTTCGAGATAGACCCCGTGCGCCCGCGGGTTTTGGCGGCGGGCCTCGGCCAGCACCCGCTCCGCCAGGTCGGGGCGGTTCGCCTCGCCTGCCAGCCAAAAAGCGGCCACCGCGTAAGCCGTCACGTTGCGGGGATCTGCGCGCGTCGCCAAAAACAGCCACGGCAGGATCTCGGCGGTTTCGCCGCCGGCCAAGTGGACGTGGCCCTGCGGCGCGATCTCCCGGCCCAGCCTGACAAAGACATCGCTGAAGCCCCGGGGCCGGTAGTGGCCGACCCCGCGGTGGAAACAGTCATCGGCCGCCTCGAACAAGGCGGCGCCGATCGCCAGGCGGCTCTCGCCCAAAATCGCGACCGCCAGCGCACGGTCGGCTTCGGCCCCGGCAGCGGACGCGTCGGCCAGCCGGCAGGCCAGGGAAAACGCCGCCACCTCCAAGGCCAGGGCCGCCAGCCAAAAAGGGCCCGCCGTCCGCTTCGGCCCCAGGGTCATGACGCGCTCCCTCCCCGCGCCAGCCGTTTGCCCCGGTAGGCCAGCCAGGCCAGCAGCAGCCATAACGCCGTCAGCAGCGCCCCGTAGGCGGCCACCTGGATCCAGGTGGCCGCCGCCACGGGATCGTAGCCGTGGGCCAGCCGCCGGCGCAGGTCGAACAACTCCAGGTGCGGCAGGGCGTAATACATCGCCAGCAGCCCGGCGCGCCGCAGCCCGGGTTCGCCCAGCACCAGTCCCGGCACGCGCGGCAGCGCGAAATGCGCCGCCAGCGTCACCACCAAGGTCAAGGCGACCGCGGCGTCGTTATGCAGGCGCGCTGAAAACATGACCCCCAGAGCCGTGATGATCCCCAGCAGGATCAGGTGCAACGACAGGGCCTGAAAAAAAACGGCGGCTCCGAACGCACCGCCCCGCGCCACCACGATTCCCGCCAGGAACACGTAAAACACCGCGGCGGCAAAAGCCACCACGCTCCAGGCGCCCAACCATTTTCCCGCGATCACCTGCCCGCGGGTCACCGGCTTGGCCAACAGGGCAAAGATCGTCCCCTGTTCCTCCTCCTGCGGAAGTTGGCGCACACTGACGGTGACCGCCAGGATCCAGGCAAACCCCCAGGTCAGCAATAATCCGATTTCCTTGACGTAGCCCGTCTGCGATTGTAACCCGAAGGCATCCAGGCTCAGCAGGGTGCCCAGGAACGCCGCCAGCAGGATGAACAGCACGTAGGCGTCCTTGCGGCGCAAGACCTCCCGCCAGACCAGTCCCGCAATCCACCAGGCTGCGCTCATGTCAGCATCCTCACGAAATACTGCTCCAGGGTCTCGTCCCGGCGCACCAGGTCGGCGACCGCGCCCTCGGCCACCAACCGTCCGCCGGCGATGATCCCCACCCGGTCGCAAACCCGTTCGACCTCGGATAATTCATGCGACGAAAAAAAGACGGTTTTCCCGCGTTCCCGCAGGGCGGCAATGAGCTTCCGCACCTCGATGCGCCCGAGAGGATCAAACCCGCTGGTCGGCTCGTCCAGCACCAGCAGTTCCGGGTCGTGAATCATGGCCTGGGCCAGTCCGATGCGCTGCAGCATCCCCCGGGAATACCCCGCCAGCCGCCGGTCGGCCGCGCCGGCCAATCCGACCAACGCCAGCAGTTCGTCCACCCGCTCCCGCAGCGCCCGGCGCGGAAGGCCAAACAGGCGCCCGGCAAAGGTCAGCAGTTCGCGGGCGGTCAGAAAACGGTACGTGTCCGGATGCTCGGGCAGGTAGCCCAACCGCCGGCGGGCGATGGAACACCGGACATCCTCCCCCAGCAAACGAACCACCCCGGACACCGGCTCGATGAACCCCAGCAGGGCGTGCATGGTCGTGGTTTTTCCCGCGCCGTTGGGGCCCAAAAACCCGTACACGGTTCCTTCTGGAACAGCCAGGTCCAGGCCCCGAACGGCAGGCACCACGCCGCGGCCCGACCGGTGCTCGACATGCAGGCCGGCAATCTCGATGGCTAAGCCCATCACGGCTCCTTCCGCCCCTCGGGCCTCTCCCGCCCCGCCGGCTCGACCCTCCCGGGCAGAGCCGGCCCTTCGGTTACCGTGCGCGCTCCGGGCGCCCGCCCAGGGGATAGACCACCCCCAGCAAGCGCGACACCGCGCGGCGGCAGGCGCGCTGCCGCCGCCGGACCCCAGCGCGCTCCCGTTGCAGCCGCCTGCCCAGCAGGCCGAAGTCCAGCCCGGCCGTGGCCCCCAGGTGGCGCTTGCGCGCGATGGCCGCGCGCGGATCCAGCCGGACCAGGCCCTTGAGATCCGCTTTCACCCGGCGGTAAGCTTCGCGGAACGGCACCCCCCGGGCCGCCAGTTCCAGGGCCGCATCGGCGGCAAACACGCCGGGAGTGAAACCGGCCGCCAGGGCCTCCGGGTGCACCACGCTCCCGCCGATCATCGGCTGCATCACCCTCAGGCTGGAACGCGTCAACCGGAAGCCTTCCAGCAGCGGTTCCTTGGCCTCCTGCAGGTCGCGGTTATACCCCCCGGGCAGCCCGCGCACCAGCTGCATGACCTCGCCGGAGAACGACACGACCTTGGCCGCGCGCGCGCGGACGAGTTCCAGCACGTCGGGGTTGTTTTTCTGCGGCATGATGCTGCTGCCCGTGCCCATGGCCGGGGGCAGGGAAAAATACCCGAATTCCGGCAGGGTGAACAGGAGCAGGTCCTCGGCCAGCCGCGACAGGGACAACATGACTTGGGCCAAGGCCGCGAGAATGACCCCCTCGATCTTGCCGCGGGTGTTGCCGGCGTGAAACACGTTATGCACCGGCCGGCTGAACCCCAGCAGGCGGGCCACGTAGCGCCGGTCAATCGGCAGGGGCACCCCGTAACCCGCCGCCGACCCGAGAGGGCATTGGTCGTTCAATTCGTAGGCGGCGCGCAGGGGCACCAGGTCATCCAACAGGCTCTCGGCGTATCCGGAAGCCCACAAGCCGACGGAGCTCGGCATGGCCGGCTGCATATGCGTGCGGCCCACCATCGGGATGCGCTCGCCTGCCCGGGCCAGGTCCAGCAGCGCGCCGGCCAGGGCCAGGGCCTCGTCCATCGCCTCCAGCAATTGCTCCCGGGCATACAGGCGCAGATCCACGGCCGCCTGGTCGTTGCGGCTGCGCCCGGTGTGGATGTTCATCCCCAAGCGGCCCAGCTTCCGGGTCAGAATCCGTTCGACCGCCATGTGGACGTCCTGATCCTCCAGCCGGATGGCCAGCCGGCCGGCGCGAAACCCCCGCATGACCTCCACCAACCCGGCCACGACGCGGCGGCGCTCCCCGGGGCTGAACCGCCGGAAAGGCCTCGGCAGGCGCGCCAGCATGGTGACATGCGCGGCCGTGCCGATGCAATCGGCGTCCACCAAGGCGGCATCCAGCACGGCGTCCTTGCCGGCCGTGTATTCCAGCGCCCCGGCCTGGATGTCGCCCACCAGCGTGCGCGCCGTCGTGCGTGTTCGTTTCATGGTCCAGATGTCCTCCGATGGACTCCGGGACGGATGCCCGGCGTTGCGATCACTTCCCGACATACAGGGTCGCCTTGCCCTCCTCCAATGCCAGGCGCTTGACGGCGCCAAGCGCCGGATAATTTCGCCGCAACCCCCTGAAATACGCCCTGAGGTCCGGCGCCGCCACCCAGACCAGCGGACCCGGCAAGGGCAGGCGTCCCACCCGGCCCCGCAACACCTGGAATTCCAGCCCCTGCTCACCGACCCGCGGCGCCGCCGTAATGACATAGCTGATATCCAACGACCCCGCCCGGACGCCACCCGCCAGGACCGGGGACCAGGCCGCCCGCGCCGACAACACCACCGCGTTGGGTTTTAAGCGCGCCTGCACGGATTGCAGTTGGAACGCTCCCGGCTGTTGCGCGGCCGACAAGTCCGCCATCAGGCAGGCATTGACCTCGGCCTCCGTGAAACCCTGTGGCGGCGCCAAGGCGCCTTTCTCCAGCAAGGCGAGTTTCCGGCGGGCCTGCTGCAAATCGCCCCGTGTGAACACAGCGGCGGGCGGCGCATCCGGCAACAAGGCCAGGGCCAGCGCCACCGCCGCCAGCAACAGCAGAAAGAGCGTGATGCGAACGGCCTTGCGGCTGCGGCGATCGGGCGCTTCCCGTAGATTGCGGTCCGCAACCCGCCGCAGGTCCAGGCGGGCCCGGCAGCGGCTGCAAAACAGGTGGCCCAACTGATTGTCAAACCCGCATCGGGGACACACGATCATGGGGGGCTCATTCCTTGGCGCCGGCCGGCTTGCGGTCCTTCGCCGGTGTGGCCGCGCCGGCTTTGCCGGCGGTGGATTCGGCCGGCCTGCTTTCCTCCCGGGCGCGCTTCTGATAGTGGCTGCTCCGGTAGTCGGTCTGGTAAAAACCCGACCCCTTGAAAAGCACCCCCGCTCCCCGGCCGATCAGCCGCCGGACCCCGCCCCGGCAGTCCGGGCAGCGCTTCAACGGTCCGGCAGAAATGCTCTGGAACACCTCGAAAACCTTGCGGCAGCGTTGACACTCGTACTCGTAGGTCGGCATGATTCCTTTCCGTCCTCCCACAGTCCGGGACCGCCGCCTGCGGCGGCCTGCGGAGAAAAAAACACACAGCCACGCATTAACTGGGGCATAATATATATCAGGCCTGCCCGGGATACAAGCGCCCGATGAACACCCCGACCGCGGGACCGGGAGGCGGACCCGCGGGAACCTGACGAAACCATTGTGCTTTCGACGGATTCCCGCTAGTATGAAATCAAACCCCGAACCGATTGGCCCGAAGGAGTGCATGGCGTTCAACCTGTCAGCCTACCTGCGCCAGCGCGCCCGGCTTGTGGAGTCCGCCTTGGACGCCCGGATGCCGGCGGCCGCGACCCGGCCGGCGGCCCTGCACAAGGCCATGCGCTACAGCGTGTTCGCCGGCGGCAAGCGCCTGCGTCCGATCGTATGCCTGGCCGCCTGCGAGGCGGCCGGCGCGGATCCCGCCGCCGCGCTCCTCCCGGCCATCGCCCTGGAAGTCCTGCACACCTACACCTTGATCCACGACGATCTGCCGTCAATGGACGACGACGCCCTCCGCCGCGGCAAGCCCGCCTGCCATATCGTGTTCGGCGAAGCCACGGCCATCCTGGCGGGCGACGCCCTGCTGACTTTGGCCTTCGAGTGGCTCGCGCCGATTCAGGCGCCGTCGCCGTATCCGCCCAACCAGCTCGTCCTGGAGCTGGCCGTCGCCTCCGGCAGCCGGGGCGTGGTTGGCGGACAGAGCGCCGACCTGTCGGCCGAGGGCCAGCCGCCCAGCGCGCGGCGGATCGATTTCATTCACCGCCACAAGACCGCGGCCCTGCTACGGGCCGCGGCGCGGATGGGCGGCATCGTGGCGGGCGCCCCGGCGCCGGTCCTGTCAGCCCTGTCGCGCTACGGGGAACAAATGGGCTTGGCCTTCCAGATCGCGGACGATATCCTCAACGAAACGTCGTCGGCCCGGGCGCTGGGAAAAGCCGCGGGCAGCGACCGCCGGCGTAAGAAAATGACCACTGTGGCCTGGCGCGGCTTGGCCGCCGCCAGGCGGCAGGCGGCTGGCTTGGCGCGCGGCGCGGCCCAATCGGTCCGTACGCTGCCGGGCCGGACCGCCCCCCTGGCCGCACTCGCCGAATTCATGATCTGCCGGCGCCGGTAACCGAAGACGACGTTCCGTCCCGGGCGGACCGGACATACCCTATGACGATCGCCGCATGCCTCCAACGCCTGAACCCGGCCTGGCTGCTGCTCAGGGAATCCGCGGTGTTCTGGACCGGCATCGCGGTCATCGTCTGGACTCATTCCTCCTCGCTGGCGCAGGACATCCTGGTTTTCGGCGCCTTCCTCTTTGCCCTCTTCCACTTGGAACGCGGCGCCGGCGCCTGGAAACAGCCGGCCGGGATCGCCTTCATCGCCGTCCTGGCCCATTACCTGGCGCTCCTGCCTTTCGCAACCCATCCGGCGCTGACGCTGCGGGATTTCAGCCGCATCCTGGAGCTGCTGGCCGGAATGGCCGCCATCCCAGTGGTCTTTTACACCCGGCCGCGGATCCAGGCGGCGCTGTTGTATAGCGCCGCGGCCATTACCCTGACCCTGGGCTACGATATCGTCCGGCTCGCCTGGCACCTGGGCCCGGACCTGCTGGCCAAGGCCCATGTGTTCGAGCCCTTCATCCTCAATCACTCCATCGTCGCCAGCATGATGGCCGGCATGGCGACGCTGGTCTGGTTTTATTTCTTCTGGACCCGGCGGCGGCAACCCTGGGCGGCCCTGGCCTGCCTGCTGGGCATGGCCGTCTGCCTGGCCTACCAGGTCATCGCGGCCTCGCGCGGACCCCAGATCGCCTTCGCCCTGACCGTTGCCGTTTCCGGCCTGATCCTGCCCGGCTGGAGGCGCAAGGCGATCTGGCTGGCAGGCATGGCGCTTGCCGCGGCCGTTCTCCTGAACCAGGCGGAACATATCAACCGGCGCCTGGCCGAAAGGGCGTCCATGGCGACCTTCAGCAGCCGGGACGTGGTCTGGAAACACACCTGGCGCCTGGCCGGGGAACATCCCTGGTTCGGCCATGGTTTCGGGAAGCAAACCTTCACCCGCGCATATTATGCGTCGCACCCCCCGCCATCCCCCTTCACCTACCCCCACTGCCACCAGTTCTGGCTGAAGCTGCTCTTCGAATTCGGATGGACCGGCTTGGCCCTGCACCTGGCCGCCTGGCTCATCCTGGCCTGGCAGTTGCTGCGGCATACCTTCGCTCAGCCCACCTTCGAGGCCCGCCTGCTGCCGGGAACGATCGGACTGCTGCTCCTGTTCATCCACCTGTTCGGCCTGGGGGATTTCCCCGATAATATTGTCCAGGTCGCCCAGTATTGGCTGGTCCCCCTGGCCCTCATGCTGATGCACGTGGAAAAGCATTCTGCCGCCGCTGTGCCGTGAACCTCCCAAGCGCGAACCCTTGCGGCTTGCCAGCCGCCCTGCCCCGGCCGGACCAGGACAGTCAGGCCATCCGCGTGTTCATCGCGGCTCCCCTGGACGCCGCCGCGCGGGAACGCCTGGCGGAAGCCCAGGACGACATGCGACGGACCGGCGCCGATGTCAAGTGGGTGGCGCCGCTCAATATCCATCTGACCCTGGTCTTCCTCGGGGACCTGTTCGCCTCCCTCGCCGCCCCCCTCGGACGGGAGATCGCCCAATGCGCGGAGCGGCATCGCCCCTGCTCCCTGGAAATCCGGGGACTGGACTATTTCGGCGCCCCCGCCGCGCCCCGGGTGGTCTGGGCCGGCCTGCGGGGAGACCTCGGCCCCTTGCTGAGCCTGCAGTCCGATCTCGTCGCCGGCCTGAAGGCCGCGGGCTTGAGCCCGGACACCCGCCATCCTTTCCATCCCCACCTGACCCTTGGCCGGACCCGGTCCGGCCGGGGCGGCCGGGAACTGGACGCATGGATCCGCAGCCGGTCTGATCTGGCGTTCGGCCAACTGGCGATCAACGAGGTGCTGCTGGTTCAAAGCCGGCTCCAGCCCCAGGGCCCGGTCTATGCCACGCTCCACGCCAGCCGGCTGGGACCGCCGGCCGGGACCTGATGGCTTGCTTGCCCCACACAACGACCGGACCCCCCGCCTGAACCCCATATCGGAGCGCCCATGACTAATCCGAGCCGCCGCCTGACGAACCGCGAACGCTTCCTGGCCGTCGCCCGCTTCGAAACGCCGGATTACATCCCGATTTTCGGCATCCGCGGAGCGCCCGGCATGAGCGGGGGCGCCCTGAAAACGACGCACGACTGGCTCCTGGCCCAGGGCATGCCGGCCTGGGTCGGCGGCGCCTGCGACCAATGGGAACTGCGCGACCTCGACAGCTGGCACCGCTACTGGGGCACCTGTTCCAACGTTTCGGTTGATTTTTTGCAGCTGGCCCGCGGCCTCCGCGGCTTCAACACGACGACCCGCATTGAAAACGGCTTCGAGATCGTGGAGTCCGAAACCGGCGCCGTCACGCGCCAGGTGATCAACAACGCCAACGTCTATTCCATGCCGGAGTTCGTGCGCTACCCGGTCCGGGACCGGCCTTCCTGGGAGTTCTGGCGCGAGCGCATGACGCCCCGGAGTGTTATGCCCCGCGGCGAACGGGAGGCGTTCTGCCGGCGGTTCGACGAACGGAGCGAGGTCCTGACCTGCGTGGCCTGGGGCGCCTACGCCTTCGTCCGGGATTCGCTGGGACCGGAAGGGGCCAGCCTGGCGTTCTATGACGATCCCGAACTCGTGCGGGAGATGATCGGCTGGCTGACGCAGACGGCGCGCGAGGTGTTTTTCCCCCTGGTGGAACGGCTCAAGCCGGAAGCGGTCATCCTCGGCGAGGATTTATGCTATAATCACGGCATGTTGCTTTCGCCGAAACTGTTCGACGAGTTCTGCGGACCCTATTACACGGCGATCTGCGATTGCGCCCGCGCCGCCGGGGTTCCGGTCAGGGGCGTCGATAGCGACGGCAATATCATGGAATACGCCGATTGCGCCGCGCGGCGCGGCATCAACTTCCTCTATCCCAACGAAGTCAAGGCCGGCAATGATCTTTTCGCCCTGCGCCAAAGGCACCCGCGCCTGGTGCTGGGCGGCGGGCTGGAGAAGGAAGTCGTCAACGCGGGTAACGAGGCCCTGCTTGAACCGGAGATCATGGGCAAGGTTCCGGCGCTCCTGCGCCAGGGCGGCTACTTCCCGAACGGCGACCACGGCCTCCAGCCCCTGGTGTCCTTCAAGAGCCTGCGCCGGTTCATGACCCTCCTCCACGAGGTCTGCGGCAACCCCGAGGGGGAATTTCCCCGGACGGCCTGACGGGCGGCCGCGACCGCCCGGTTTGCCGGCGCCGGAACCGCGGGCTTCACGCCAGCTCTTTCTCCAGCTTGGCCAGCTTGTCGTCCGCGCCGAAAACCACCATCGTATCGCCCAGCTCGATCTGGTCGTCGGCGTTGGGACTGACAATCGTCTCCTGGCTGCCGTCCGGCTGGGGCGCGCGCCGCAAAACGAGGACCGTCGCGCCGTAGGTCTTGCGGAGATTGGACTCGGCCAGGGTCTTGCCGACGAATTCCAGCGGCGCCGCGATCTCCAGCACGCTGACCCCCTGGGCCACCTCGACGTAGTCCAGGACGGAGGGCGCCACCAGCATCCGCGCCAGCCGGTCGGCCATGTCGCGGTCGGGATAGATCACCCGGTCCGCCCCGACGCGGCGCAAAACCTCGCCATGGCTGTCGCTGTTCGCCTTGGCGACCACGCACTTGATTTTCATTTCCTTGAGCGAGAGCGTGGTCAGGACGCTGCTTTCCAGGTCGGCGCCGATGGCCACCACCACGATGTCGCAGTCCCGGAAGCCGGCGGCGTCCAGGGTGTCCTCGTCTGTGGCGTCGCCCTCCATGGCCTTGGCCGCGATCCCCGCCAGGCGGTCCACCACCCCCCGGTCGCGGTCCAGCAACAGGACTTCCACCCCGCGTTTCACCAGGGCCTGGGTCAGGCTGGAACCGAACTGGCCGCCGCCGATGATGCCTATTCTTCGCATGGGTTCGCCCCTCCCGTTATTGAACTGAAAACATCCTGATTGATCGGGTCGCCCGCCGTTAGCCGACCATGACATTCTCCTCGGGATACCGCAACAGTTGCCGTTGCTCCTTGATGCCCACCAGCAGGGCCACCGTCAGCGGCCCGCAGCGACCGATGAACATGGCCGCAATCACCACCAGATGCCCGGCCGCCGTCAGGGCCGGCATGATGTTCGTCGAGAGGCCCACCGTGCCGAACGCCGAGACGGCGTCAAACCACAGGAAGTCGGGCGTGAAGCCCGCCTGCGGAAGCGCCAGGTTCCGGGCCTCGGTCAGGAGCAGCAGTCCGTATAACCCCACCAGCGCCAGCGTCGCCGTCATGAACACGGCCAGCGCCGCTTCAACGCCCCGCGCGGTGATGGTCCGGCCCAATAGCACGATCTCCCGCCGCCCGCGGATCATAGTCAGCATCGCCCCCACGAGAATCACGGCGGTGGTGACCTTGATGCCGCCGGCGGCCGAGCCCGGCGCCCCGCCGATGAACATCAGCAGGGTCAGCGCGAAACGGGTGGCCGGCTGGCATTGGGCGACGTCCGCCATGCTGAATCCGGCCGTGCGCGCGCTGGCGGACTGGAACAGCGAACACACCAGGCGGTCCGCCGTGCCCAGCCCGCCCAGGCTGCCGTGCCACTCCAGGATCGCGAACAGCGCCGCGCCGCCCGCCACCAGGATCCCCGTGGCCCAGAAGACAATCCGGGAATGCAGGGCCAGCCGGCCGCGCCGGGCGCGGCGCGGATGCCAGGCCCGGGAACGAACGAAATCATGCACCACCAGGAAACCGACGCCGCCCAGGGCGATCAGGACCGTCATGGTCAGCAGGATGACCGGGTCGCCGCGCAGACCGGCCAGGCTGTCGGGATAGAGGGTGAAGCCGGCGTTGCAGAAGCCGCTGACGGCATGAAACCCGCCGTGCCACAAGGCGGTCCCCGCCGGCAGGCCGTGCGCCGCCGCCAGGCGGACCGCCAGGATCAACGCGCCGAGCGCCTCGACCCCCAGGGTAAAAAACACCGTCCGCCAGAGAAGAATCCTGATTTCATGCGCCTCTTCCACACCCAGGGTGCTCATCAAGGTCATTTCGCTCTGGACACTCAAGCGGCGCCCGGCCAGGACCAAAAGGAAAGTGGCCAGGGTCATGAAGCCCAAGCCGCCCACCTGGCAGAGGGCCAGCAACACCACCTGTCCGAACGGAGAGAAATAGACCCCCACGTCTACAAGGGTGTGCCCGGTCACGCAGGTTGCGCTGGTGGCCATGAAAAGGGCTGTCAGCGGCGGCGTCCACTCGCCCGACCGGCTGGCCCAGGGCAGCGTCAGCAGGAATGTCCCGACCAGGATGACCGCCGCCACGGCCTGGATGACGATCCAGCGCGGTTTTTTTCTTTCCTCCTGTTTGATTTCAGGCATAGTGGGGAGTATTTGGATTCCGGGCGGCGGAGTCAAGAGCGCGATCCGACCGCGAAAACCGCCTGTTTGCGGGCAGGGTTTGCCGGGGCGCCGGAAGCGGGCCTGCGGAGCGCCCGGTTGCCGGACCGCATCCGGATCGCGAAAAACCAAGTTGGAAGCGGGCTATTGCACGGGGGGGTGGCATGTTTCAACGGCATTCCGCTGCGCTGCTGGTGATCGACCTCCAGGAGAAGCTGCTTGGGCATGTGTTCGCCGCCGAATCCGTGGCGGTCAAGGCGGCGGCACTGGTCCGCGCCGCCGGCCTCCTGAACATCCCCGTCCTGGCCACCGAGCAATACCCTCAAGGCCTGGGCCCCACCGCGCCGCGCCTGCGCCGGGCGCTGGGCGGCGCCCCCGTCATCGCCAAACGCACCTTCAGCTGCTGCCGGGACGCCGGCTTCATGGCCGCCCTCGAAGCGCTTGGACGCCGCCAGGTGCTAGTGTGCGGCATCGAAACCCACGTGTGCGTTTTCCAGACCGTGGCCGACCTGGTGGCGCGTGGCTACGCGGTACAGGTGGCCGCGGATGCCGTGTCCTCCCGTTCCGAGTCCGACCGGACGGTCGGCTTGGAACGGATCCGGACGGCCGGCGGCGTCGTTTCCAGCGTGGAAAGCGCGCTGTTCGAACTGTTGGAAACTTCCGCCTGCCCGGAATTCAAGGCGGTCAGCCGCTTGATCAAGTGAAAACGGGACAAGCCTCGGAACGCCGCCGTCGGAAACACAAACCAAGCTGGCCTGCTTGCGGCTGTTGGATAACACCGCGCGGCATGGACGGAACCCCGATGAAAAGCAGGGGGTGCAGGAGCCCCGCTCGTTTATGTGCCTGGCCATTCCAGCCCAAATCGTGGAGCTGAACGGGGCCAACGCCGTGGTAGAGGTCCAGGGCGTGCGCCGCGCGGCGGTGGTCTCGCTCATCCGGGAGCCGAAACTCGGCGACTACGTGCTCGTGCACGCCGGGTTCGCGATCCGAAAATGGTCGGAGGAAGACGTCCGGGAATACAACGAGATCACGCGGGGGCTGGACCTCGGCCGCGGGTAGCCCTGGCGGAACAATACGCCGGAGATGATAACCGCAAAAGAACTTATAGATCGCATAGAAAACAAATCGTATCTTTTTTGCGTTCTTTGCGTTCTCTGCGGTAAAACAATCCGAATCTTTATTCCAGGCAAAACCAGAAAGGATGCAATGCAATTCACAAATCCGTTTAAGCAGAAGGGGCTCTGGCTCAAGGGCAACACCCACACGCATACGAGGGCGTCTGACGGCGCCCTGACCGCCGCCGAAATCGGGGCGAGCTACAAAAAGCTGGGCTACGATTTCGTGTTTCTCACCGACCACTGGAAACGCACCGTGCCGCCGGCCGGCCTCCCGGCGCGGCCCCTGCTCATCCCGGCCCAGGAACTGGACTTCACGTTCCAGGAAAATTTTTACCACGTCGTCTGCCTCGGCCTGCGCAGCGAGTGGAAACGCTCGGCCTGCCGTTCGTGGGCCGCGCTCCGCCGGCAAGCCCGCCGCGACAACGCCCTGCTGATTCTGGCGCACCCCTACTGGTCGGGCAATCGCAGCGGGCTCTTCCTGGACCTGAAGGGAACCTTGCTCGGAATGGAGGTCTACAACACCGTCTGCGACATGATGATCGCCAAGGGATACAGCGCCGTGCACTGGGATGATCTGCTGGACGCCGGGCATTGTCTCGCCGGCCTGGCGGCCGACGACACGCATTGGGACGCCAACATCGGGCGCGGCTGGATTATGGTCAAGGCCAGCGCGCGGACACCCGCGGCCATCCTGGGCGCCATTCGCCGGGGCTGTTTCTACTCCAGTCAGGGGCCGGAAATCCGGGACATTGCGATCCGCGGACGGCAGATCACGGTCGCCTGCTCACCCGCCCAGCGGATCAGTTTCGTGGCCAACCGCTGCACTGGCCGCAACCTTGTGGCCGCCGGACGCGCCCTGACCCGGGCCAACTGGGAAGCGCCCCGGGGCGTCAGGTACACGCGGATCGAGGTCGTGGACCGGCAGGGCCGCACCGCCTGGAGCAACCCCATCTTCTTCAAACAGTAGGCAAGGGGTTCAGGGCAGGACTGCGACCATCAGGTCAAGCATCGGAAGGTTACCACGAAACACACGAAAGGCACGAAACATGAAGAGAAGCATTTTATGTGTTTTGTGCATTGCGTGGTGAATCTTTTTTGCTGTTATGGCCTCCGTTCATCATCTTGACGCCATTCATCAGATGGCGGACCGGCTCGGGCGGCCGGCGCGGATCATGGAAGTCTGCGGCACCCACACCATGACCGCCTTCCGCTCCGGCCTGCACGCACTCCTGCCGGCCGCTATCCGCCTGCTCTCCGGGCCCGGCTGCCCCGTCTGCGTCACCCCCACCGCGTTCATCGACCGCGCCATCGCCCTGGCGCGCCGGACGGACGTCACCCTCGCCACCTTCGGCGACCTGCTCCGTGTGCCGGGCACGGAAAGTTCGCTCGAGCGTGAGCGGGCGCGCGGCGCCCAAGTTAAGGTGGTCTATTCCCCGATGGATGCCCTGGCCGAGGCCCGGGCGCGCCCGGAGCGGCAGGTGGTGTTTCTCGGGGTCGGCTTCGAGACCACGGCGCCGGCCGTGGCCTGGACCCTCAAGCAAGCCGTGGCCGGCAACCAATCCAACTTCTCGGTCCTTTGCGCGCACAAGACCATGCCGCGGGCCATGGCCGCCCTGCTCCGCGGAGGGGACGTGAAGATTGACGGCTTCCTCTGCCCCGGCCACGTCAGCGCGATCATCGGGAGCCGGCCCTACGCATTCATCTGCCGCGAGCACGGCATCCCCTGCGTGGTGGCGGGCTTCGAGGCCGGCGACATGCTCGCGGCCATCGGGATGCTACTGCGCCAGCTCGTCGAAAAGCGGGCGGCGGTGGAAATTCAGTACACCCGGGGCGTCGGCCCGGACGGGAACCCCGAGGCCCGGGCCATTCTGGACGAGGTCTTCGAGCCCTGCGATAGCGACTGGCGGGGGCTGGGCGTGATCGCCGGCAGCGGCCTGCGCCTGGGGGACGCTTTCCGGGCACACGACGCGCTCCGCCGCTGGCCGGACCTGGTCCTGCCGGCGCCGGCGGAGCCGGCGGGCTGCCTCTGCGGGGACGTGTTGCGGGGCGCGCGCACACCGGCGGAGTGTCCGCTGTTCCGGACGCGCTGTACGCCGGAGACGCCGGTCGGCGCGTGCATGGTGTCGAGCGAGGGGACCTGCGCGGCTTATTTCAGGTATGCGCAAGCCTGATTCGACACGGCATTGGATCATATCCCCGCGAATTCGGGACAACCACGAATAGGACATCAGGCCTTAATAAAAAATCGGCGCACTCAGGCGGCTCCCACATTACCAAATCGTAAAGACCAAAAAGATATCCGGCTGCTGCGCGATCGGGACCATCTCAATTCGTGGTTGCCCTGAATTCGTGGGGGGAGCAATTATTCTTTCTTGGAATGCGGTGCTACGGGCTGGACAACTCAAATATGACGCGCGATGATCGCATAAAAAAATGAAGCCTAACTATGCCTTTGACGGCGCAATCTCACGGGAGGCGCTGGAAAACCACCTCGCCCGGGCCAACACGTTTGCCGAGTGGCTCAGCGGCATCGGCAGCCCGGAGGACAACCTGCGCCTGCTCGCACAGGGCGGGGTCAAGTTCGCCGGGCGCTCGATCTACCGCTGGGGACACGAGAGCGTACTGGACGCGGTCCTCGCTACGGCGCGGCCCCTGGCCGAGGAGGCGCACCGCCGGGACCCCGATCTGATTTTGCAGGCGGCCATTTTTGAGGCCGTGACGCCGGACATTGAAAAGGTCCCGGTCCCGGAGTGGCTCTTCGCCGAGTTCGGCCTGCCCGCGGAAACGAGGAATTTCCGTTACGCGGAGATGCTCTATCCCGCAGGATCCTGGGAAACCGACCACTGGGGGCCGGGTTCGTCGGTGCCCGACATGAGCCGGCTGGAGACGCGGATGTGGTTCGTTTATGCCGCCGTGCGCTACTTCGAGATCGGCGTCGAGGCGATCCACTTCGGGCAGGTGGAGCTCATGGACCACCGCGATCCGGACCACCGCCACTGGGCCGACATGCTGGCCCGTGTCCGCCGGCGCGCCGCCAAGGGCGCGCGGCGGCATTTCGTCCTCTGCGACGCCCACGTGCCCAGCGGCGGCCTGTTCTACGACGGGCGCCTGCTTTTTGACTTTCATTCCTTCCCCCTGCGCCTCGAGGAAGTGCCGGACAAGCCGGAGGAAGCTGTATTTCTTATGGGCCATCTCGACAGCATTTACGGCCGCAGCCGCGGCGGGCTGACCCCCAGCGGCTGGCGCTGCGAGCACCTGCCCTACCTCGTGGAATTCGACAATTTCGAGCTCAGCGGGCACCCCGGGGAAAACACCGGGCGGCACTGGATCTGGGGCTACGACGAGATCAGCTGGTTCGCGCACCAGCCGGCGGACTACCGGCGCCGTTGGCTGCGCTACGCCTGGGACTGGGTGCGCAGTCACGACCCCAACGGCTACCTGCAGATGCCGGGCAGCCGCATGATCGGCCCGCCGGCCCGCGGCCTGAACTGGTACTGGGCCAATCATCCCAGCCCGGCCGTGCCCGGCGGATTCGGCGACGAGGACGCCATCCGGGAGATCTGGGCTTCCCAGCCTCGCCCGGCCGGGCGCCCCGGTTCGCACCGGCCAGCTTGAAAACACCCCCGCCTCCCCGTAATGCGAAGCCAACGCCGGCTTATTTCCGCAAGTTTCAGCCTTGGCACTTCGTTCCTTCTGGTAAAATAAGAATGACGATCGTTAGTCTTATTTACCCCTTCGATAATCCGGATGACCATTTTGAGCTAAATTATTCGTGCGTTCAGGGTGACAGCAGGTTATAGTTTGAAACAGCTGGCCCCGGCTCTGCCGCCGCAGGATCGATGGGGGCCGCCTGCCGAAAGGGTCCCGATGAAACGAGCCGTCCGCCGGATATGCCTGGTGGGCTTGGCGGTAGGCCCCTTGGCCTCGGCGGCCCCGGCCCTCTCCTACCGCGACTGGATCGCCGCGGCTCCGGAAGCCGGCGCTCCCCTTGCGCTCATCCTGGAGCCGGCCTCCAACGGATGCGTACAGCAGACCCAGCAGGTCCGCCCGGAGCTGCGCCCTTTCCATCCCGCCGCCGGGGACTATGAGTTCTACGAGGTCCCCGCGCGCCCCTCGGGCGGATACCTCGGGCAGATGATCCTGCTGCAGGATACCGGAATCCAGCCGCCAGGGCCCCTGACGGTCTCCTTGACATTCCATCCCGTGGAAATCGAGGACCTGCTCCCGCCGACCGGACGGGCTCACGCGGCCGCGACCAACAAAGCGGCCCTAAAGTGGCATGAGCCCATGGGCCTGCTGAATGCCGCTGCGCCGCTCCGGCTGGAGCGGTTCCGGCGAAGCTGGTCGGTCGCCAGCCTGCCGCCCGCCGAACGCTTCGCCCTGCCGTTCATCCTTCCCCGCGCCGGCATGGGCGGATTCCGCCACGGAAACAACGAAAATCTGTTCACCTGCTTGTGCGAGGTGCGGGACGCAAGGGGAACCGTCCTCCTCCGGAAACAGGCGGTCGAACTGTTTCACTCCGGCCGAGTTTATTACGGCGGCGGCACGGCCTGGGTGATGGGCGAGCCGGAGGCCGACCGCTACCTGCGCGAGTCCGCCGGGATCAACCACTCGGAGACCGTGAGCGAGCTTCCGTCCCTCATGGAGCCATATGCCGAGGCCGTCGCCCTGTGGGTTTCCGCCGACGCCGCCGGGAAGGAGCCCCTGACCCCGGCCATGGTACGGCGCCTGCTCCTGATGGGCATCTGGATTTTCGGGCGCGAGTCCACAGTCTCCAACCTGGCCGTCGCGGCAGGAGTTCCCGGGCCGGGCCCCGTGCTCCTCGGCGGCCTGCGGGGAGTCACCCTGCCGCTGGGGCGGGAGGACAAGGGCAAGCAGCATCTGGGCCATGACCAGGAGTCTCTTTGGGACGCCTACCTCGGAAGTTTGCCCGGCCTGACAAATCCCGTGGCGGTCCTGGAGAACCACCGCGACCTGTTCCAGTCGCTCAAGGGCCGGTACCTGGGCTGGACCATCGGCATGCTCGGCCTTTTCTTCGGGCTGGCCTGCATCGGCCTGCCGGTGGCGTTCTGGAAGCTGAAGGGCGCCCGCCGCCTGGCGCTCTGGTGGCTGATCCCGGCGGCCGCGGCAGCCATTGCCTGCGCGAGCCTGGCCGGCGGCCAGCTCCTGCTGCCGCGCCTACCGCAGACCGACCTCACCGAGTACCGTTTCGCGGTCGCCGGCTGGCCCGAGGTCTATTGTTGGAGCGTCAACCGCAGCCTGACCTTCGAGGAGCGGACCGTTGCCTGGAACTTGCCCGCGGGCAGTTTCGTGTTGCCCGGCCGCTACGGTTCCGCCCCGGCCGGTCCGGAATGGTTCGACGAATCCGGCGGGCAGCTTGCGCGCGGGCTGGCCGGGCTCAAGCGCGGCCAGCTCTTCATCGAGGAAACCGCCGGGTTCCGCGACCTGCCGCTCCCCGTGGCAATCGCCGGCGGCGCGGTCCGCCCGAACGCCCTGAAAATCCTCGCGCCCCTGCGCAAAGTGCACGTCTGGGACAGCGGCGCCTGGCATTCGCTGGGCGACCTGCAGGCCGGCCAGACCGCGCTCGTGCCAGTCGGCCCCGGCACCAACCTCTTCGGGCTGCCCCAGCGGATCAGGGACTGCTTCCCTTCCTACACCATCGAGACCAACCCCTGCCCGAACTGCGGGAAGGTGCACGAGGTCGGTGCGGCGACCAGGGCGGTGTTCAGCAATACCTGGATCGTCGCCGCGCTCGATGCCGGACCGGCGGCGGCGCAGCCGGCCATGCCGGACGCCCAGGACGAATCCCGCGCCGTCTGGATCATCCAGCTCCCGCTGCCGCCGGCGGCGGCGTCCGATCCTCCGGGAAAACAGTCCAGTCCATGAATATTCCGCCCACAGCACTGATCCTCGCGGACATCCGCAAGACCTACCCGGCGGGCATCGAGGCCCTGCGGGGCGTCTCCTTGGAGGTCCGCCCCGGCGAAGTCTTCGGGCTGGTCGGTCCGAACGGCGCCGGCAAGACCACCCTCCTCAAGGTCGCCAGCGGCCTGCTCTTCCCCGAGGCCGGAACCGTCGTCTGCGGCGGCGCGGACGTCACCCGCGACCCGCGGCGGGCGGCGGCGCTGATCGGGCTCATGCCGGACCCGCTCGGCGTCTACACCGACGTCTCGGCCCGGGAATACCTTGAATTCTTCGCCCGCCTGCACGGGCTGCCCCCCGAGCGGAGGGCGTCGGCCATCGGCACCGCCGTGGACCTGCTAGGCCTGGGGCCCTGGCTCGAGGACGAGGTCGAGACCCTCTCGGCGGGCTGGCAGCGGCGCCTGGCCCTGGGCCGCGTCCTGCTGGCGGACACGCCCGTCCTGCTCCTGGACGAGCCGGCGGCGGGACTGGACATCTCCGCGCGCAGCGAGCTTCTGGACCTCGTGCGCGCGCTGGCGCAGAG
>CAZVVD010000007.1:17091-25498 GCA_964630555.1 uncultured Verrucomicrobiota bacterium | reverse complement strand
CAAAACGCCGTATCAGCCGAAGGGGTGGGAGTTTTCCCGGCTCATCCCGCTGTCCACGCCGCTGCAAATCACCGACGCGCGCTGGATGAAAAGCCCCGCCGTCGCCCAAGAGGCGATGCGCGCGCTGGCGCAGAGCGGGCGCACGCTGGTGGTCTCCTCCCACATTCTCCCCGAACTCCAGCAGCTTGCCGACCGGTTCGCCATCATCAACCAGGGCCGCTGGGTGACCATGGCCTCGGGCCAGCCGTTCTTCACGCGCGCCGAGCTCCAGCAGGGATTCGCCGCCGCGCGCTGGCTGGTCCGCTGCAACCGGCCGGCAGACGCGGTCCGCGCGCTCGGCGGATGCGGGATCGACGCGGCCCCGGAGGGGGACACCGTCTCCTTCGCCGCGGCGGACGAGCCCGCGGCGGCGGCCCTGCTCAGGGCGGTGGTCGAGAGCGGGGTCGAGGTCTACGATTTCCGGCGCCGCCAGGTCGAGCTGACCGAGCTGGTGCTGGACGTCCTGCAGCAGGACAACGGGCCGGCCGGGCGGGGTGGTCCCCCGCGGCCCCCGGGGAGGCGGCCATGATGAATCCCCTGTACTGGCTGGAGCTGCGGGTGCGGGCGCGGGAGAAGCGCCTCTGGCTCATCGCCCTGTTCTTCGTCGTCACCCTGGGTATCATCAGCGGGATCATGCTGGTCACGCCGCTTTTCGGCGTCCCTTCCCGGGGGATCGAGCCCGTGACCATCGGCGAGGGGCTGACCTGGGCCGCGCTCTTCTGCCAGGCCGGGCTGCTCGTGATCCTGGCGCCGCTGGCGGCGGCCGGCCGGATCGCGCAGGAGCGCGAGCAGCGCACCCTGGCCGGCCTGGTCAATTCCCCGGCCAGCGCGGCGAGGGTCGCCCTCGGCAAGCTCTGGGGGGCCTGGACGTTCATCCTCTGGCTCGGCGTGCTGGCGTTGCCCGTCCTCTTCACCGCCACGCTCTGGGGCGGGCCGCCCTGGACGCTGATCCTCACCTGCCTGGGCCTCAACCTGCTGGCCGGCCTGGCGCTGGCGGCGCTCTCGCTGGGGATCTCGGGCCTGTTCGGCCGCTCGCTGACCGCCTACCTGGTGACCGGCTGCGTGCTTTTCGGCTGGATCGCGGTCCTGCCCCTGCTCGGCTCGCTGGCTATGGCCATGAATATGCACGGCAACAAGACGGCCCAGGAAGCGATCTTCTACCTGACGATGTACCACAATCCCTTTTTCCCCCTCATCACCCTGGCCCAGTCCTACATGGATCTGGGGGTAAACCGGTTCATCCTGCCGGTCCTGTATGCCGCGGGCGTGTGGATCCTGCTGGGCCTCGGCGGGCTGCTGCTGGCCATCCGCAGCCTGAAGCGCGAGGTGTACTGAACCCAACCCGGCATAGCCGGAACCGCAAAGGGTTCCGGCTATGCCGGGAGATGATTTTGCAGCCGCGGCAGCCTGCGTAGCTTGCAGCGAAGAAGGCTCGGTTGCCGTGCCGACTCATTCCCAATTGTAGGGCGGGAATGCCCGTCGGCTGACGGGCTTCCCGCCAGGGCCGGGAAATAGGCGGCGGGCTCGCCCCGCACAGCCACCGGGGCGAAGCGGAGCAGTCCACAGGAGCGGACTTGCCCGCCCTACAACAGATCCCGGACATTCCGAATTGTAGGGCGGGAATGGTCTTTGGGCTTCCCGCCAAATCCGAAAAGACGGCGGGCAGTTCCATCCCGACCCTCAAAGAGGTCGGGAGGACGTGCCCACCCTACAACCGATCGCGCAAAACCCGGCATTGCCCCGGCCGCGGAATCGCGCTAGTCTTTCCGCCGCCATGAACTGCGGCGGCGCCAACGACGTGATCCTGCTCGCCCACGGCGGTGGGGGCGTCCGCACCCAGGCCCTGGTCCGCGACGTGATCCTCCGCCGCCTCGGCAACCCGATTCTGGACCGGCTGGACGACAGCGCCTGCCTGTCGATCCCGGAGACCGAGCTGGCCTTCACGACCGATTCCTATGTCGTCAACCCGCTCTTTTTCCCCGGCGGCGACATCGGCAAGTTGGCCGCCTGCGGCACGATCAACGACCTCGCCATGCAGGGCGCCGAGCCGCGCTACCTCAGCCTGGCCCTGATCCTCGAGGAGGGGCTTCCCCTCCGGGACCTCGACCGGGCCATCGCCTCGCTGGCGGCCGTCGTTAAGCAGACCGGCGTCCAGGTCGTCACCGGCGACACGAAAGTCGTCGAGCGCGGCCAGGGCGGCGGGCTGTTCATCAACACCGCCGGGCTCGGCGCGCGCGTGCCCGGCACGGACACATCCGCCGGCAACGCCCGGCCCGGCGATGTCGTGATCGTCACCGGCACCCTCGGCGACCACGGCGCCGCCGTGATGGGCCGGCGCCTGGGCCTGGAGAGCGCCCTGGAGAGCGACGTCGCCCCCCTCTGGGACCTGGTGGCGCCGCTGCTGAAAACCATCCCGGCGCTCCACTGCCTGCGCGACCCCACCCGCGGCGGGGTCGCCGCCGCGGTCTGCGACCTCGCCGAGAAATCCGGGGTCGGCATCCGGCTGGACGAGGCCGCCCTGCCGGTCCGTCCGGAAGTCCGTGGCGTCTGTGAACTGCTGGGTCTGGACCCGCTCAACGCGGCCAACGAAGGCAAGGCGCTGGTTGTGTGTCCGCAAGCGGACGCCGCAACGGCCCTGCGGCTCCTGCGCGCCCATCCCCTCGGGCGCAACGCCGCCGTGATCGGGTCCGTCGCCGCCGCGCCGGCGGGAACGGCCCTGCTGGCGACTGCCGCCGGCGGGGAGCGGGTCATTCGCCTGCCTCTCGGCGAGGATCTGCCGCGCATCTGCTGATGCCCACCGAGGCCCCCCTCGATTGCCCGGAACATTTGTGTCCAGATTTATGGTTGCTTTCCCTCCTCCGGATCGCTAGATTACCGCTTTGTGTTGCTATTCCTCATAGGAGATTGCGCATGAAATTGAAAACCCTGGTTGTCGTGACGGCGCTGCTGCTGGCGGGTTCCCTGGCCTACGCGCAGTCGGAAACCATCCGGCCGCTGTTCGTCAAGGAAAACAAGATGCCGGAATTGCACACCTTCGAAGTGGACCTGCTGGGCGCCTACGTGCGCTACGACGAGTCCCAGAACGTCAAGGGGCTCGAGCTCAGGCGCAGCGAATACACGGTCACCCCGGAGGTGCGTTTCGGGGCTTACGACAACCTGACCCTCTACGGCCGGATGCCCTTCCGCTTCATCAAGTCCGACTTCCGCGACAAGAACATGAGCGGCCTCAATGACATGACCCTGGGCGCCGAGCTGCTGGCCTACGAATACACCTACAAGTATCCCTGGGTCATCCCCTACGTCGAGGTGAGCTTCCCGACCGGCAACGACGACGACATGGCGCCGATCCAGAAAACCGACACGATTTTCGGATTCAGCCAGGGCAAGGTGGACGGCATTTTCGGCGTGGCCGTGGGCACGACCGTGCACGACGTCTACCACTACATCCTTGACGGGCGCTACGACGTCAACACCGGGGACAACGGGTGCTTTTCCGGCGCCGCCTGCTTCATCTGGGATCTGAGCGACCAGTTTTCGTTCCTGGCGGAGGCCAAGATCAGCCAGGAGCCCGAGAACAACCCCTACGACGGCATCCCCGCCTTTTTCAACGGCGGCCTGAGCTACGCCCCGCATGAGCGCCTGCGCTGCACCGCCTACGGCGGCACGGCGGTCAACACGGCCGAGGAAGGCCACGGCGGGCTGAAGATCGCCTACATGTTCTAATTTTTCGCGGGGCGAAAAATCATGGCCATCCAATTCAACGCCGACGAAATTTATGCAATGGCGGAGCAGATCGAGCGCAACGGCGCCGCCTTCTACCGGGCTGCGGCTGGGCGCTACGCCCACGCCCGCGACCTCCTGACCACGCTCGCCGCGCAGGAGGACAGCCACCTGGCCATTTTCACCGACCTGCGCCGGCAGCTGGACTCCCGCGCCCAGGAGCCGGTGATTTTCGACCCGGCCAACGAGGCGGCGCTCTATCTGACCGCCATGGCCGACCGCCGGGTTTTCAGCGTGGACCAGGATCCCGCCGCGGCGCTGGGCGGCAACCCCTCGCTGGCGCACGTGCTCGGCGTGGCCGCGGGCAAGGAAAAGGATTCCATCGTGTTCTACTCCGGCATGAAAGCCCTGGTCGCCCCCGCCATGGGGCAGGAGCGGATCGACGCCATCATCCGGGAAGAGTGGAAGCACATCGCTTTCCTGATGAAACTCGACGACGACCTTCGCCGTGCGGCCGCCCGTTGAGCCGCCAGCGGGGCGCTGACCGCGCCGCCGCCTTCTCCGCCGCCCGGTCCATGAATGCACGCCGTGCCTTGATCATCGTTTTCTGGCTGGCCATGACCGGCTGGCTGGTGCGTTACGAGGCCTTCCCGGAATGGTTTGCCGCCTCCGGCCGCGCCTACCCCGCCCTCCTGCGGGACGCCCCGCTGGTGGTCGATTCCTGGATGCAGGTGCTTTTTAAAGAAACCCCTATCGGCTACAGCCACACCTGGGTGGACAGCCGGGTGGAATCGCCGGACGAATCCTATACCGTCAACAACACCACCCTGCTGACCCTGAAACTGATGGGGCTCGACCACTGGGTCAAGATCTCCGTCGGCGCCACCCTGGACGCCGCCTACCGCCTGCAAAGCTTTTCCGCCGTCATGCACTCGGCCGTCTACGTCACCCGCCTGGAAGGCCGGCGCACCGGTCCCGGCAGATTCAGCGCCCGGGCGGTCACCGGCGGCGCCGAGCGCCTCTTCAGCCTGGAGATTCCCGACGACGCCATCGTCTACTCGCCGATGACGGAAATGGCCATGCGCCGGCTCCAGCCGGGCCAAGTGTTCGCGTTCAAGGCCTTCGACCCCCTGTCCATGACCACCTCCGACATCCGGGTGCAGGCCCTGCGCCGGGAGCTATTCCATCTCGACGGCCGGGATCACGAGGCCACCGTCTTGAAAATGTTTTACCAGGGCCTGGAAACGCTGTCCTGGATCAACCGCGAGGGGATGATCCTCCGCCAGGAAACGCCGTTCGGCTGGACGCTCCAGGCCTGCTCGCCGGAACAGGCCCTGGCACCGAGACGGGACGGCCTCCCGGCCGAGGACCTGCTCGCGGCCCTGGCCGTCCCCTGTCGCGGCGTCGGCATCGCCCGGCCGCGCGAAAGCCGGAAAATCCGCCTGGTCCTGCGCGGCGGCGGCCTCGATCCCGCCGGCGTCGCCAGCCACCGGCAACTCGTCGAGGCCCGGGGCACGAACAGCCTTGAGCTAACCCTGCTCTCCCAGCCGGCGCCGATTCATCCCCGGCCCCTCGGCCCGGCGCCGGAAGAACTGCGGCCTTATCTCGTTTCCTCGGCGTTCATCCAGGCCGATCATCCCGACATGATCCAACAGGCCCGGGCGATCGTCGGCGACCGGACCGACAGCTGGGAAGCGGCCGTGGCGATCCACGACTGGGTATTCCGCCACGTCGCCAAGCAATCGGCCATCAGCCTGCCCTCGGCCCTGGACGTCCTCCGCAAGCTGGAAGGCGACTGCAACGAGCACACCTACCTGTTCACGGCCCTGGCCCGCGCCGCCGGCCTGCCCGCCCGGATCCACGTCGGGCTGGTCTATGCCGAGCTGCCGGGCAAGCCGGAAGGCGCCTTCTACTACCACGCCTGGCCATCGGTCCATGTGGGCGAATGGGTGGAACTGGACCCGACCTTCGGCCAACCGCTCGTGGACGCCACGCACCTGTCCCTGATCACGGGCGAGCTGGCGGACCAGATCAAGCTCCTGGGCTTGATCGGCCAGGCCAGCGCGGATATTCTTGAGGCGGAGTGACAAGGGGAGGAGGATAGAGGGTTCAGGGTTCAGGAAGAATGGTTGATGGTTCATGGTTGAGGGTAACCTCCCCTCTCGGGAGGGGTACGGGGTGGGTTCCCTATGGTTCCACCAATTCGATGGTGAAACCTTTTATAAATGCCCCGTGGAGCCAATTGAAAAAAGATCGGGCGGACCACCCGCGTGACTATTCGACACCGAAACGCGAGATGTTCATCAACACCATGTTGGATATCCTGATACAGGAACAATCCCAGTTTACAAATCATCCTAATCTTTCAGCTACCGGTAAACCCCAAACCCTGAACACAAAAAATTGTCATCCCATGATCGAACTGAACCAGGTCTCCAAATCGTTCGGCGCGCTGGAGGCGGTGAAGGACCTGACCCTTTCCGTCCCCCGCGGCGAGCTGTTCTGCTTCCTCGGCCCCAACGGCGCCGGCAAGACCACGACCATCAAGATGCTCTGCGGGCTCCTGCGGCCGACGAAGGGCGCCGTCAGGATCGGCGGGTTCGACCTGCAGGAAGACCTGGCGGACACGCGGCCGCTGATCGGCTACATCCCCGACACGCCCTTCCTCTACGAGCGCCTGACGCCCTCGGAATTCTTCGAGTTCATCGGCGACCTTTACGCCATTCCGCGGGAACGCGTCCTCGCCGAACGCGAGGCCGCGTTCCGGCTCTTCAACCTGGGGGACCACGCCCACGCCCTGATCAAGGACCTCTCGCACGGGTTCCGCCAGCGGGTGATCTACGCCGCGACCTTCCTGCACACACCCCAGGTGTTGTTCGTGGACGAGCCCTTCATCGGCCTGGACCCCTACAGCATCCGGCTCATCCGCAACCTCCTCCGCGAAAAGGCCCGGGGCGGCATGACGATTTTTTTCACCACCCACATCCTGGCCCTGGCCGAGCACCTCGCCGACCGCATCGGCATCATCGCCGGCGGCCGGCTGGTCGCCCTGGGGACGCTCGCCGAACTGCAGCGGCAGACCGCAGGACAGGGCCAACTGGAAGACATTTTTCTGTCGCTGACGCAATCCTACGCTCACGTCTGACACATGAAGGCCAGCGGCAGGGTACGATAAATTAGGCCTTGAAGTAGGCGCTTTGCTTAACTTCAGAGCGACTTTTTCTTCAAACAACTTTGAAATAGCGTAGAAGCGGCGCCCCCGCCGCTTTTCGTTCTGGACAGAAGCGACGAGGGCGTCGCTTCCACTTTTTGAAATTTCTTGGCATAAATGTAGGGCCTCAGCTTGCTGTGACCGTCCGGTCTGATCCGGTATGCTAAGGCATGACAATCCAAGTCGAAGCGGCGAAGGTGCCGCTTCCACGTCCGTGCCAACGGAGACTGTTGTGACGCTCAAACGATTCGCCATCCTGTCCATCGTCCTTGTCGCCGGCCGGAGCCTCGCCGCCGGCGGCCCCGTCGCCGGCGACGGGCTGGCCGACCCGGCGGTCGTCGACGTCGCCTGGTACGCCTGGTTCTCCGCCAGCGATAACCAGATGGGCGGCCCCCATATATATTGCCATGACGGAAAGGGCTATAGCCGCAAGCAAAACCATCCCCCCCACGATTCGTCGGCTGACGGACAGGACAATCACGACTGAAACTCATAGGTGCCACCGTGCGTTGAATTCGAACCAAATTCAACACACCGCCTGCAGACAAGGACAGAACATCCCCCGCACTGACGACACCATGAACCCCCTGCACGCACTGCTCCACAAGGACTGGCACGTGGCCCTCAACCTGCGCCGGCTGGCGCGGGAGCAATCGCGCTTCAAAATCCTTTTCGTGGCGACCTTCGGGCTGGGCCTGCTGGCGGGGCTCTGGGCGCTGTTCTACGGCGGGTTCCACGCCCTGAGCACGATGGGCGGCATCGGCACGCTCATCATCCGCCACCTCTTCGCCCTGTTCTACTTCGGGCTCGGCCTGATGCTGGTGCTCTCCAACATCATCACGGCCTACCCCACCCTCTACCGGTCCGAGGAGACGGCCTTCCTGCTCCTGCGCCCGCTCTCCCACGGCGAGCTCGTGCTCCACAAGCTGGGGGAGTCCGCCCTGATTTCCTCCTGGGCGTTCTTCTGCATCATCATCCCCTTCATCGGCGCCTTCGCCTGGCACGAGGGGCTTTCCCCGTGGTTCGTGGCCTGGACCCTGCTGCTCTCCGTGCCGTTCGTGGCGCTGTGCGCGGAGCTGGGGATGCTGATCACGATCCTGGCGGTGCGCTGGATCCCGCGCTTCCGGCCGCTGGTCTGGGCCGGCGCGTTTTTCCTGGCCGCCGCCGCCGTCGCCTACGTCCAGCTCCGGCCGGTGATCCGGCTGGAATCGAACGATGTTTCCTTCCTGCTCTCGCGGCTGGTGCCCGGCATCCGCCTGGCCTCGTTTCCCCTCTGGCCGAGCTGGTGGGTGGCCGAGGGCATTCTCTCGCTGGCGCGGGACCAGTGGGCGCGCGGCCTGCTGTTCTGCGGACTGCTCGCCGCCAACGTGCTCTTCGCCGGCCTGGTGCTGGAGCGGGCCGGCCAGGCCTGCTTCTTCGCCGGCTGGCTGAAAACCC
>CAZVVD010000007.1:0-17081 GCA_964630555.1 uncultured Verrucomicrobiota bacterium | reverse complement strand
GGTCGGCGTCGCCGCCGGCGATGAGCGTAACGCCGCGCAGCGGCGGGATGGCGGACCGGCTGACCGACCGGCTTTCCTTCCTGGCGCCCGACTGCCGCGGGCTGGTGCTCAAGGACCTGCGCCTGCTGGTCCGCGACCCGGTGCAGTGGACGCAGGGCTTCATTTTCTTCGGCCTGCTGGGGATCTATTTTTTCAACCTGCGCAACCTGCGCTACGACCAGCTCTCGCCGCTCTGGCTCAACCTGATCGCGTTCCTCAACATTTTCAGCCTCTCGGCGATCATGTGCTCGTTCTGCTCGCGGTTCATCTATCCGCAGATGAGCCTGGAGGGCCAGGGATTCTGGATGCTCGGCCTCTCCCCGGTCTCGCTCGGGCGGGTGCTGGCGGTGAAATACGGCCTGTCGGTGGCGATCCTGCTGGCGATCAGCCTGGCCCTGGCGGCGGTCTCCGGGTCCATGCTGGACGTGAGCTGGGGGGTGCAGGGGACCGGCCTGCTCCTAGCGGCGGCGATGTCGGCGGCCCTCTGCGGGCTGGCGACGGGGCTGGGCGCGGTGTTCCTGGACCTGAAGGCGAGCAACCCGGTTGCAATCGTTTCGGGGTTCGGCGGCACGCTGAACCTGGCGCTGAGCCTGGGCTACATGATCGCGGCGGTGCTGCCCTTCGGCCTGCTCTACCACTGGCACGTCACCGGCCAGCTTTCCCTGGCGGCCCTGCGCTGGGGCTGGCTGGCCGCGGCCGCCTGGCTCCTCGTGCTCACCGCGGTCACCGCGATCGCGCCGCTGGCCGCCGGGCGAAAGAGCTTAGCGGCCAGGGAATATTGAAGAATTGCTGATTGCTGATTGGGGGGGCTGACCATAACCCACAGCATGAACAGCCCTCGCCGTCTCCAGTCTCATGCTGCACGTCCACGCTCGCTTTCCTCTTCTTTTGGAAAGCACTGAAGATAATCGGAGGCTTACTGTTGCTGACTTTGGTCGCTTACCGATTGGCCTTGTAGTTGAATGGCCAGCAGGTAATCTGGATGTTTTTCAAGATTCTTAAATTGGCCATGGATGAAATCCCCATGGTTGAACGTGTCAATTGCAAAAAGCTCTCCTGAATCTTGCCACTGAAACAGCGGTCCATGACACTTGCCATTGATGTAAGATGCAACACATTTTCTTGTGCCATCGCTCCACCACCGTTCCCAGTTACCATGACGGATAAGTCTTTGTGAAGAATCATAGTAGCCATGCACACGTTCCAGGGGTTGGCCATTTGGAAAGAACACAGTCTGCACGATGACCGACCCATTTGTTTCCGTCAAAGGCATTACTAGCGTCGGCAGGCTTTGCAATACTTTCTGTCGTTTATTTTCTCTTAAGAGATCATGCAGTCCCAGAATATAGAATCCCGCCAAATAATCATCCCCGCTGTATTGCCAGAGGGCTAACAAGTGAATGGCTGTTCTTTGTTTGATCTCGTTTGATATAGCAACCCCTTCGCCTTCTGCCATTTCCCACAGATTTTTAAGCTCATACATTTGATGAATTGCTCTGTGGAAAATATAGCGTGGCGAATACTTAATTCCGGGAGAAAAAGTATTAACGGCATACCATTCAGGTTTGACACCTGAGAGACATTCCGGCGGAAGAACCTTGCTTACAGGCGAGTCTGTTACTTTTTCGGTTATTTTACAGAACAAGATGTATCGCGTAAAGCGAAGTTTTCCCGTTTTGATATCCACATCTTGGTTTTGACAGTTGAATCGTGTCCATGGAAAGAAATGGGGAACAACGAATATCAATATGGCCATAATGCTGAGCATCAAGATCGACACGAAGCTGAAGCTCAGGATGGCGATGTGTTTTCGCGTTAACATATTATAGGGCAGTATCTGACTCTTCCGAATTTATCATGGGGTCGCTCGTCTCAAAGCACGGGAGCTTGCGAAAAACACCTCAACAGATTGTTGTTCAATTTCCATATTTCCCAGAACGTCACCGGCGGCTCAGAGAAGGCGTCCGTTGGTGGCGATGACCCGCCGGTACCAGGCGGCCGAATCCTTGGGAATCCTCCGCTGGGTGGCATACTCCGTGTAGATTAGCCCGACGCGGATCTTGAAGCCCTCGGCCCACTCGAAGTTGTCGGTAACGGTCCAGACGAAGTAGCCGCGCGCCCGGACCCCTTCGGCGATGGCCCGGCGGAACTGGCGCAGGTACCGCGCCAGGTAGTCGATCCGCTGGGGATCGTGCACCTTCCCGTCGAGCGAGATCCAGTCACAGAGACCAACCCCGTTCTCGGTGATGACGATGGACTTCCGGTAGCGCTCCCAGAGAAACTTCGGGCCCCAGTAGAGGCTTTCCGGAAGAATTTCCCAGTTGAGCGCATTGACCGGGTGGCCGACGGAAAACGGCACGAGCTCCGGGACTCCCCTCCGCCCGGCCCGCACGGGCAGGCCGCCGTAGATGTTGACCCCGAAATAGTCGAGCGGCTGGGAGATAATGCGCATGTCATCCGGCCCGATCTCCGGCATGGCCGCGCCGAACAGCCTGGCCCCGTCCTCCGGGTAGCGCCCCCGGCAGATCGGCTCCATCCACCAGCCGTTGTTCCAGAGGGTCGGCTCGGTCACCGCGAACATCGCCCGGCGCGCGGCCCGGACATCGGCCGCCGAGCGCGTCGCCGGGATGCGGATGAAGCCGACCTGGGCCAGGCCGACGCGGGCCGGCGTGCGAGCGGCCGCGCGGATAGCCTGGACGGCCCTCCCGTGCCCGAGGAGCGCGTGGTGGGCCGCGCGCAGGACTTCCGGCAGGCCCAGCTTCAGCCCGGGGGCGTGGGTGCCCTGCCGGTAGCCGAGGTCGATGAAGCAGGCCGGCTCATTCAGGGTCATCCAGTCCCCCACCCGGTCGGAGAGTTTTGCGACCACCAGGCCGGCGTAATCCGCGAACCAGCCGGGGCTGTCCGGGCTCAGCCAGCCGCCGCGGCGCTGGAGCGCGAGGGGGTAATCCCAGTGGAAGAGCGTGAGGAACGGGGCGATCCCGGCCTTGAGAAGCTCGTCCACCAGCCGGTCGTAGAAATCCAGGCCCTTGGGATTGACCCGCCCCGTGCCGCACGGGATCACGCGCGGCCAGGCAACCGACATCCGGTAGGCTTTCAGGCCCATCCGTTTCATCAGGGCCACGTCCTCGCGGTAGCGGTTGTAATGGTCGCAGGCGACGTCGGCATTCTGGTCCCGCCAGACCGCGCCCGGCCGCCGGCAGAACTCGTCCCAGACGGAAAGCCCCTTGCCATCCTCGCGGGCGGCGCCCTCGATCTGGTAGGACGCGGTGGCCGCGCCCCAGGTGAACCCGGCGGGGAAGCCGGAGCAGGCCTTGCGATGGATGGGCATTAGCGAAGCTCCTTGTCTGTTTTGAACCCCCTCGCCTATTAGAGTGTTGTCCTTACACCGGCAAGATCAAACACTGATTCGGGTTTGCCACAGGTGGAGCGCGTCGTCCCTGGCGCGCTGAAGGAAGAAAGCAGCGTCTTATGGATAAGCCGCTCCACCACGGAACCCGGAATAGGTCATGCAGGCACAGCGTGACCGAACTGCTCTTTTGAGTACCTGACACATCAGAAACCGCTGTGAAAAACAGAAGGATGGATAGCCCAATGATTTAACCACAAAGACCGCAAAGGTAAAAATACGATCCTGTTTTCTATGCGATCTTTGCGTTCTTTGCGGTTAATCCTTTTGGGGTGCGGGCTCTGTCCGCTTCAGGGTGAAAAAACGGAGCAGGATTTCCGACGACCGGACATTTCGACGTTGAACGTTCGATGTTGAATGTTAAACGTTCTCTTTCGTTGACGATCAGAATCCTCCGCCCGGCAGGTAGGGCGCGTCCATGGCGAGCGCGCCGAGCGTCCGGATCGGGTCCGGCGGCAGCGGGCGGGTGACCTCCGCCCACACCTCCAGGGCGCCGGGTCGGCCGAGATCCATGCGGGTCAGGTTAGGATTGGCGTCCCAGCCGCACAGCCCCCGCGCGCCGGCGCTGTAGAGCGCCCAGGCCCGGGCGCGGTGGTCCTGGAACAGGTCGTTGGCGTGCAGGTTGCCGTTGTAGGCGAAGGGCCAGACCTCGCAGGCGGTGCCGGCCACGGCCTTGAGGTAATACTTCATGTCCGGGACGGTCTTGGCGCGCGCCTCCCACTGGAACGGCATCAGGCGCGCCACCAGCCCCTCCTTCGCCCAGCCGGCGACATCCATCCCCAGTTGCTTGTTGAGGCTTTCGGTCTGGAAGGTATTGGCGAAGATTTTCATCTCCTTGTGGCCCTGGGCGTCGAGGGCCGTCCTCAGCTCGCGCAGGAAGGTCGTCACATAGCCGGCCCGCAGCTCGACCACGCGCGGATCGAGCTCCGGCAGCTTGCGCAGATCCTCGCCGTGCCGCTTGCGGAACTCCTCCAGCGCCGGCGCCTCGAACTGGCTGCAGGGAAACCCGCGGTTGAAGATCAGGTGCAGGGCCGGCGGCTTGCGCGCCGCCATCTCCAGAAACATCCCGATCAAATGCTCGCGCACACCCGGAAACGCGAAACTCATCTGGCCCATCTGGCCCCCGTCGGCGGACCGGCAGACCCATTCCGGGTGCGCGTAGTAGAACGCGGACCCGAACGCGCTCTCGAACGGCTGTTCCAGGATCCAGGCCTGCGGCCGCATCGAGAGGCAGATGTTCAGGTTCTTCTCCCGCGCGCGCCCGACGGCCAGGGCCAGGGTGTCGCCGCCGGTGGCGATCAGCCGCTTGATATTGTCGGCGATGTGGCGGTCGCAGGGCCGCGCCAGCGGCAGGCCGTTCGCGCCCAGGAGCGTCCCCAGCTTCGTGGGATAGTTCGCCAGGTCCGCGCCCACGATGCACCAGGAGACATCCGTGAAGTCGGTGCCGGCGAAGGGGTCGAGTTGATCGAAGACGATCTTTTCCGGCGGCTCGGTCCGGCTGTCGAACATCCCGAAACCGTCCTGGGTCCAGAGCCACGGCAGGCGCGGCGAATTGTGGACCTTCTCCGCCTGGGCGGGCGTCAGGGGAATCAAGCGGATGTAGGCCAGGCCGATGCTGCCGCGTTTCCACTCGATCTCCAGGTTGCGGCCGGTGAGGTCCGCCAGGCGCCAGAACTGCTCCTCGAAATCGCGGCTGTGAGACGACGGCACCGCGCCGTGGAAGCGGAAGGTTTCCCACCCTTCCTCCCCGGTCAGCCGCCCGGCAAGAATTCCCTGCTCCTCTCCCTTGTTGGAAACCCAGCCGGGGCACCAGAATCCCAGGGACACGGCATACCAGCCCTTAACATCCAGCGGGATGGCGAGCCGCGGGGGCTTGGCCTCCCAGTAGGACCACAGCAGCCGGCCGGATCCGCCGCTGGACGTCCACGGGATGGCCAACCACTTGTCCCAGTCGGCCTGCTCGCTCGTCAGTCCCGCCGGCAGGACCGCCGGAAAATCGTCAATGACTTTTTCCACGATCATCGGCCACTGCGCGCTGAACACTTTTTCGCCCTTCGCGGACGCCTCGACGATCACCTGGACGCGGCCGGGCTCCGCGGACAGGGCCAGCGGAATTTCCTTCAGCCCTTCCAGCTTGACGCCGGAGGCCAGCGAACGCTTGTTGCCGGCAGCGTCCGTGACCAGCACCTCCGCCGCAGCCTCCGCGGGCAGGCGGCCGGCTGAGAGGATCACCGGGGTCGGACTATCGGCGCGGGCATTCTCCCGCAGCGTCCCGAACGCGAAGCGGCCGGGCCAGAACCCGGCGGCGTCCCGCTCTGCCGCGGTGGCCACGAGCGCCAGCTTGTTCCGGGTGGTGGCGGTCTCGGACGGCTTCGGACCGCGCCGCCAGAGGAACTGGGATTTCCAGGCCGGCGCGCCCCAATTGACCAGGGCGGGATCGGCGTCGTTCACCGCGACGTTGAAGCCCAGCGCGCCGCCGGCTTTCAGCTTGGCGCGGTAGGCGTCCGGGACGGGCATCGCGGCCTCGATGAGATAGCCGTCTTTCGTTCGACACGCCTTGACCTGCACCGGCCCCTTGTAATCCTGGGGCGAGGACCAGGCGTCGGGCGTCCGGTTGGTCAGGGAGAACGGGCAGAGGATCACCTGGAGATCGTCGGCATCCATCTCGGCCTTGCCGGCGTCGCCCTCCCAGTCCAGATCCAGGAAGACTTCCAGCCCGTCATTGGCCCAGTACATGTCCGGAGCGGTTTCCGTCATGCGGACGTGGTCATCGCGGACTGTCGCGGCGACGTAGACGGCCTGCTCGTCCCACAGGACCATGACCTCGGCGGAGAGGTCGGCCGGCCCCTTGCAGGCGCCGACGGTGTTATCCTCCTTGGCCGGGCGGGGATCGAGCCAGAACGAGGCGGCCTCGGCCCACTCGTCGAGGGCGCCGTCGATCTTCAGGGACACCCCCTCCGGCACGCGCAGGGCGGGAAAGGATTTGCATCCGGCGGGCGAAGGCGCCTCGGCGGCGGAAGCGAGCGGGGAAAGCGCCAGCAGGGCCAGGGCGGCGGCGAGAAACAAACAGCGGCAATTCAGTGACACCATGAATTCTATCCTCCCGGGAATTGCAGTTACTGGAACGCACCGAAATAAACAAAGGATATTTAACCGCAAAGATCGCAAAGATCACATAGAAAGAAAAATACTTTGCGTTCTATGCGCTCTTTGCGGTTGATCATCCGACGTCTACGAACGCGCACATTTCAAAGCTGAAGCGACGGGGGCGTCGCTTCCACCCATTCAATAGAAATACACGACCGTGTTCGTGTTCGTCTCGAACATTGCCGCGATCGCAGCATTGGTGATGCACACGGCGGAAAGGGCCGGATCGTTCGTCGTGCTGACCCACATGCCGGCGCCGGACACCTTCATAATGTTTCCGCCTTGTGCAGGCACACGTTTGATCCTGTCTGTATAATCGGTAAATATGGAATCTTTGACACGATGATTCATCCCCCAGTGATTTGTGGTGGGCACCGTCATGGGCCCGTTCTGGTCGCAGAGCAACACCTTTTCACCGTCTTTATCAGTCCGACCGCTGAAATAGCAGTAACTGCTGTTGCTGGCGGTAACCGCGCATAAATTCGAGGCCGGCCTGGTTCCGTAATCACCCGCCGCTGTCGGACAAACAAACAATTCGGGGGTAATGCCGCCAATGAGAGTGAAGGTCCCATTCGGACCAGCAAGGTTTGACGTCGGAAAGTTTGGGCGCAACGGATAAGCTGGATCAAGCCCCCAAGACGCCATGCTTTTCCAAAGCCCATTCATATTGGACAAACAATGGACCCTGCGTGCGCGTTCACGGGAGCCAACACCATCAAGTGTCGGTAAAAACAAAAAAGCTAAAAGAAAAAGGACTACAATCACCACCAGCAATTCAACGAGCGTAAATCCGGATTTAGCATATGGACACGGGCTGGTCATATAGCCCCCACCGACGGACTTCACTGTCAGCCGCCCATGTCATCCTGCCTGCCCGCAATAGCCTGGCGACGGCGGGAGCGCAGCGAAGGATCTCATCCTCACCAATAAAAATTGGAAAGCATGTTTTAACCGCAAAGATCGCAAAGATCACATAGAAAGAACAGAATCAACTTTGCGTTCTTTGCGTTCTTTGCGGTTGATCATCCGAAGCTTCCCGAGCGCGCACCCTTATCTGTTTACGTGTGGAGCCGGGGTGCCCTCACCCCGCTTACCAACAAGACCGGCCTGAGGGCAGGCCGGCCCCAATGATCTCCTCCATCCGCGCTATCCGCGCCATCCGCGGTAATATTCTTCGCCGCTTATCTCTCGGCAATGGCGTGGACGATCATGGCGGTGAAGACGCCCATGATCATGCCCACGGCCACTTCAATCCGGGTGTGGCCCAAAAGTTCCTCCAGCTTGCCGACCGAAAAGCGCCGCTCCTTGAAATCCTCCAGGATCTGGTTCAGGATGCGCGCCTGCATGCCCGCGGCCCGGCGCACGCTCTGGGCGTCGAACATGATCACCAGGGCGAAGGCGAGCGAGAGCGCGAAGAGCGGGTCGGCCGTGCCGACCCGCAGGGCCACCGAGGTGGCCAGGGCAGAGGCCATGCAGGAATGGGCGCTGGGCATGCCGCCCGTGCTCGCCAGGTAGCCGAAGTTGACCCGGCGGGTGCGCGCGTAGAAGGCCAGCATTTTCGTGGCCTGCGCCAGGAACCAGGCGCAGACGGCTGACCAGAAGGTCGGGTTGTACAGCCAGCCGGTGGCGATGGATGTCATTAGAGGATGGTTGATGGTTAATGGTTCACGGTTCAGCGGTTCAAGAATTCATGCTTGTCAGATTCCATAGGCGGAGTTCATGGTTTCCGCCTGAGACGGATCTGACCAACGTGAGCCAGGCCCGCAACCCAATTAAAGAAAAAATAACCACGGAGACACTGAGCAAACAAGAGGAGCATTTGTCAAATTTGAGCCTGGCGTTACGCCAACCCCAAATTCGGCAAATAAACTTTCGCTTGGAGACGGACGGGAGATTTGCGGACTCCCCTCCTGCTCAAAAATAAGCCATTGCTTGAAATCGGTTTTTGCGTCCTTCAAAACCCGATTTCAAGCAATCTTTTCTTCTCCGTGCCTCCGTGGTAAATCCTTTTCTTGTTGTTCTTCGCCGTTCCTGATTGAACAGGTGCTAATACGCGTTCTTGCGGCTGAAAAAGGTCTTGACGATGATCTTGAAATCGAAGGCCAGCGACCAGTGCTCCAGGTAGTAGAGGTCGTACTTGACCCGCTCCTGGAGGTCGGTGTTGCCACGCAGCCCGTTGACCTGGGCCCAGCCGGTGATCCCGGGCTTGGAGACGTGCCGCCACATGTAGCGGGTGATGTCCTCCTTGAACTGCTCGACGAAGCAGGGCCGCTCCGGCCGGGGCCCCACCAGGCTCATCTCCCCCCGGAGCACGTTCCAGAGCTGGGGCAGTTCGTCCAGGTTGTGCCGGCGCAAAAAGGCCCCGATCCGCGTGCGGCGCGGGTCGTTTTCCACCGTCCAGACCGGGCCCGTCCCGGCCTCCGCGTCCGCCCGCATGGTCCGGAACTTGTAGAGCACGAACGGTTTCCCGTTCTCCCCGCAGCGCTCCTGGCGGTAGAGGGCCGGACCCGGCGAGCCGCGCCGGACCAGCAGGGCAAGGACGGCCAGGAACGGCGAGAGCAGGAGCAGACCCGTGAACGAGCTGGCGATGTCCTCGCAGCGCTTGAGGAACCGGTTCCAGAAACGGTCGAGTGGCCACCGGCTGACGCCCAGGAGGGGGATGTCGTCAATGGTCTGCATGTCCACGGCGTCGGTCAGGACGCGGAAGAGGTCGGGCACGAGGTTGAACGTCACCAGGGCCTGCTCGCAGTCGAGGATCATGGCGATCATGCGCGGGTGGCCGATGGAGGGATCGGCCAGGATGACCTGGTCGGCGGCGCCGGCCTCGAGGAGCGGCTTGAGCCGATCCATGGGCCCCCGGAGCAGCTCCGCGGGAATATCGGGGTGCGGGGGCGCGTCCCGGGTGCTGAGGAAGGCGACGACCTGGGAGCCCAGGCGCGGCTCGCGCCGCAGGGCCTGGTGCAGCCGGGCGGCGATGGCGTCGGTGCCCACGATCAGGACGCGGTTGACCGTTTTCCGGCGGCGGGCCAGGCGCTGTTCCCAGCGGAACAGCAGGAAGCGCTCCAGGAGCACGCAGGCGCCGATGGTCACGATGGCCAGCAGGGCCGTCAGGCGCGAGAACGGCGGCTCGGTCCGCAGGGCGAACGCCAGGGCCAGCGAGAGCAGGAGCCCCATGCCGACGCCGTGGACCAGGCGTGGGATCTTGTCGCCGAAGGTGCCGATCTGCGGGCGCACGTAGAGGCGCAGGGACTGGAAAATGAAGAGGAACATGAGCGCGGCGATCCCCGCCCCCTGCGCGTACATGGAATAGAGGTGCTCGGGCGGGCGGTCGTGGAAGAGCGGGATGAGCCCGCTGTCGAACCGTATCCAGGTGGCCAGCATGAAGCCGGCGAAGACGGCCGCGGCGTCGGCCGCAATGGCCACGCAGCTGGCGAGCACGTCGGATGTGTCCTTCACGCGCATCTCAATTCAACCGCATGGAACGCAGAACACAAAGTGAGGCCCCGTCTTTTCTATGCGACCTTTGCGTTCTTTGTGGTCAGCATTGTTTTTTTCACTATGCGGCCACCATTGATTTCGCCAGCTTCTCGGCTGCGGCGGCCCCCTCGACCTCCCGCACGATCGCCAGGGCAAACTCCAGGGTGGTGCCCGGGCCCTGGCTGGTGACCAGGCGACCGTCCACCACGACCCGGTCCGGCAGGCGACGGGTCTGCGAGAGCGAAACCTCCGGGTGGCAGGTCGCCCGCCGCCCGGCGAGCACGCCGGCGGCCTGGAGGACCAGTGGGCCCGCGCAGACCGCGGCAAGCCATTTCCCGGCCGTAGCGAACCCCCGCACCGCCTCCAGCACGCGCGGGTCGCGGGCGAGCGCCTCGACCCCGGCGCTCCCGCCCGGGATCACGAGGAGATCGAACGCCGTGGGATCAAGGTCCGCCCAGGCGGCGTCGGGAACCAGGCGCACGCCGCGGGCGCCGGTGACGATCCCCGGCCCGATCCCTGCGGTCGTCACGCGCCACGGCACGCGCCGGAGCGTGTCCACCACGATCACGGCCTCCATTTCCTCGGAACCGTCGGCGAGTGGAACCAGAACCTTGATCATACCAGCCTCCTGCTGGCGTCGGGACGCCTGCGCCTGCCTGCCGGAGCCGCCCCGCGGCGCAGGCAGGCCCCGTTCTTGAAAGCAGTGAGTGTAAACCGCCTCAGCCGGATTGACAATAATCTCTTTTCCGTGAACCGGCACGCTTTGGCGTGCATGCTTTGGGAGGGCCGGCCACGCCACGGGCGTGGCAAGTGTGCCTGTGGCGCTGGCAGCGCCATCGTCGGCCGCGGCGAGCAATATGCCCGCCCTCCCTTGGGATGCGGGCACAGCCCGCCTGAATGAGTAATTCGGGATAGGAATACGGCGAGGGCGCCGCTTCCACTGTGCCCTCTGCTCTCTGAAGCTCTGCGGCTCTGCCTTCCGGACCCCTTCCCCATTACCGCTTTGCCCTTCGCGCATTACCACATGGTGATGACGGTGCCGCGGGAGGAGGAGAGCGAGGCCTGGGGGGTGTTGCCGTAGGCGCCCAGGTTGACGCGCTTGCCGTTGGGCTTGGGCTCCTGGGAAAACGACGAGCCCGGGTCGCCGGCGTCGATGCAGGGGCTCATTTGCGCAAACACGTTCCATAAGCCGTTGAAATAGGCGCCGGCCGTGCTCTTCTCATGGTAGTCGCCGCCGACCGGGTTGACGAACAACGGGTCCTGACTGAGATTGCCGAGGCCGGCGAGGGGCTCCTGCGAGTCCGTGTAGGTGAGGGTGCTCGAACCGTAAATGGCGATCCCGCCGGAGGCATTGCCCCAGGCGATCGAGTTCCTGGCCGTCAGCGTGCCGGCGTTGATGATCCCAAACTCCGTGTTGTCCGCGAACGTACAGTTGGCGACGATGGCATCACCTCCGGCCACGACCAGGCCGCTGCCCTGGTTGGCCGCCACCAGGCAGTTCGTCATCGTCAGCGTGCCGGCGTTCAGGTAGATATCGCCCCGCGCGTCGGTGCTGGAGGCGTAATTGTTGCACACATTGCAGAGGAGCATGTTGACGGTCCCGCCGCCCGCGTAAATAGCGCCGCCGCGGCGCGTGGCGTTCGGCGTTTGCAGGTAGTTGCGCCTGAACTCGTTGGACACCAGGTTCAGCGGGCTGGCGCTGGCCACGTTAAGCGCCCCGCCGTAGACGGCGGACGAGCCCTTGGCGCTGGCATAGTTGTTGGTGAACACGCAGGTCGCGATATCGGCGGCCACGGCGCTGAGATAGATCGCGCCCCCCATCGCTATGGCGGATCCGGAACCGGCATAGTTGCCGTCGAAGAGGGAGTCGAAAACCTGGGCCGAAACGGTGGCGCTGCCATAAAGTCCGCCGCCGTAGCAAGGCCCGCTGGCGTAGGGGTGCGAGTTGCGGGCCGCATTGGCCAGGAATGTCGCCCGGCGCATCAGCAGGCTGGCGCCGGAGAAATAAATCCCGCCGCCATGGATGTTGCCGACATTGAACGTGCCCCTGTTCTGGTTGTTCGTCAAGAGGCAGTCCACCAGGGTCAGGGTCCCCAGCGTCACATACATGCCCGCGCCGTAGCCCGACCCGGAATTGTAATTGATCGTGTTGTTGAGGACCGCGCAGTTGCTGAAAGTGACGCTGGCGTTGCCCGAGAGATACAGCCCGGCCCCGTAATCGGCGCTCCCGAAGTAGCCATTGCGGATGGTCAGGTTCTCAAAGCGGAGCGCCCCCTTGTTGACGGCATAAAAGACGCGGCCGGACGCAGTGGCGTCGAAAATCGTCAGATCCCGCCCCGCGCCGACGATCCGCAGGTTGGGCTGCGCGACGGACAGCGGAAACGTCTCCCCGCTGGCCGCGTTGTTCGTCCCCGCCGCCACCATAATCGTCCCGTCCCGGAGCACCCGCGCCAGGGCGTTCGTCATCGTCTTCAGGGCGCTCCCCGCCGAGAGGCCGCTGTTGGCGTCCGACCCGCTCACCGCGTTGACGTAGAGCAGGCTGTTCGACAGCACGCTCGAATCCACGCCGTTGGTGTAGTGGTAGCCCAGGTCCACGATGCCCGTGTCGTTGCTGCCATCCGTCCGCGTGGTCCTGTTCGTCAGCCCGAAGGCATCCGCGGTCCCGCTCCCCGCGTCAATGCAGGGGCTGTTCGAGGCCTGGCCAGGCAGGCCCGCCACGGAAAGGTAATAGGCATAGCAGAACAGCGGGTCGCTCAGCAGGTTGGACGACCCGTACGGACTGTCCTGCGAACAGGAATAGCTGACTGCCAGGCTGGAGTTGTTCGTGATGCCCCCCACCCCGTTGCCCCAGGCGATACAGTTCAGCACGGTTCCCGTGCCCCCCGTCCGGTTGATCCCCCAGCCGGAATTGTCCGCCAGCGTGCAGTTGACGACCGTGGCCGTGCCGCCGGCCAGGGTCAGCCCGTCGCCGCCGCACGCCGCGAACAAGCAGTTGGTCACGCCCAGGGCGGACCCGCTGAAATACAGGCCGTCGTCCGTGCTCCGCTCGATCGTGCAATGGCGCATCCGCAGGGATCCCCCCGCGCGGACCATCTCGGCGTAGCCGACCAGCCCGACATTGTCGAACCGGTTCGAGTCCATGTCGCAGTCAGTGCCGGTCAGATACGCGGCGCTGCCGTACCGGTTCACGTCGTCATAGGCGAAGTTTCGCAGGAACGTGTTGGCCCGCATCGCCAGCGGCGCGACCAACGACAGGTACAGCGCCCCGCCTGCGCCGGTGCCGTTGCCCTGGACATTGCAATAGTTGGCCGTGAAAACGCAGTCGGCCACGGTCCCGCTCCCGCCGGTCCAGTAGACGGCCCCGCCGTAGGCGTTGTTGCCGCCACACTCCGCGTAGCACCGGGCGAACAGGCAGTTGGTCAGCAGGACGGACGACGAGACGCTCGCATAGACGCCCCCGCCGTAGCAATCGCCGCTGCCGCCGCCGCCCGACGTCGTCCGGGCCGCATTGGCAATGTTGCTGACATTGCGCAGAGTGAGCGACGCGCCGGAAAAAAAGATCCCCCCGCCATCCATGGCCGTGGAATTGAGGGTATTCCGCACCTCATTACTCGATATCAAACAGTCCACCAAGGTCAGCTCTCCCGGGCTGCAATAGAGTCCGGCCCCGCAGGCGGTCCCCGGGTCGAACGCGATCAGGTTGTTGAGGATGGCGCAGTTACTGAACGTGACGCTGCGGTTGCCGGAGAGATACAGGCCCGCCCCGTTGGCGGCGGTTCCAAGGTAGCCGTTGCGAACGGTCAGATTCTCGAGCCTGACCACCCCCATGTTGACGATATAGAATACACGGCCGGCTGAACCGGCGTCGAAAACGGTCACATCGCGAGCGGCGCCCACGACTCGGAGATTGGGCTGCGCGACGGTCAGGGGAAAAGTCTCCCCGCTCGCCGCGTTGTTGGTCCCCGCCGCGACGATGATGGTTCCGTCCCGGATCACCCGCGCCAAGGCGTTGGTCATGGTCTTCAGCGCGGCCCCTGCCGAAAGGCCGCTGTTGGCGTCCGACCCGCCCACGGCATCCACGTAGAGGGTGCCGTTGGAAATGATTCCCGGGTCCGCTCCGCCGGCGTAGTGATAACCCAAGTCCACGATGCCGGTGTCGTTGCTGCCGTCGGTCCGCGTGGTTCGGTTCGTGAGCCCCCAGAAGTCGGCCGTATTGGCGCCAGCGTCGATGCAGGGGCTGTTGGATGCCTGGCCGGTGAGGCCCGCCGCCGAGAGGTAATACGTGTAGTAAAAAAGGGGGTTATCGGTCAGGTTGGACGAGCCGTAGGGGACATCCTGCGAACAGGAATAGGCGACGTTGAGGCTGGTGGTGTTCGTTATGCCCCCGGCGCCGTTCCCCCAAGCGATGCAGTTCAGCACCGTCCCCGTCCCTCCCGTGCGGTTGATGCCCCACCCGACGTTGTCCGCCAGGGTGCAGTTGACCACCGTGGCCGTGCCGCCGGCCAGGGTCAGCCCGTTGTTTCCGCAAGCGGCAAAAAGGCAGTTGGTCACGCCCAGGCTGGCGCCGCTGAAAACCAGGCCGTCATGCGTGCTGCGCTCGATCGCGCAATGACGCATCCGCAGGAATCCGCCGGCGCGGATCATCTCGGCATAACCGCTAAGCCCGGCGTTGTCGAACCGGTTCGAGTCCATTTCGCAGTCGGTACCGCTAAGGTAAGCGGCGCTGCCGTAGCAGGTCACGTTGTCATACGCCCAGTTCTGCAATAGCGCATTGCCCCGCACCGTCAGGCCCGTGATGCCCGAAAGATAAAGGGCGCCGCCGCCGGCAATGCCGTTGCCGATCACGCTGGCGTAATTGCCGGTGAACACGCAGTTCTCCACCGTTCCACTGCCTCCCAGCCAGTGCACGGCGCCGCCGTAGCCGTTGCCGGCCCCGGCCTCCACATAACACCGCTCGAACAGGCAGCGGGTCAGCAGGATGGACTCCGACACGTTCGTCGCGTACACGCCTCCGCCGTAGCATTGGCCGGCGCCGCCGCTACCGGCGGAGGTCCGGGCGATGTTCCGGATATTGGTCGTATCGCGCAGGACCAGGTTCGCGCCGGAAAAGAAGAGGCCGCCGCCGTACATGGCCGTGCAGTTGAAGGTCCCCCGCACCTCGTTGTTCGTCAGCAGACAGCTAACCAGGGTCAGCGCTCCCCCCTTGAAGTAGATCCCGGCCCCGTAGGCGGTCCCCGGGTTGAAGGCGATCAGGTTGTTGAGGACGGCGCAGTTGCTGAGGGTGACGCTGGGGCAATTCGAGAGATACAAGCCCATCCCGTGGATGGCATTATTGGTCTGGTAACCGCCGCTAACGGTCAAGCCCGAGAGATCCAAGGTTGAGTTTGTGGCGTAGACGATCCGCATCAACGCGCCGTTAGTCCGGGTCAGGGTGCTGTTCGTCCCGGAGTAGTCATTGGTGCCGTTCCCGACGCAGCCGCCGCGGATCGTCAGGCCCGGCGCGTTGGCAATCTCGATTTGCGAGGCATTCGAGTAAACGCCCCACTGGAGGTAGATCGTGTCGCCAGCATTGGTGGCCTCGTCCGCCGCCGCCTGCACGTTGCTGAAGGCGCTGGCCCAGCTCGCGCCGTCATACGGATCGGCCCCCGTCGGCGTGACGTAGTAGGCTGTCTGTGCAAAAGCCCCCTGCGCCAAGATAAAGAGCGTTGCGCGCAAACAGGCTGCCAACAGATGGTTCCCACGCAATATGTCTTTTGTAATACTCATGTCCTCACCGTTGCGGAGCGTTATTGGTTTTTCACCCGGTGAAAAGTCTCACCACCCCCGTAAGACCGTTCCCCGGACCGAGCGCGAGGCCTCGGCGGTGTTCCCGTAGGCCCCCAGGTTGACCCGCCCCCGGTTCGGTTTCGCCTCCGCCGCCCAGTCCGAGGCCGGGTCGCCCGCGTCAAGGCACGGGCTCAGGCTGGCGTCCGGCGTCCAGGCCCCGCCGTGCCAGGAGCCGGCGGGGCTCATGAGATGGTAGTCCATGGCGGCGGGATCGACAAAAAGGGGATCGACGCTGAAGTTGCCGACACCCATCAGCGGCGCCCAGAAGTCCTGAGAGTCGCTGTAGGACAGCGCCAGGTTGTGATTGTGCCCGATGCCGCCAAACCCGTTGCCCCAGAAAATCGAGTTCTTCACGGTCAGGTCATCCATCGTCGGCCTGACGACGCCGCAGCCGGCATTGTCGGCCAGGGTGCAATTGACCAGGCTGGCCGGGCCGCTCGCAATCTGCAGGCCGTCGCTTCCGTTTTTCAGGAGCCGGCAGTTGACCAGGGTCAGCAAGGAGCCGCTGGATCCGGCGTAAACGATTCCCCGGTGCAGGCTGTTGTTCTGGATAGCGGAATTCAGCATGGTGATATTGGTTCCGCCGCTGACATAGACATACTCCGCGTACAGGTTCGCGGCCCTGCAGTCGAGGATGCAACTCTCCACGACGGCCGTGACGCAGTTTATCAGATACAGCGCGCTCCCGTAGCGGCCGCCGTTCGCATTCGGAATGCTGTTGTCCAGGAAAGCATTGGAACTCAATGCCGCCGACTCCACCCCGGTCAGATACAGCGCCCCGCCGCGCCCGGAACCGCCGCCCCCGTAACTGAAAATCGCATTGCTCACGAAACTGGCCCCGCCGATCTCGGCCGTGCCCCCGCTCAAATGCACCGCCCCGCCCAAGACGCTGCCATCCCAGGTGATCCCCAGGTTCTGGCGGAACTCGCAGTTGGTGATGACCACGGCGGAGGCCCCTGCGAACAACGCCCCCCCATTGACCGGATTGCGGGTGCTGACGGACAGCTTGTTGGTCACAAACAGGGTGTCCGAAACCGTCAGGACCGTGTTGCTCACGGCCAAACCGCCGCCGCCGGGCGATTTACTCGCCACCTGGTGTAGATAGTTGTTGCTGAACACGCAGTTGTAGACGCCCAGCGACCCGCCCGAGCAATACAGGCCCCCGCCGTAGGCGTTGAAAAATATG
>CAZVVD010000006.1:26766-55508 GCA_964630555.1 uncultured Verrucomicrobiota bacterium | reverse complement strand
GGAGGCCGCGCTGGCCGGCGAGGCGGTCCCGTTCAAGACGGACCCGGGCGGCGGCGCGTTTTACGGTCCGAAGATCGATCTGAAGATCGAGGACGCCATCGGGCGCGAGTGGCAGCTCAGCACCATCCAGTTCGACTTCAATATGCCGGAGCGCTTCGACCTCGGCTTCACGGCCGACGACGGCCGGGAGCACCGGCCCTACATGATCCACCGCGCGCTCCTGGGCAGCCTCGAGCGCTTTTTCGGCATCCTCGTCGAGCATTACAGCGGGGCCTTTCCCCTCTGGCTGGCGCCCGAGCAGGTACGCGTGCTGCCGCTGACCGACAAGCAACAAACCTACGCCCGGTCTGTGGCCGACACGCTCCGGCATGACGAGGTCCGCGTCACGGTAGATGAAAGCTCCCGGAAGATCGGGGCCAAGATCCGCAACGCCCAGCTCGAGAAAATCCCCTACATGCTGGTGGTCGGGCCCAAGGAGGAGGAGGCGAACCGGGTGGCCGTGCGCTGCCGCGCCCGGGGCGACCTGGGAGGGTCCACCCTCGCGGACTTTGCGAGGACACTCAAGGAGGAGGCCGGCGCGGCGGCGGGCTGACCGGCGACGGAAGAGACGGAAGAAATTCCAAGTTCCAAAATCCAAATTCCAAGGAAATGCAATCAAAAACAGCGAAACAGGAAACCATGCAACCCGCAGACGATCGGACAAGAGGCTAATTCAACCGCGGTCGCAGGATCAACCCATCACCCAGGAGGTCTGCCATTCGTTCACAGATCAGAGTCAACCACCGGATTCGCGTGATGCAGGTGCGCTGCATTTCAGCCACCGGCGAACAGCTGGGCGTCATTTCGACCTCGGATGCCCTGCGCCTGGCGGAAAGCAGCGGGTTGGACCTGGTGGAGATCTCGCCCACCGCCAATCCGCCGGTCTGCCGGATCATGGACTTCGGCAAGTTCCGCTACGAGGAAAGCCGCAAGGAGCGGCAGTCCCGCAAGCACCAGGTCGCGACCGTCGTCAAGGAAATCAAGTTCCACGTCAACGTGGACGAGCACGACTTCCAGACCAAGCGAAATCACATCCTGGACTTCCTCAAGCGCGGCCACCGGGTCAAGGCATCCCTCCTGTTCCGCGGCCGCGAAAACGAGCATCGCGACCTGGGCTACACCCTGATGAACCGGCTGGTCAAGGAGTGTGAAACCGTGGGCGTCCCGGAAATGCCGCCCCGTATGTTTGGCAACAACCTGGTGATCATTCTCAAGCCCGAGAAAACCGCCGGCGCGCCGCGTCCGCCGACGCCGGCCCCCGGTGCGGCGCCCCGGCCGGCGGGAACCTGAACGCGGTGATTTGAGGGTGCGCCGGCAATTCTCATTATGGGTCTGCCGCCTTGCGCGCGACACAAGGTCGCGGAGGTACAAGCCATCATGAGAATTGCCGGCAAGCCGCGGCGCGGGGTTGACCCGTCGGCTGTTTTCTGGCATCGTGCCGCTTTTGCAGAGGCCGGGACTATGAAGACACGGAAGCGAAAACTCCGCCCGCACGTGCTCAAAGAAATCGATTTTCTCGAAGGCCTGGCGCGGCGCTGCCGGCAGGACGTGGACATTCTTAAGGCCCTGAGCGACCTCTACACCCGGGTCGGTCGGTACGAGGACGGACTCAAGGCGGACCTGGAGCTGAGCGCGCTGTGTCCCGGCGAGCCGGTGGTCTGGTATAACCTGGCCTGCAGCTACGCCCTGACCGCCCGCAAGGACGAGGCCTTTTCCTCCCTCAGCCGCGCCGTGGACCTGGGCTACCGGGATGCGGCCTGGATCCGCAACGACGCGGACCTGGAGTCGATCCGCAACGACCGGCGCTTCGATTCCCTCCTGCGGCGCCTGATGACCTGCCAGGATTCCGCCCGCCGGGCGCCGTGATGCCGGGGCAACCGGGATTCCTTGCTGTAGCCCGCTCCTGATCAGCCCTGCGCCCTTGTGTCTCCGCGCGAGTGATTCGGGCGCTTTCGTCTCCGGCCAAAACGGCTGCCACGTTCCGCCGGCGTTTTCCGGGCAACCCGCGGCGGGGTGTCGGCAGGTTCCTGCCGAACGTCCGCCGCGGAGATCGCGGCGTCACAGGGTGGGAATGGCAATGGCGACCTTGCAGGCCGGGCAGCGCAGTGAGCGCCCCTGCCAGTCAAGCTTGGCCCCCAGCTTCTGCCCGCAAGCCGGGCAGAAGAACTTGAAGGCGCCGGCGGCCTTGTCGACTTCCGCGATCGGCGAGGCCGGCGCGGTGGCGGGCGGCTGGGGCGCCGCCGCGGGCACGGCCGGGGCCGGACGGGGCGGCAGCGGCGCCTTGACTTTCGGGGCGACTTTGAACTTGACGACGCTGGGCGTTTCAGGGCCCTTCAACTTGATTTCCTGGAAGCCCGGCGCCGGCTTGACCGCAGGCTTGGCCACCGGTTTGGGGGCCGCCACGGGTTGCGGCGCGGCGCTTTTGGCAAACGACGACACGGCCTTCGGGACCACCACCGGCGGCGCCGCCGCCGCGGGCGGCGCCGAGGGAGGCACAATGGGCTGGGGCGCGCCCGGCGCGGCCGCCTGGACGCGGGTGATGTGCAGGGTCCTGGGTTGAACCGGCTGGCCGGAGGCCGGCGCGGCGGGCGCAGCCGCCTGGGCCGGCGCCGCCGGGGCCGGCCCGACCGGTTTCGCCTTGGGCACCTTGAACGTGATTTTCATGACCTGCTTGTTCCCGCTGTGTCCGGCGCGCGCCTTGCCGGCGGCGCCCAACCGGACCCGGCCAGCCACCCGAGAGCACTCAACCACAGTTGGCGCCGATTGCACAGAAAAAAATCGCCTTTTCCCGACCGCGGTTGCGGGAAGGGAGGTTCTACTCCGCTTCCCGGCGTTTCTGGCTCTCCACGTCCACCTCGCCGGGAACCGCCACGATCCTGAACCCGCGGGTCATGGAGCGGCTATCCGGGGCGTTGCTGCTGCGGCGGCCCAGCCGGAGAAAGTAAGGATGGCAATCCGCCCATGAGGCCCCCTTGAACACCCGGGAGGCTTTCCCCTCGACATCCTCGCACCATTCCCAGGCATTGCCGCCCACGCCATACAGCCCGAAACTGTTGGCCCCGCTGCGCTGGACCGGGCAGGCGACCTGGAAGCCGTCGTTGTGATCCAGCTTCTGGCCGGGTTCCCGGTTCTCGCGACCGTAATAATTCCAATCCCGGGGCGGCGGCCAGTCCGGTCCCCACGGGTATTCCCAGCCCGGTTGGTTGCCGGAGGCGAACAGCGTCCACTCCGCCTCGGTCGGCAGGCGGTATTCGTAGCGCTTCATGCTGATGACGCTGTGATTTGTGGTCAGCCACTGGCAGAATTCCCGCGCCTCGTTCCAGGTGAGGTTCACCGCGGGCTGGGAATCGCCGTCCAGGCTCAGCCGCTTATGCTGGCCGCTGGCGTGGGCGGGCTTGAAACGCCGGAATTGCCGGTTTGTGACCTCGTACTTGCCGACAAACAGGCCCAAGGGCGCCACCCAGATCAGCGGCAGGGCGGTGTTGCCGCCCAGGTCGAGCATCAGGTCGCCGAGCTCGTCGCCCCCCGGGGACGGGCCGCCGCAACCCGACAGAAGCCCGGAGGCCAGCAGCAACCCCAGGCCGGCCGCGCCGGTCCGTCTTCCGCGTGCGTGTTTCATGAAAAGGTCAGCTGTCCTGGACCTGGACGCGCACGGTGGCGTTCTTCAGCGCCTCCGCGGTCATGTCCATCGCCGCCGGACGGATGCCGACCGACAAGGAGTCCAGCAAGTGGGCGATGGCCAGCCGGAAGGATTCATCGTCGGTCCGGACTAGTTTCATCACCGGGACGCTTTCCGGCAGCATCAGCTGGGCCTTCAAATGGTCGGCCTGTGAAAGGATGATGAACGGCTTCTTGCAGTTCGGGCAGCGCCCGCGCTTGCCGATGTCGATGTCGCGCAGCCACAACTTCTGGCCGCAGGAGGGGCAGCTGATCTTGAAGTCCACTTCGCCCTTGTCGCGCAGCAGGAAGAGGGCGATGGGCACGCTGATCTCGTTGGGGAGGTGGCGGTAAATCATCTTGATCTTGTCCAGCGAGAGCACGTCCAGGAAGCGGGTGACAATGGCGATGGCGCTGGCCTTGGCGACGTGTTCCTCGAAGGTCGGGTCCTGGCTGGGGTCGCCGGCGATGATGTCGAAGACGATCCGGGTGTTGCCGAGGAGCAGTTCGTTCTTCTGGTTGGCGGCCACCGGCTCGATAAACGCCTCCGCCAGCTCCCGGTAGATTGAGAGGATCAGGATATTGATGGTCTTCATGTCTGCCATGGCGGCTCCTGCGTAATACGCCCTTGATACGGCTCCGTAGGGGTTGTCATCCGAACCCTTGAAATCCAAACAGATCGCCCGGGGGGAATCAAGCAAAAAACCGCCCCAATCCGGTTCTCATAAACGCAAAAAGGTTTGCCCCATCCGCGACCATAGTATAAGGTGGGCTCCTCGGGTTCAACCTTAAGTGTTGTTTTTTTCAGGGAAAGGGAAAGGCCATGCATCACGGATCCGGATGGGCGCTGGCGGGGGCCGCCGCCTGGCTGCTGGCGGCGGGCCTGCCGGCGGCGGGGGCGGAGAAGCCGATCTGCGCGCTGGCCCAGGAGCAGGACGTCAGGGTGATTGTCGAGGGCAGCGCCAGCGCGGGCGCGAGGATCGACGAGGAGGTTCAGTACAATGACCGGCCGGCCCTGGGGGTGATGGGGCGGTGGGCCCGGGGGTGGGATGCCGTGGTCCTCGAACTCAAGCCGGTGGAGTTTTCCGGGGAGCTGGAAGGCGTGTCCCTGGCGTTCAAGGGCGACACCAACCTGACCGGGATGATCCAGTTCGTGGTCAGGGATTCCAAGGGCAAAACCCTGCGGGCGGTGTTGAGCAAGGAGCTGAACAATCCGGAATGGCGCATGCTGCATGCCGGCCCTTCCTGGCAGGAACCGATCTGGGAAGGCGGCGACGAAAAGCGCCGCCTCGATCCGCCCTGCGCCCTCGTCGAGCTGATCATCACGGCGCGCCAGGAGGCCGAGGCCCTTGTCCACCTGGCCGATCTCAGGGTCAAACTGTTCGAGGCCAGGAAGGCGGCGGCGCCGTGAGCGGGCGCCGGCCTCAGGGGCGTTCCGCGCGCCGGGCGGCGATGAGTTTCTTCAGCCAGGCCAGGGCGGCGGCGCGGTCGGCGACGGCCCGTTCCAGTTGGGCGTCGTAGGCCAGTTTTTTCCAACGTCCGAGCTCGCGCCCGGCCGGCACCCCCAGGGCCAGGAGGTCGTGGCCGGTGATCCAGGGCTTGGGCAGAACCGGCCGGGCCCGGAAGGTCCGCTCAAACTCCCGCAGGAACTCGTAGTTCTGCAAGTCGCCGTGGCTGGCGGCGCAATCCAGCCGGTGCAGCTCCAGCTCGAGGGGGAAGGTGGGCGCGCCCACCAGCCGCTGCAGGGTGCCCGGGCGCATCTTGCGGACGTCCATGAAGCGCATGTGGTTGGCGATGCTGTGGGTGACCGCCTTGAGGTCGTCGGTGGGCAGGCGCAGGCGCTTGAGAATGGCCTCGGCCATCGCCGCGCCCGCGGACGCATGTTGGTTGAAACGGATGCGGCCGGCGTCGAGGCTGGCCGTCGGCGGCTTGCCGATGTCGTGCAGCAGAACGGCGTAGGCCAGGCGCAGGCCGGGCGCCGGGCCGGACTTCATGGCGTTGAGCATCATCCGGGTGTGGGTGAAGACGTCGCCCTCGGGGTGGAACTGGGGCGGCTGGGCCTGGCCCCGCAGGGCCGCGACTTCCGGCAGGATCACCGCCAGCAGCCCGGTTTCCAGCATCAGGCCGAGGGCGTCGCCCGGGCGGGACGCTTCCAGGAGCGTGCGGGTCAGTTCCTGCTGGATCCGCTCGGCGCTGATTTTTCCGATCGCGGCCGCGTGGGCGCGGATGGCCTCGAAGGTGGCGGGGTCCAGGGAGAAGTCCAGGGTGGCGGCGAAGCGGACGGCCCGCAGCATGCGCAGGTGATCCTCGGCGAAGCGGTCCTCGGCCCGGCCTACCGCGCGGACCGTGCGGGCCGCGATGTCGGCGCGGCCGTTGACGTAATCGCGGATTTCGCCGGCCGCCGGGTCGAAGAACAAGGCATTGATGGTGAAATCGCGGCGCAGGGCATCGGTCTGCTCGTCGCTGAAACTGACCCCCTCGGGCCGGCGGCCGTCCCGGTAGGCGTGGTCCTTGCGGAAGGTGGCCACCTCGTACTCGTGGCCGCCGCGGGCGACGCGCACGACCCCGAAGGCTTTGCCGACCGCCACCGCCCGCGGGAAGAGCGCCAGGACCTGGTCGGGCGTGGCGCTGGTGGCGATGTCAAAATCCTTCGGCGCGCGGCCCATGATCAGGTCGCGGACGCAGCCGCCGGCCCACAGGGCGGCGTAGCCGGCATCCTGCAGGCGCCGGGTAATTTGCCCGGCGCCCTCGCTTAGCGGGGTGGACTCCAAGTGAAGCATGGCGGCATTCTACACGCCGGTGGCGCGGCCATAAAGGAAAATGGACGGGGGGTCTCGGGTCATGCCCGGGACATCCGGAACGCGTGGGGCAGCAGGTCGCGCAGGCGGAACACCCGGAAGGCCGCCGGCCGGCCGGCGGCGGCGAGAACGATCGGGGTGTCCGGCCGGCAGAACTCGGCCAGGACCTGCAGGCAGGCTCCGCAGGGGCGGACCGGCTGACGCCCGCCGGCGACGACGGCCACGGCCCGGATGTCGTGGTGGCCGCCTGCCACGGCTGTTGCCAGGGCCGTGCGCTCCGCGCACAGGGTCAGCCCGTAGGACGCGTTTTCGACGTTGCATCCCGGGACCACCCGGCCGCCGGCGGTCAGCAGCGCGGCGCCGACGCGGAACTTCGAGTACGGCGCGTAGGCCCGGCGCCGGGCGGCCGCCGCCTGGCGGATCAGCCTTTTTGCTTGTGGAATATTCATGGACACCCCCTCGTGCGCAGTCAACAGCGTCCCTGCATAAACCCCGGCCCCGGAGCGGGGCGCCTCAGGGGCCGGCCTGAGATCTGATCGCTCTGACCCCTGAAGATCTTCTTATCTCGCCGCCCGCCCGGCGCAAAAGGCCTCCCAGAACCCTTTGATCAAGGCCGTCATGGCCGCGGAGGCGCCGGCGGCCTCGGCGCGGATGGCCCGGTGCGCCAGGGGGGCGGCCGCGATGCCCGCCGCCAGGTTGGTGATGCAGGAGAGTCCGGCGACGTGCAGTCCGGCGGCGTTGGCCAGGATGGCCTCCGGGACCGTGGAGGAGCCCACGGCGTCCGCGCCCCACTTCCGAAAGGCGCGCACTTCCGCCGGCGTTTCATAAGCCGGCCCGGACACGCCCAGGTACACGCCGCGGGCCAGGGGGATCCCGGTCCGGGCGGCGGCGCGCTTCAGCAGCGAGCGCAGGGCCGGATCGTAAATCCGCGACTGGTCCGGGAAGCGCTCGCCCCAGGCCGGAGCGTGCGGGCCGATCAGCGGGTTGGCGCCCATGGCGTTGATCTGGTCCTCGATCAGCATGAGCGTTCCCGGCCGGAGTTCCGCCCGCAGGCCGCCGGCCGCGTTGGTCAGGAGCACGAACCCGGCCCCGAGCCGCCGGAGGAGGAAGATCGGGATGGCGATCGGGTCCCAGCCGGCGCCCTCGTACCAGTGGCGGCGTCCCTGGAAGATCAAGGCTTCGCGTCCCCCCAGCTCGCCCCGGAGCAGGCGCCCGGGATGTCCGGCCACGGTGGCGCCGCCCAAGCCGGGGATTTCTCGGAAGGGCAGGGCGTCCCGGATGCGGAAGGCGTCGGCGGCGGCGGCCCAGCCGGTGCCGAGGATCAGCCCGCCCGCCGGCCGGGCGCCGGGCAGGGCCGCGCGGACGGCCCGGAAGGCCCGGTCGAGGAGTTTAGCATTCAAGCCGTCGCCTCCCGAGAGCGCCGGGCCGGGGAATGGCCGACGGCGCGCCGCGATTGCACCCCATGTCCTGGTTGCCTATACCAAACCGCCGCGGACGCCGCAACGTTCATTCGTCGAGCGCCTTGATGACCAGGGGGGGCGGCGCCATCGGCGCATCCGTGTACCCCACGGCGTCGGCGAAGAGCGCCTTGGCCGCGGCCAGGCTATCCGGATCACGGGCATGCAGGATGGCCAGCGGTTCGCCGGGCGCGACGGGTTCACCGATCTTTTTCAACTCGGAAAAACCCACGGCGGGATCGATGGCATCGCTGACTTTGGTCCTTCCGGCGCCGAGAAGCAGGCAAGCCTTGCCAATGCGTTGGGCATCCATCGTTTTGATGAAGCCCCCGCGCTCGGCCGGCAGCGCTTCCCGGATCGGCGCCGCCGGCAGACGCTCGGGGTGTTCCAGCGCCCGGACATCGCCGCCGTGCAGGCGCGCCATGGCCTTGAACCTTTCAAACGCTGCGCCGGAGCGGAGCTTCTCACGGAGCAAAATCAGGGCCGCGGAACGGTCCGGGGCTTTCCGGCCGAGCATCAGCATCCGGGCGCCCAGCTCGAGGGTGAGCTCCTCCACGTCGGCGGGGCCGCGGCCCCGCAGGGTGTCCAGGGCTTCCCGGACCTCCAGGGCGTTGCCGGCGGCGCGCCCCAGCGGCTGGGCCATGTCCGTGATCAGCGCGGCCATGCGCAGGCCCAGCTGCCGGCCGGTCAGCAGCAGCAGGCCGGCGAGGGACTCGGCTTCCGCCAAGGTTTTCATGAACGCGCCGGAACCGCACTTGACGTCCATGACCAGGCCGTCCAGGCCCGCCGCCAGTTTCTTGCTCAGGATGCTGGCGACGATCAGCGGGATCGAGGGCACCGTGCCGGTGACGTCGCGGAGCGCATACAGCTTTTTATCGGCCGGCGCCATGAGGTCGGTCTGGCCGAACATGGAACAGCCGCAAGCTTCCAGCACCCGCCGTATTTCGCGTTCGTCCAGGCCCACCCGGTAGCCGGGGATGGATTCCAGCTTGTCGAGCGTGCCGCCGGTGATGCCCAGGCCGCGGCCGGACATCATGGGAACAATCAGGCCGCAGGCGGCGGCCAGCGGCGCGAGGACCAGCGAAATCTTGTCGCCGATGCCGCCGGTGGAGTGCTTGTCGATTTTCGGGCCGGCGACCGGGCCGGCGGCCAGCACCGCGCCCGAATCCCGCATGGCGCGCGTCAGGGCGGCGGTTTCCGCGGGGGTCATGCCCCGCCAGAGGATGGCCATGGCCAGGGCCGCGGCCTGGTAATCGGGGATCGTCCCGGCGGCATAGCCGCCGATGAAGGCGGCGATCTCGTCGTCGGCCAGGGCCCGGCCGTCCCGTTTCTTCTCGATGATCCACTGCGGCAGCATGGCGGGAACGAGCCTACGATGATTCGGCGCCAAAGTCAACAGGCGGCCGGCGCGGTCCGTAACCTCAGAAGCCGTGAAAAAATCGACGGCCACGATGAAACGTGGCCCTCCACTCGATAGGTCTTCGGAATATGGAGGGTCGCGCTTCGTCGCGACCGTCTTCAGATAATTTTTCACACCTTTTCAGTGAGGGGGGCGGGAATGATGAGAGCTGGGTCTGGCCGCGGACCGCGGTCAACGCCCGCGGCTACAAACCTGGAAGCCGATCCGTCAGCCGACGGATTGAGGGCGCCCCCCCCCATCCCTGAACGGTTCCCGCGGCGCCGGTTTTCGGCTTGACCGGCGGGCGCCGGCCGCGTATACAAGTCGGGCAAGCATCAACCGTCACCCGGCGCCGCTGCCGTGGCCGAAAACGAGGAAAGCGCTATGTCCCAGCATACCAGCCTGAAATCGGTCAACAAGATCGTGGCCCAGCGCCATGTCCTGAAACGCTTCGAGCGCATCGATGTCCTGCGGGCCCGCGGGAAATGGAAAGAGGGAGACCGCGCCTATGGACTCCCCAAAACCAAGCCCCAGGCCTAGCCTGCGCCTCCAGCATTTTCTCGCCTTGGGCGGCGTCGGTTCCCGGCGGGCCTGCGAAGCCCTGATTGCCGCCGGGCGGGTGGCCGTGGACGGCGAGGTTGTCCGCCGGCAGGGGGTCTGCGTGTTTCCGGACGCCCGCGGCGTCACGGTGGACGGCCGGCCGGTCCGGCCCGAATCGCCCGCGGTCCTGATCCTCAACAAGCCGCCGGAGGTGGTCTGCACCGCCCGCGATCCGCAGGGCCGGCGGACCTGCCTGGACCTGTTGCCCCCGGACCTGGGCCGGCGCCTGTATCCCGTCGGCCGGCTTGACCGCGACAGCGAGGGCCTGCTGGTCGTCACCAACGACGGCGCCCTGGCCCACGCCCTGATGCATCCCCGCCACAATGTGGAAAAGCAATACCTGGTCTGGCCGCTGCGCCCGCTGACGCCGGAGGCGGAAAGGCGCCTGCGGCAGGGGGTCCGCTCGCAGGGGGAACGGCTTGTGCTTGACGAGCTGGTCCGGGTCGGGGATACTTATCGCGTCAGGTTGCGGGAAGGCCGCAACCGCCACCTCCGGCGGATGTTCGCGGCGGTCGGCGCGGGCGTCGGGCGCCTGAAGCGCATCGCGATCGGGCCGCTCGCCCTGGGCAGCCTGCGGTCCGGCGGCTGGCGTTATCTGGAGGAGGGGGAAATCCGGGCCTTGCGGGCCTATATCCGGGAACGGAGCGCTGTATGAAAGCATGCACATGGCTGGCGGCGGGGATGGCCCTGGCCGCGCTGGCGGCCTGGACCGCCGGGGCGGCGCCGGTGAAAATCAAGGTGCTCAAGGACAACGTCAACCTCCGGGCCAGGCCGGTGGCCGACGCCGAAGTCGTCGGCCAGGTCTCGGCCGGCGAGGCGCTGGAAGCGAAAAGCATGGACGCCGAGTGGGTCGAGGTCGTGCCGCCGGCGCACGTGGACCTCTGGGTGCTCGGCGATTACGTCAAGGACAATGCGATCCTCAGCCGCCAGAAGGTCAACATCCGCTCCGGGCCCGGCATCAACTTCGCCATCGTCGGCCAGCTGGAGGCGGGTCAGCCGGTGACCCCGCGGGGCGCCCGGAACGACTGGGTCAAGATCGCCCCGCCGGCGCTATGTTCGCTGTGGGTGTCCCGTCCGCTGATCCAGATCGCGGTCGATCCGCCGCCCCCGCCGCCGGCGCCGGCCAAGGTCGAACCGCCCCGGCCGGAGCCGCCCAAGCCGGCGCCGGCCAGGCTTGACCTGGCCGCGGCGGCGCCGGTCAAGGTCGAGCCGCCCAGGCCGGCGTCGCCGCCGGCCCGGGCGCCCGAGGTCAAGCCGGCCGCCGCGGCCGCGGCGGCCAGCCCCGCGTCCGCGCCCCCCCGGGAGCGCCGGCCCGCGCCGCCGGCGATTGTGCAGCCGGTGGCGCCCGCGCCGGAGCCGCCCCCCGATCTCCTGCTGGTGGACGCGCCGGGGCAGGGGCAATGGAAGCAGTATGACGGCATCCTGCGCCCGCGGGGCGTTTTTGCCCGCACGCCCAGCCGCTATCGGCTGGTGAGCTACGACAAGGACGGCAACGGCAAGACCGTGTGCTACGTCAAGGGCAACAGCGACCAGCTTTCAACCCTCATCAACCGCCCCATGATCATCAGCGGCCGCGAGTACTGGGTTCAGAAGCAGACCTATCCCGTCCTGGTCCCCGACCGCATCGTGCTGAAATAGGCGCCGGGATGCCGGAAAAACCCAAGAACGAGAAGTTCACCGCCGAGCTGGCCCGGAAGGACCCGGATTTCGATCTCCGCCTGCGCCCGGGCAAGTTGCCGGAGTTCGTGGGCCAGGCCAAGGTCAAGGAACGCCTGCAGCTGTTCGTCGACGCCGCCCGCGGGCGGAACGATGTCCTGGAGCACGTGCTCCTGGCCGGACCGCCCGGGCTGGGCAAGACCACCCTGGCCTACATCCTGGCCGACGCCATGGGGGTCAACATCCGCGCCACCTCCGGGCCGATCATCGACAAGCCGGGCGACCTGGCCGGCATCCTGACGAGCCTCGAGCCCGGCGACATCGTCTTCATCGACGAGATTCACCGCATCCAGAAGTCGGTCGAGGAATACCTCTACTCGGCGATGGAGGAGTTTGTGCTCGACATCATGATCGACCAGGGCCCCCATGCCCGCGCCGTGCGCCTGACGATCCCGAAGTTCACCCTGGTCGGCGCGACCACCCGCAGCGGCCTGCTGTCGGCGCCCCTGCGTTCCCGTTTCGGCATGAAAGTCCGCCTGGACTACTACCCGGCCGCGGAGCTGCGGGAGATCATCCTGCGCTCGGCGCAGATCCTGAAGGTGGCGATCGACGGGGACGGCGCCGGCGAGATCGCCGGCCGGTCGCGGGGCACGCCGCGGATCGCCAACAACCTCCTGCGCCGGGTGCGGGATTACGCCCAGGTCAAGGCCGACAACCGCATCGTGCGTTCCGTGGCCGACCAGGCCCTCGAGATGCTGGAAATCGACCGCCAGGGGCTGGACGAGATGGACAAGCGCATCCTGCTGACGATCGTCGAGAAATTCGCGGGCGGGCCGGTGGGCGTGAACTCCCTGGCGGTTTCGGTGGGCGAGGAGCCCGACACGATCGAGGAAGTCTACGAACCCTTCCTGATCCAGGAGGGCTACCTGAAACGCACCCCGCAGGGGCGGGTGGCCACGGAGCGGGGCTACCAGTGCCTGGGATTGAAGCCCCACGAGGCGCAGGGCCGGTTGCCGCTTCTGTAGGCCCGGGACGGACCGGCCCGCGCGCGGCTTTCCGAAGCCGGTCCCCCTGATTCCCCCGGCCCAGGGTCGACCTCGTGGTGCCGGTCCGTCGCGTCCGCTGTCCGGCGCGGGCGTTTCTGCTCTTGACCGGGTCCGCGCGGGCTCCTAGTGTAAGGGCCATGCGCTCCCGTGTTCATCTGAAGGCCCTGGCGCTGGCCGCGCTGGCAGGGGCGGTCGCCTGGAGCGCGGCGGCGGTTGGTCCGCCGCCGGCGGCGGCGGAGACCGCTTCCGAGCCCCACAAGAAGCGCCAGCTGGCCTGGTGGGAAAGCGCGCGGGCCTCGAAGCCGGACGCGGCGTCGCAGCTGGCCTTTGCCGACGCCTTGCGCGACCAGGGCCGGCTGATCCAGGCCAGCAAGCAATATCGCGCCCTGACCTACGCCTGGCCGCAGGCGCCGGAGGCGTCCCAGGCCCAGTATCGCTTCGCCCAGTTGCTGGAGCGGCGGGGCAAGGACAAGGACGCCTTCGAGGAATACCAATACCTGCTCGAGGCCTACGCCGGGTTCGTTCCCTACGCCGAGGTGCTTGAACGCCAATACGGCATTGCCGACCGCCTGGCCACGGCATCCCGCCATTTCCTTTTCGTCCGCTACCAGTCGCCCGAGGAGGCGATTCCGCTTTTTGAAACCCTGATCCAGAACGGTCCGCAATGGAAGCGCGCCCAGGAGCTCCAGTTCCGCATCGCCCGCATCCACGAGACCCGGGAGGAGTTCGACCTGGCCATGGACGCCTACGCGCTCTACCAGCAGAAATATCCCCTGAGCCCCCTGACGGAGCAGGCGGCTTACGGGCACGGCCGCTGCGCCTATCGCTACGCCCAGGCGCACCCCAACGCCACCGACCTGCGCCAGACCGCGGAAGCCATCCTGCTCAGCTTCCTGGAGCGCTACCCGCGCAGCGAGATGGCCGCCGCGGCCCGCTCGCAGCTCAATGAGCTCCAGGAGATCCAGGCGGCGGCCCTCTTCCGGCAGGCGGCGATCTACGAGCGCCAGGCCAGGGACGGCTGGTTCATTCGGGGCAAACCCGCCGCTCGGAAGGCCGCCCAGCTCGCCTACCAGCGGGTCATTGACGAGTACCCGCTCAGCGCCCGGGCCCAGGAGGCCCGCCAGCACCTCAACCGCATCAACCCACCCACGGAGCCGGATCATGAACACCCTTAACGCGGCGCGGATGTTGGTCGGATGGCTGAGCGCGGGCCTGGTGCTGGCGGGCGCGCCGGGCTGCGCGGGCTACCGCCTCGGCAGTTCCCTGCCGCCAGACATCAAGTCGGTGTTTGTCAGCACCTTCATCAACAAGTGCCGGGAACCGTTGATCGAGGTCGAGGCCACCAACGCCACCATCGCCGAGTTTCAGAAGGACGGCACCCTGAGGATCGGCCGGCTGGAGGACGCCGACGTGATCCTCGAGACCACCCTGACCTCCATCACCCTGGAGCCCTTGCGCTTCGACCGGTCCGACCGGACCAAGCCCAAGGAATACCGGCTGATCATGAACGCCAGCTTCGTGCTCAAGCGCAATGCGACCGGCAAGGTCATCGGGGAGGCGGACTGCATCGGGGAATCCACGTTTTCCTACGGCGGCAACCTGGCCAGCGCCAAGCGCAGCGCCGTGCCCAAGGCCTCGGAGGACCTGGCGAAGCGGATCGTGGAACAAGTGGTCGAGGTCTGGTGATCAGGTCGCCCGTTCCAGCGCCGCCAGCTTGGCAGACGCCCGGCGCTTGCGGCGGATGGCGGTGTTTTTCTTGATGATGCCGCTTTTGGCCGCCTTGTCGAGGGAAGAGCAGTATCGCCGGAACGCCTCGCGCGCCTGGTCGCGCTCCTTGCCGGACACGGTTTCAAACATCCGGCGGCGCAAGGTGCTGATTTTCGCCTTGGTCGAGCGGTTGCGCCGGCGTGCGGCCTCGGCGACGCGGACACGTTTCACGGCGCTGAGAAGATTCGGCATGGTCCAGCTCTCCTTGAGCGATCGGGTTTTTCCGGGGGCGGGCCGCCCCGCCGCCTGTGAACGGATGCGGGCGATAGTGGGCCAGGCCCTGGCGGGAGTCAAGCCGTTTTTCGGGCGCGCCGCGTCCGCGGGTCACTCAGCGGGTCATCCTGAGCGCAGCGAAGGAGCTCATCTCCGTGAACATCCTGCGTCCCATCCTCGGCTTGCTGCTGATCCCGCTCTGCCTGGGGCTGGCCCGGACCGTGCTCTTCCTGGTCGCCAGCCTGGGCGCGGCCCCGTCGGCCTCGTCCTCCCTGCCGGCGCTGGCCCTGGGGGGCGGCGTCCTGCTGTGGGCAGTCCTGTTCACCTTGCTGCCCCGCCCGGTGCGTTCCTATGTCCTGGCCCACGAACTGACCCATGCGCTCTGGGGCGCCCTGGCCGGCGCCCGCGTGTCCGGCCTGAAAGTCTCGGCCAGCGGCGGCAGCGTCCGGGTTTCGGAGGTCAACTGGCTCACGGCCCTGGCGCCGTATTTCTTTCCCTTTTACACGGCGGCGGCCGCGCTGCTCTACGGCCTGTTGGCCCTGTTCCTGGACCTGCGCGCCTGGGAACTGGCCTGGCTGGGCCTGATCGGGCTGACCCTTGGATTCCATTGGACCTTCACCCTGGCGGCCCTGGCCCAGGCCCAGGCCGACATCCGTCCCTACGGGCGCCTGTTCGCGTATCCCCTGATCTGCTTTTTCAATCTCCTGGCGGTCGCCCTGGTCCTTGCGCTGGTTTCGCCGGTGACGCTGGAGCAGGCCGGCGCCCGCCTGGCCGGCGACACCGCGCGTGTCGTCCAGGGTTGCGGCCGGGCGGGCGCCGCCCTGTTTCAATGGCTGGGCCAGAACGTGGGCGCCGGCGGGGCGGACTAGCCGGGGCGCGCGCCGCCGGAACCCTGCAATAAAAGGCGAACGCAGACGTTAAACCCTATGACGGCAGGCCCGAACATGGACGACAGCGATCACGCCTTGCTGGCCCGGTACCGTCGAGGCGAAATCGAGGCGCTGGATCAGTTGGTGGAGCGCTATCGCAAGCCGCTGTTCGGGTTCATCCTGAACATGCTTGACCGCCGGGAGGACGCGGATGACGTGTTCCAGGAGGTCTGGCTGCGGGCGCTCAAGGCCCTGGACCGCTATCGCTCCGACCGATTCCTGGCCTGGCTGTTTCGGATCGCGCGCAACCGGGTGATCGACCGCCACCGGAGCCGGCGGCCGCTGGTCAGCCTGGAAGGCGAGAACGCGGCGGGCGCGGCCCTCGAGGACGCGCTGGCCGACCCGGCCCGTGATGCGGCCGCCCTGGCCTCCGACCACGACCTGGCCGGGCGGGTGGGCAAAGCGCTAGACCAACTGCCGGGCGAGCAGCGGGAGGTGTTCCTGATGCGCATCGAGGGCGACCTGCCGTTCAAGGAAATCGCCCGGATTCAGCAGGTGTCCATCAACACCGCCCTGGCCCGGATGCAATACGCGCTGGCCAAGCTGAGAATCCTGCTGCGGGCGGAACCGAGATGAACGCGGAGGCGTCCATCGGAGAAAGACCGGGTCGGCGCCAGCGCTTGGGTCGCGGCGCTGGCCCGGCGGACAGGGATCAAGAGGGGGATGGGGTATGAACTGCCGGCGCGCGGAACAATGGATCCTGCTGGGGCCTGGCGGGGAATTGCCGGACCGGAAACGGGCCCGGCTGGAAGCGCACCTGGCGGCGTGCGCCCGCTGCCGGGAATACCGCGCCGATCTCCAGCGCTTGGTCGCGGCGGCGCGGCGCGGGTTGCCGGCGGGCGAGCCTGCGCCGCGGACGCTGGCCGCGATCCGGGCGGCCGCCCGGACCGAGCTGGCCGCGCCGACCCCGGCGGCCTGGGGGTGGGCCGCCTGGCGGCCGGCGCTGGCGGCGGCCGCCGTGCTGCTGCTGTGCCTGGGTGGCTGGTTCCGGCTGGCCGGCCCGCCGGCGCCGCGCACCACGGCGGCGGCCATCGAGAGCGGCGACTGGCAGATTTTATTCCCGGATGAAGAAGGGGCGCTCGAACAGGTTTCCGAGCCGCCGCTCCAGGCGGAACTCAGCCCGCTGGACCGCGATCTCCTGCTCCTGGAAAACCTGGCCATCTGATTGATCCCCGCGGCGGGGCGCACCTGCGTCGCGCTATGAGCGTTCCGGACGCCGCCCAGGCGCCTGCCCTTGATTCCCCGGTTGGCTTGGCCTGTCCCCGTCATTCCGCGTGGGGCGCGCGGCCGCGGACACGGTCTCCCAAGGCGCACGAAACAGGGAGGGCGGGTGTATCTCCCGCCGCAAGCATTCCAAACTCCGCCGGGCGGGGAAAGGCTGTGCGCGGCAAGCCGCGGTCCTGCAGGCGCAATTGGTCGGCGGAGGAATAGCAAGCCCCGGTCTACGAGCGGCGCATTCGGAAGCGAACTTCCCTGCCGCTCGCCGCGCGGCGGATGCTCCGGAAGCGCATGCCCCGCCGCGGCCGGCCGGGCTATTCCAGCCGGCGCGCGGTCTTCCCCAGCAGTTCGTCCAGGGCGTAATAGGCCCGGAGTTCGGGCAGGAACAGGTGAATGACGATGTCAAAATAGTCGGCGATGATCCAGCCGCTGTCGGGACGGCTGGAGGCGCGCAGGCAGGGCAGGCCGATCGCCTTGAAGCGCAGCCGGATTTCATTGGCCAGGGCTTTCAGGTGCGGCGTGTTCTGGCCGGTGGCCAGGACCGCGTAGTCGCTGAGCAGGGAGCGGTCGCGGAGATCATAGGCCGCGGGGTCGCGGCCCTGCTTGGCGGCGATCGCGTCCAGCGCCAGGCGGGCGAGTTCCAGGGAATTGCGGGGGGCCTCGGGCATGGGGGTCATCCGGTGTAGAGCTGGTGTTCGGCGATGTAATTCTCGACTGACTCGGGCACCAGGTAGCGGAGGCTCAGGCCTTCGGCCGCGCGGTGGCGGAGGTCAGACGACGAGATGGCGACGGCGTGGCCCCGGGCGATGCCGCCGAGCAGGGTTTTCGGCCACGGCGGCGGCAGCCGGAGCGCGTCCTCGCCGAGCGCCCGCGGGTCGAAGCCCGGCCGGGCCAGGACTGCGAAGCGGCACAGGCCCAGCAGGACTTCGATCTCGCGCCAGGCGTGCAGCTCGGTCAGGGTATCCGTGCCGATGATGAACACCCGTTCCGCCCGCGGGTGCAGGGCGGCCAACTCGCGCAGGGTGTCCACGGTGTAGGTGGTGCCGCCGCGGCGGAGCTCCAGGTCGCAGAGTTCGAAGGCCGGGTTGCCGCGCAGGGCCCGCTCCAGCATCGCCACGCGGTGGGCGGCCGGGATCACCGCCGCGGCGTCCTTGTGGGGGGGGCGGTCGCAGGGCACGAACAGCACCCGGTCCAGCTCGAAAATTTCCAGGGCGTCCTGGGCCAGGACCAGGTGTCCGAGGTGCACCGGGTTGAACGTGCCGCCGAGTATGCCCATGCGCGGGGTTGCCATGAAACGATCGCCCTGCCCCTCCGGTTGCTGCGTGTAAGTTAGAATAGCAGGCGTCCGCTCCGGCCACAACTGAAACCTTGCAGCACTGTTCAGAATGGCTTTGACACGCCGGACGGGGGGAGTAGCATCAAAACCGAGCTGTGCAATTCATTTCTCGGCCGCCAAAGGCGTGGCCGGCGACTGCGCGGGAGGGTAGACAAAAAGGGAGAGGGCGGGGAAATGCGGACCAGGCAAGCGAGCGCGATGCGCTCCCGGCAGACGCTGGGCACGGCGGCGATCCTGGCCGGCCTGCTGGCGGCGGGCGCGTCGGCCTGGGCCAACAACCTCGGGGTTGCTAATACCGCTTTGCGCGCGCCGGCGGACGGGAAGGTCGAGGTCCGCTTCGACATCTCCTGGGAGAACTCCTGGCGGGACGGGGTCAACTGGGACGCCGCCTGGGTGTTCGTGAAATACTCCGTGGACGGGGGCACGATGTGGAGCCATGCTGCTTTGGCGGCCAGCGGGACCAATCCCGCCGGCTTCAGCGGCGGGACCGGGGTGAGCCTGGACGTTGTCGTGCCCGCCGACAAGAAGGGCGCGTTCATCCAGCGGGCGGGGGCGGGGACCGGCACGGTGTCGAATAGGGATGTCACGCTCTCGTGGGATTTCGCGACCAACGGGGTCTCGCGGTCCAAGAGCGCCTTGGTCAAAGTGTTCGCGGTGGAGATGGTCTATATCCCGGAGGGCAATTTTTACCTGGGCAGCACCAATGGGAGCGAGGTGGGCCATTTTCACGACGGGTCGAGCTCGAACACGCCGTTCCTGGTGCAGACCGAGGGCCAGATATCGGTATCGAACCAGCCGGGATGCTTGTGGGGCATCAGCTCCGCCGGGGACAGCACGATCGGGCCGGCGGGGGTGCTAGCGCCCGAGTATCCCAAGGGTCACGCCGCCTTCTACCTGATGAAGGCGGAGATCTCGCAACGGCAGTATTGCGACTTCCTCAACACCCTGACGGCGGATCAACAGTTCACGCGGCACGACGCCGGGTTGCATTTCAAGAGTTACCGGGACTTCATCAAGAAGACCGGGGGAAGCCCGGCGGTGTTCGGGTGTGACGCGAACGAGAACGCGGGGCCGACCACGGCGGTGACGAACATCGCCTGCCTGAACGAGGCTGACGACGGCGAGTGGGTGGCGTGCAACTACCTGTCGTGGGCGGACGGGTGCGCCTACGCGGACTGGGCGGCGCTGAGGCCGTTCACGGAGCTGGAGTTCGAGAAAGCCTGCCGTGGGAACCTGGCGCCGGTGACGAACGAATACGCGTGGGGGGACGCGAACGTGGAATTGCCCTACACAACGGGGTTAAGCAACCAAAACACGGCGTTAGAGACGCCGAGCAACGGGAACTGTAATTATGCGGATTGCAGTCCGGATGGTCCGTATCGTTGCGGGAGCTATGCGCGGGGGAGTTCAGATCGCAAGAACGCGGGGGCGGGGTATTATGGCAACTTGGACCTGTCGGGGGGCCTGTGGGAGCGTCCGGTGACGGTGGGGTCGGCGACCGGCCGGGTTTTTACGGGCGAGCATGGGGATGGGAATCTGACGGCCTGTGGGAATTCGGACACGGCGAATTGGCCGGGATGGACGGCGGGCGAAGTGACCGGCGCTGACGGCGCCGGGTATCGCGGCGGCAGTTGGTACAACGCAAGCGCATATGCGCGTGTGTCGGACCGTGTCAACGCCGCCAACGTACTCACAACGCGGAGCAGCGCCTTCGGCTTTCGTGGTGCGCGCTCGGCGCCCTCGGCGCCCTGAAGGTGAACAGAATTCACTTCAGGGCGAGCCGCCCGAGGTGGGGCGGTAGGGGGGAGAGTTTCAGAGCCACCGAGGTCAGAGGCTCAGCGGGCGGAAGAACAGTAGGCGCCGGGCTGTGAACGGCGCCAAGTGTGCCGCTCATAGCGCGGCACATACTGTCGGGAAACGACGTTTTCGTAAACGCGGCAGATCCACAGGAGGCGACGATAAACGCGAAGAAATAGATAGACTTGATTGCTGCGGCGCTTATCCTGCTCCTGAACGGACCTGGCGCCTTGGCCGCAATATATACCGGCGGCTCCGGCGCCCACTATGCCATGATTTGGTCCGAGAACAATCTGACGGCTTCCATAGGAGGCACGGCGGCAAGCAAGGTGAGCGCCACCGTCGGTTACGCGGGCGGGAACCAGCGCCTGCTGATCGAGGCGACCAGCAGTTTTGACCCGGGCGGCACCCTGGTCGTCAGCGGCCGCCTGGAATTGGACTATGACAACGACGGGGTGTCGGACGCGATCGACAATAAGACCGTGGCGATCCAGGGCGTTTTTGCCGGGGGGGGGCGGAGCCAACTATTGCCTGAGCCAGGCGCTCCCGAAAAGTGCCTGCATCCCGTTGGCGCGTTGATTTCGATCGCCCGACTGCGCTAGAAAGTCAATCGGCCTTGAGTTCCCGGCGCCGCATCCCGGCGGGGCGGCCGGGTTCCGGGTGTCCGATCGTTTTGCCAGGAGGCGCCATGCCTGAAACTCGCGACTCGAACTGGACCCTGTCGGGCTGCCTGATCCGGCGCTTGCAGGAGGTCGGCATCCGGCATCTGTTCGGGGTGCCAGGGGATTACATTCTCGATTTCCTCGACCAGGTGGCCGCCAGCCCGGTGCGCTGGGTGGGCACCTGCAACGAGTTGAACGCCGGCTACGCCGCCGACGGCTACGCCCGCCTGAACGGCGCCGGCGCCGTCGTCGTGACCTACTGCGTCGGCGGCTTCAGCGTCTTGAACGCGGTGGCCGGGGCTTATGCCGAGCGGGTGCCCCTGATTGTCATCAGCGGGGCCCCGCCCGGCCGCCGCCGGGCGGCGGGGGCCCTGGTGCATCACCTGGTCTCCGACTACGACCTGCAGTTGGACATCTTCAGGAAGGTGACGGTGGATGCCGCCATTCTGAACGACCCGGCCGAGGCGCCCGCCGTCATCGACCGGGTCATCGGCCAGGCGCTGCTCCACAAGCTGCCGGTCTACCTGGAGTTGCCCGCGGACCTGGCCCTGGCCCCCTGCCGTCCGCCGAGTCCGCCGGCCCCGGCCGCGCGTCTGCCCGCGGATGACGGCAACCTGGAAGGCAGTCTGGAGGAGACGGCGGACCGGTTGAACCGGGCCAAGCGTCCCATCGCGCTGCTGGGCGTCGAGACCCAGCGCTTCGGCCTGGGCCGCAGTTTGTTGGAACTGGTGGAACACTTGGAGCTGCCCTTTGCCACCATGCTCAGCAGCAAGTCCGTGCTCCCCGAGCTGCATCCCCAGTTCATCGGCATCTACCAGGGCGGCTGGAGCCGCCCGGCGGTCAGCCGCCAGGTCGAGGAGTCCGATTGCCTGCTCTCCCTGGGCGCCTGGATGACCGACCTGGACACCGGCATGTTCAGCGAGAAGCTCGACCGCCGCCGGATGATCATCGCCGGCGGCGGCCGGGTGCGGCTGGGCGGCCGCGAGTACACGGACGTGCCCCTGGGCGATTTTATCCACGGGTTGGCTTCCCGGGTCCGGCCCCGTTCCTACGTGAGTTCGCACCCGGTCGGGGCCTCCCGCGCCAAGCCGTCCTTCGTGGCCGACCCGTCCCGGGAGCTGAGCGCCCCGCGCCTCTACGAGCGGCTGGACCTGTTCCTCGACGACCGCATGGTCCTGCTGGCCGAACCCGGGGACGCCTTCTGCGCGGCGCCCGAGTTCCACATCGAGGAGGCCGATAACTTCATCGTCCAGGCCTATTACGCCTCCATCGGCTACTGCACGCCGGCGGCGCTGGGGGTGGGCCTGGCCCGGCCCGGGCAGCGGCCGGTGGTGCTGACCGGCGATGGCGCCTTCCAGATGACGGCCCAGGAGCTGGGCACCCTGGTGAAGCAGAACTGTCCCGCCGTTATCCTGCTGTTGAACAACGACGGCTACCTGATCGAGCGCATGCTGCACCAGGACGGGCCCTACAATGACATCCGGATGTGGAACTACGCGGACTTGCCGGCCGCGCTGGGCGGGGGCGACCGGGCGGTCGGCCTGTGCGTGAGGACCGAGGGCGAGCTGGAAGAGGCCCTGGCCGCCGTCGCCGCCGCGCCGGACAAGCTCTTCCTGCTGGACCTCCGCCTGCCCGGCCGCGACTGTTCGGCGGGGTTGAAGCGGCTGGGGGACGCCTTCCGGAACCGGGGATAAGCACCCATGCATCGAGGCTATGCCTGGCTGGGAATGGCCCTACTTGCGGGCCTGGCCGGCTGCGGCCGCAAGGCCCCGGCGCCGGCCCCGCCCGTGCCGGTCACGACGGCCCCGGCGGTCGCCAAGACCATGCCCCTGGAGCTCGAAGCCATGGGCGTGGTCGAGGCCTACAATTCCCTGGAGATCAGGCCGCGGGTGACGGGGCAGATCCTGCGGCTGCATTACCGGGAGGGGGAGGAGATCCTGCAGGACGCGCTGCTGGTGAGCCTGGACCCGGCGCCCTTCCAGGAGGCGCTGCGCGAGGCCGAGGCGCGGCTGGCCGGGGACGAGGCCACCCTGCGGTTCCAGGCCGGGGAAGCCGAGCGCAAAAGCCGCCTGGTCGGGGACGGCGGCGTGTCGCGCTCGGAGTCTGAACGCGCCCAGGCGGCGGCCAAGGCCCAGCAGGATCGGGTCCAGGCCGACCGCGCGATCGTCGAGCAGGCCCGCCTGAATCTCGGCTACTGTTCGATCCGCAGCCCGATCCCGGGGCGGGCGGGGGCGCACCGGCTCAACCTCGGGGCCGTGGTCGAGGCCCACCAGACCGTCCTCCTGGTGGTCAACCAGGTCGAGCCGATCTACGTGACCTTCGCGGTGCCGGAAAGGGACTTGCCGGCCGTCCGCGTCGCCAGGGAGCAGGCGGAGCTTGCGGTCACCGCGCGTGTGCCGGGCGCCGACGCCCCGCGCCAGGGGCGGTTGACGTTCATCGACAACGCCGTGGACCCGGCCACGGGGATGATCCGTTTGAAGGGCGCCTTTGCCAACGCCGACGGGTTTCTCTGGCCCGGTCAGTATGTCCGGGTCGCGCTGACGATCGGGGAGGAGCCGGGGGCGGTCGTGGTGCCGGCCGCCGCCGTGGCCCGGGGTCCGAAGGGCGAAATCGCCTTCGTGGTCCGGCCGGACGGGACCGCCGAGCTGCGGGCAGTGCGGGTGCGGCGCACGGCCGGGGACGAGGCGGTCCTGGACGGCGGCGTCGCCCCCGGCGAAACCGTCGTCACCGACGGGCTGAACAAACTCAAGGACGGGGCCGCCGTGCTTGCCGCCGCGCCGCCGGTTCCCGCCGCGGCGGACGGGGGCGCCGGGCTGCCATGAATTTTTCAGAGCGATGGATCCGGCGCCCGGTGATGACCGTGCTGGTCATGGCCGGCCTGTGCTTCTTCGGCCTGCTCAGCTACCGCCACCTCCCGATCAACAACCTGCCGGACGCCGATTTCCCGACCCTCAGCGTCACCGCCGCGCTGCCGGGCGCCAGCCCCGAAATCATGGCCGCGACTGTGGCCGCGCCCCTGGAGAAGCAGTTTTCTTCCATTGCCGGCATCGACACCATGAACTCCTCGAGCGCCCTGGGGACCACGACCATCAACATCCAGTTTTCCCTGGACCGCGACATCGACGCCGCCGCCGTGGACGTCAACTCGGCCATCGCGGCCGCCATGGGGGTCCTGCCCAAGGATATGCCCAACCCGCCGACCTTCAAGAAGGTCAATCCGGCCGACATGCCCATCATGATGATCGCCCTGACCTCCGAATCCATGCCCATCTCGGCCGTCTACGACCTCGGGGAGACGATCCTGATCCCGAACCTGGCCACCCTGAACGGGATCGCCGAGGTCGACATCCTCCCCCTCCAGAAATACGCCGTGCGGGTGCAGGTCAACCCCTATTCCCTGGCCAACAAGCAGCTCGGCATCAACGAGGTCGCCCGCTCCCTGGCGGCGGGGAACGTCAACCTGCCCGGCGGCAAGATCGACAACCAGGCAATCGCCTACACCATCGATTCCAACGGGCAGCTGCCCGACGCCGAGGCGTTCAACGCCCTGGTGGTGGCCTATCGCGGCGGCATGCCCCTGCGGGTGCGGGACATCGGCCGGGCCGTGGACGGCCTCGAGAACGACCGCACCGCGGCCTGGTTCTTCGACCGCGACGCGGGCCAGCCCGCCCTGATCCTGCGGGTGCGCAAGCAGCCCGGGGCCAACACCGTGGAGCTGACCACCGCGATCAAGAAGCGCCTGCCGCGCCTGCGGGCGATGCTGCCGGGGGCGATGGGGCTGCACGTGTTCTATGACCAGTCCGAGTTCATCCGCGAATCGCTCGCCGATGTCCAGATCACGATGGGGGTGACGATCCTGCTGGTCATTGCGGTGATGTTCCTGTTCCTGCGTTCGCTCAAGACCACGGTCATCCCCGGCCTGGTGATCCCCCTGGCGCTGGTGGCGACCTTCCTGGTCATGCGCTGGCTGGGCTACACCCTCAACACCCTCTCCCTGATGGCCCTGACCCTCTCGATCGGCTTCGTGGTGGACGACGCCATCGTGGTCCTGGAAAACATCATCCGCCGGATCGAAGCCGGCGAAAGCGCCCTGGAGGCCGCGCTCAAGGGGTCCCGCGAGATCGGGTTCACCGTGGTCTCGATGACCGTTTCGCTGGCCGTGGTCTTCATCCCGATCATGTTCATGGGCGGGCTGCTGGGGCGGCTGTTCCGCGAGTTCGCGGTGTGCATCACGGCGGCGATCCTGTTCTCGGGCCTGATCTCCCTGACCCTGACCCCCATGCTCGGCAGCCGCTTCCTGGGCCGGGCGGACGCCGGCCACCCTGGGCGGTTTCTGGCCGGGTCGGAGCGCGTCTTCAACGCCTGGCAGGCGGCCTACGGGCGCAGCCTGGGCTGGGTGCTGCGCCACCGGGGGCTGACCCTGGGGGCGACCCTTCTGATCGTCCTGCTCATGGCGCGGCTCTTCGTCTCCGTCCCCAAAGGATTTATCCCCGCCCAGGACCAGAACTTCTTCCGGATCTTCACGCTCCTGCACGACCGGGCCTCATATGCCGACCTGGTGCGGCACCAGGAAGCCCTCCATGCCGAGCTGCTGCGGAACGCCGATTGCCGGGACTCCCAGCTGGCCTCGATCGCCGGTTTTTCGGGCGACAACAACGGCCTGGTGTTCGTGAGCCTGAAGCCGCGCGCCGAACGCCGAAAATCGGTGGACGCCATCATCGACGAGCTGCGCCCGGCGCTCAACCGGATCCCGGGGCTGGTGGTTTCCCTGGTCAATCCCCCCCTGATCGCCATCGGCTCGCGCCTGGCCAGCGCCCAATGGCAGTTCACCCTGCAGAGCAGCGACCTGGAGAGCCTCACCCATTACGGGGCCGTGATGGAGGAGAAGCTCCGCGCGCTCCCGGCCCTGGCGGACGTCAAGTCCGACCTCCAGCCCCGCAAGCCGAAGCTGGCCGTCACGGTGGACCGCGACAAGGCCTCCGCCCAGGGGCTGACGCTGAAGCAGATCCAGGAAGCCTTTTACTCCGCCTACGGGTCGCGCCAGGTGTCCACCATCTACACCGCCTCCACGTTCTATTACGTCATCCTGGAACTGTTGCCCGAGTTCCGCCAGACGCCCGCGTCGCTGGAGGCCCTCTACATCCAAGCCGACGGCGGCCGGCTGGTGCCCCTGGGCGCAGTGGCCACGGTGCGCGAGACGGTGTCGCCCCTGACCGTCAACCATTCCGGGCAAATGCCCTCGGCGACCATCGCTTTCAACCTCAAGCCGGGGTACGCGATCGGGCCGGTAATCGAGGAGATCCAGCGCTTCAGCCGGGCCACCCTGCCGGCCTCGGTGGCGACCGTGTTCCAGGGCTCGGCCCAGGCCTTCCAGGACTCCCTGGCCAACATGGGCTTTTTGCTGCTGGTCACGGTGCTGGTGATCTACCTGGTGCTGGGCATTCTCTACGAGAGCTTCATCCATCCCCTGACCATCCTCTCCTCGCTGCCCCTGGCCGGGTTCGGCGCCCTGGCGGCTCTGGCCGTGTTTGGCCTGGAGCTGGACATGTACGCCTGGGTCGGGATCATCATGCTGATCGGGATTGTCAAGAAGAATGGCATCATGATGGTGGATTTCGCGTTGGAGGCCGAACGGCTCCAGGGGCTCGATTCGGCCGCCTCCATCCACCACGCCTCCCTGATCCGGTTCCGCCCGATCATGATGACCACCCTGGCCGCCCTGTTCGGCTGCCTGCCCATCGCCCTGGGGTGGGGGGCCGGGGGCGAGGCACGGCAGCCGATGGGGGTTGCCGTGGTGGGCGGGCTCTTCTTTTCCCAAATCCTGACCCTGTATGTCACCCCGGTGGTCTACGTCTACCTGGACCGCTTCAACCGCCGCTTCCGGCGCGGGCCGGAGGGGGCCAGGGAGCCCGGATGAACACGAGCCTTTTCAGCGACACCTACCCGTTTTTCGGGCTGTTCCGGCGGCAGGCCGGCGCCCTGGGCGAAGCCGCCCGGGAGTTGGCCGGCCTGTTTGAGGGTCTCCAGGACGTGTCCGCCCGCTGCCGCCGCGTCGAGGAGCGGGCGGCCGACGGCCTGGCGGCCGCCCGCGCGGTCGAGCGCGAACTGGCCCTGGCGTTGGCCGAGTCGCCGGACCGCGAGGACATCCGGGACCTAAACCGCGCCTTCGAGTTGGCCTTCCAGGCCCTGCGCGCCGTCTCCAGCCGGACAGGGCTCTACGGGGTCTGCAGCCCGGAGAAGGGCGCGGCCGAGCTCGGCGTCTGCCTGGCCGAGATGGCCGCCGAGATCGGGCCCCTGCTGGAGTGCGTGGTGCGGCAGGGCAGCGGCGCCGAGCGCCGCGAGCGGGTCCGCGGGCTGAGGGCGGAAGCCGGCATGTTCCTCCTGGTCGGGCTGGGGGCGGTGTACGAGTCGGCCGCCGGCCAGCCCGACCACCTGCTCGAGGTCATGAAGTGGAGCCAGATTTACGATCGCCTGGAAGAGGCGGTGGCCTGCCTGGAGCGCGCGGCCAACGTGATCGAGCGGATGATCCTGAAGAAGGTTTGAGCGGGGCGGGTCAGCCGCCGCCCAGGACCTTGAAAAGCGTCGCCCGGTTGATCAGCCGGGCGAGGCGCAGCGCCACCAGGTCCTGCCGGGCGCGGTAGAAGGCGCGTTGCGAATCCAGCACCGCCAGGAACCCCTCTTCGCCGGCGAGGTAGCGCGCCTCGGCAAGGGCGTACGCGGCCCCGGCGGCATCCACCAGCGACTCCTGGGCCTCGAGCTGGCGGAGCAGGCTGCCGCGCTGCGCCAAGGCGTCGGCCACTTCCCGGAACGCCGTTTGGATCGCCTTTTCGTACTGGGCCAGGACGATATCGCGCTCCGCCTTGGCCGCCCCGAGCGCGGCCCGGCGGCGCCCGGTGTCGAAAATCGGCAGGGTGATTTGAGGGGTAAAGGCCCAGACGAAAGAGTGGCCCCCGAAGAGCCCGGCGAGCTGTTCGTCCATGGTGCCGTAGTTGCCGGTCAGGGTGATGGACGGGAAAAAGGCCGCCCGCGCCGCCCCGATGTCGGCGTGGGCGGCCTTGAGGCGGCTTTCGGCCTGCAGGATGTCGGGCCGGCGCTGCAGGACCGTGGAGGGCAGGCCGGCGTCGAGGTCCTTCAGGGCCTCCGCCGCGCCCAGCTCGCGGGGCAGGAGTTCCGGCGGCAGGCGGATCCCGGCCAGCAGCTGCAGCGCGTTTTCGTCCAGGGCCTCCAGCTCGGCGCACTTGGCCACCTCCACCCGGGCGGCGTCCAGGCGGGTCTGGGCCTGCTCCAGGGCCAGCTGGGATTCTTCGTCCAGCTCGAACCGGCGGTGCACCAGCTCGTAGGTTGTCTCCTGGCTGGCCAGGGTATCCCAGGCCACCCCCAGGCGTTCGCGGTCGGCGGCCAGGTTCAGGAAGGCGCAGGCCAGCTCGGCGGTCAGGGAGATTTGCAGGCTACGCCGGGCCTGTTCGCTGGCCAGGGTCTCTTCCAGGGCGCGGGCCTTGAGGCTGCGGACTCGCCCAAAGAGGTCCAGCTCATAGGCGCTGAATCCGAGGTTGACCCCGTAATATTCCAGATCGACCTTTTGATCGAAGTTGGCGGTGTTGGCGAACACGCTCTGCCGGGTGCCCAGCGCCGTGACATTCAGGGACGGCAGGAGGTCGGCCCGCCGGATGCGGTAGGCCGCCATCATTTTTTCGATGGCCAGGGCCGCCGCCCGCAGGTCGCGGTTGTGGTCCAGCGCCAGGGCGATGACGGCCTGCAGGCGGGGGTCGAGGTAGAAGTCCTGCCACGGGATGGCGGACGCCCCCGGCGCGCCGGGTCCGGTTGCGGCCCGGTAGAGCGCGCCGGTCGGCCAGGACTCCGGCACCGGCGCGGGCGGGCGCTGGTAGTCCGGGGCCAGGGTGCAGCCGGCCAGGCCGGCGGCCAGGCCCGCCAGGAGCAGGAGCGCGCGGGGATTCAAGGCTGAGCACTTGGGCATGGGGCTTTCTCCGTCACTCGTAGCGCAGGGCCTCGATCGGGTTCAGGCGGGCGGCCTTCTGGGCCGGCCACAGTCCGAAGACGACCCCGATCAGGGCCGAGAATCCCACGGCCAGCAGGATCGAGCCCGCCGTGATCGCCGCCGGCCAGCCAGCCAGGGTGGAGACTGCCAGGCTGATGCCCCAGCCCAGCAG
>CAZVVD010000006.1:0-26756 GCA_964630555.1 uncultured Verrucomicrobiota bacterium | reverse complement strand
GATGAGGAAGCAGAACACCACGGAAATCAGCACCACGCCCCCGTCCAGGGTAAAGCGCAGGCCCACGCTGGCCACCACGGTGCTGACGGTCTGCAGAATCGCCCAGCTGAGGAAGATGCCCAAACCGCAGCCCATCATGCACAGCACCACGGCCTCAATGAGAAACTGGGTGAGGATGGTGCCCCGGCTGGCGCCGATGGCCTTGCGGATGCCGATTTCCCGGGTGCGCTCGGTGACCGAGACCAGCATGATGTTCATGATCCCGATCCCGCCCACCAGCAGGGAGACCGCCGCGATCGCCGCCAGCAGGGAGGACATCGTCCGGCTGGTCTGGGAGAGCATGGCCTGGATCTCGGCCATGTTCCGGATCTCGAACGACTCCTCCTGCGACGGCGGCAGGCGGTGGGTGCGCACGACCAGGGCCTTGATCTCCGCTTCCGCCGACGGGATGGCTTCCTCCGATTCGATCTCCAGGTCGATGCTGTCGAGGTATTCCTTGCCCAGCAGGCGGTACATGGCCGTGGTCAGCGGGATCACGACCTGGTCGTCCTGGTCCATGAAGCCGGTGGCGCCCTTTTCCGGGAGGACGCCGATCACCAGGAAGTTGACCTTGTTGATCTTGACGTGCTCGCCCAGGGGGCTGGCGTTGCCGAACAGCTCCCGGACCAGGGTCCGGCCGATCACGGCCACGCGCGCCCGCTGGCGCAGGTCCTCGTCGCCGAAAAAGCGGCCGGCGTCCGGGACGGTCGCCCGCATCGGGGCGTAATCCGGTTCAACGCCCACGATGCGGGTGTTCCAGTTGCGGTTGCCATAGGCGGCCTGGCCGCGGCCGGTGACCACCCCGCCCAGGCGTTTCACCGCCGGCACGCCCGCGCGGATGGCGGCGACGTCCTCGGGCTTGAAGCGGGTCACGGCGCCGGCCTCGTGGGCCACGCCGCCGACGCGCCGCGCGCCGGGGCGCAGGACCAGGAGGTTAGAGCCCATCGAGGAGAGCTGGTCCTTAATGGCCTGGCTGGCGCCGGCGCCGATGGCCAGCATGGCGATCACGGCGGCCACGCCGATCAGGATGCCGAGCATGGAAAGCGCCGTGCGGACCTTGTTGGCCATCAGCGCCCGCCAGGCTTGCCGGAAATCGTGGGGCATTTCGCCCAGCAGGAGCCCGGAACGAGAGGTCAACAGCGGGTCGGCCCGGTCAGCGCCGGTGGCGCTCAAAGGCAAAACGGCGGCTGTCTTTTCAGGGGGGTCCGACCGCTCCGCCAGGTCGGCCCGGGGCGGGGCAAGCGGCCCCTTGGCTTCCGACGGGGCGGGCGGGAAAGCCGGGACACAATCCGTCGTGGCCCCGCTGTCCGGAGATCGGGACGCCTGCCGGGTTGTCCCTGCCAGCGCAGGCCCCGTGACGTTTAATGCGCCGTTGAGGGTGTCGGACTGGATCACGCCGTCCCGCATTCGAATTACGCGCCGGGCGTGGGCGGCGACGTCCGGCTCATGGGTGACCATGACCACGGTGATCCCCCGGCGGTTGAGGTCGGTCAGGATGCCGATGATGTCTTCCGCGCTGGCGGAGTCCAGGTTGCCGGTGGGCTCGTCCGCCATGAGAATCCGCGGATCGTGGATCAGGGCGCGGGCGATGGCCACCCGCTGCTGCTGTCCGCCGGAGAGCTCGTTGGGGTGGTGCTGCAGGCGTTCGCCGAGGCCGACCCCGGCGAGCAGTTCCCGGGCCCGGCCCAGGTTCCCGCGTTTGCCGCCGGCCGAGTACAGCATGGGCAGGATCACGTTTTCCTCGGCGCTGGTGCGCGCCAGCAGGTTGAAATGCTGGAAGACGAACCCGATCGCCGAATTGCGCAGGGCGGCCAGGGCGTTATCCGGCAGGCGGGCGACCTCGTGGCCCAGCAGGCGGTAGGAGCCCTCGTCCGGCGTGTCCAGCAGGCCGAGGATGTGCAGCAGGGTGGACTTGCCCGAGCCTGACGGCCCCATGATGGCCACGAACTCGCCCTGGCCGATCTCCAGCGACACCCCCCGCAGGGCGTGGACCGCCACTTCACCCATGGCGTAGGTCTTGGTGATGTTGGCGAGGGTGATCATAAGCCGATATCAGCCTCCTGGAACTTGTGGGGGCTGAAATATGCCTCAGCGATATTCATGGAATATGCGGGATGCCGAAGGCTTTATTCGGGGCAAGAAAACCAATATACCGGCAAACGTTTCAAAGCGCCACTTTATTATGTTTTCTGCAGGGGGAACACCTGTGTCGGAAGCGATGAAGCCAAGATCGCCATGGACGAAAGCAGGGGGAAACCTATAATGCAGTTTTCGTTCGAATCGGGATCTGGAGCCGCCTGGAGTGGCGCATGCGCGATCAGTGGAAAACCGTGAAAGGCCCTTGGCCGCCGCTGCTGGCGGCCCTGGCGTTGGCGTGCGCGCCGGCCGCCGGCGCGGCGACTTCGGCGGTCGCCCACGTCACGCGCTTTGACATCGTTTCCCACGGCATGACCGTCGGCCAGGCGCGCCTCGTCCGCGCCTCGGCGCTCCGCGACGGCAAGGCCTGCCTGGAAACGCGCCTGGTGACCGAGTCCCGGGTGGACCTGCTGTTCTTCAAGTTCGCCCTGGCCCAGGACGAGACCTGGATCAGCGATGCCGACGGGCTGATCGCCTACCGGCTGGACCGGACCGAGAACGGCCGGCGCACCACCGTGGTCGGCGAACGGCGCGGCGGCGGGCTGCATTTCGAGATTGCCGAGGAGGGGAAAACGCGCTCCTGGACGGCGCCGCGCGGTTCGTTCGGGCTGCTCGCCGGCGGCCAGCCCGCGCCGCCGCTTGCCGCCGGCGCGGTGACCAACGTGGCCGTGCTGGACCCGGCCGCCGGCGCGATCTCGGAGCGCGTCTACCGCGGCACCGGCCAGGCGGCGCTGAAGATCGGCGGACGCGAGCTGGTGTGCGACACGGTGGCGGTCGAGGGCCCCGGCTTGCGCCTCCGGCGCTGGGTCGTCACGGACGATCTCGGTCCCCTGGTCCTGCGGGAGGAGGGCCATGAAAAACGCGGGGCGTATTCGCGCCGCGCCGTCAGCCTGGAGCCCGAACCGCCCGCGGCGGGCGGGGCGCCTCATTTCACCAAGGCCTTGAGCTCGTCGTTGGCGACCAGGATCTGTTCGTTCGTCGGCAGGGGGAGGGCCCCGATCACGATCCTGCCGGTGGAGTCGCCCTTCCAGGCCTTGGCCAGGTACCAGGGCGCCTGGGCCGAGGCCTTGCGCACCGTGTACCAGTAACCCGCCGTGGGCTCGCTTTCCGTTTTCAAGCGCAGGTCGATCTGCCAGGGATACGCGGCCTTGGCCTCCATCGCTGGGCGGCCCAGCACCTCGATCTTTCCGCGTTGCGTGGCCGAGACCCCCGGCAGGAAGCCATGCGCGTGGAGGATGGAGCAGAAAAACGAAGCCGCGAGAAGGTTGCGCGCGTTCTCGTTGCGGTCGGGATCGTGCGCCCGGCGCGCCGTGGTGCAGCCGGCGGCCAACACGAGAATCAGCAAACTGGTCGCCAGGCGCCGCATACGCGCCCCTAGTTACTGCATCTGGGCGCAAACTTCAAGATGAAATTGGGCGGGGCATGACGCCGGTCACGGCCATGCCAGGCGCCCGGCCCGCGGGTCGAAACGCAGTTCCGGCGTGGTGGCCGTCCAGCCCTCCGGCGAGTCGTAGCGCACGAAGAAGGACACCGGCCCGGGCGCGGCCTCCGTTTCGCCTTCCGGCGGAAGCGGAAGTTTCCGCGCCAGGCGCCCCCCCTCGGTGATGGCCACCAGGTAGGTTCCGACGGGGTGGGGTCCGAAGCGCCAGCGGACCCGGCCCGCTTGCGCCGCGATCTCGACGGTCAGGGGGGCGGCGTCCGCCGGCGGCGCCGCCCGGCGCTGCTCCGTCATCCGGCCGCGCGCCGGGTCGTAGACCCACCAGCAGGAGGTCGCGCCGAGCCCTTGCGGGAGTGCGCGGCCGCCGGCCAGGAACAGCTCGTCGGGATCGTTGAGCAGAAGCGGGCTGTTGGCGGCGCCGGCCAGATGGTTCCGCAGCCGCAGGAAGGCGCGGTAGGAGACCGGAAACCCGGGCGGGATCACGAGGACGCGTCCGCGGGGGGCGTCGAGGATGGCGCGCCCGACGGTTTCGTGTTCGGCCAGGAGCGGCCGGCTCGCGTCCCGGCCCAGGCGTCCGAGCAGGGCCAGGCCGATCAGGATGCCGGCGGCGGCGGCGAGCCAGGCGCCGCGCCGGGGAAGCCGGGCCAGGCGCTCCAGGCCCAGGGCCAGGCCGGCGGCCGTGGCCCACCAGCACAGGAAGAGGTAGCGGGAATCCTGGAGGCGGATGCCGCCCCACTTGGCCAGCGGCGCCAGGGGGGCCAGCAGGAGCGCCAGCGCCGCCAGGAAGACCAGCGTGTTCCGGGGCTGCCGGCAGGCCGCCAGCCAAATGAGCGGCGCGCAAAGCAGCAGGGCCGCCACGCTCCAGGGGTCGCCGCCGCCGAAAGCCAGCAGGGGCACTCGGATCAGGTTCCAGGCCATCCCCGGGGTATCGGCGGGCGGCAGGACGCCGCGGTAACCTCCGCCCAGCATGCCGAGCATGAACCAGCGCCAGGGGATGTAGGCCAGCAGGACCGTGAAAAACGGGAGGCCCATTTTCAGCCGCGCGCGCCAATCGCCCTCGGGCAGGACCAGTAGGAGCAGGGGCAGGGGCACATAGATTTCCTTGGCCGTCACCGCCAGGGCGTAGCAGACCCCGCCGGCCCAGGCAAAACCGGTCCGGCCGCTGCGCGCGGCGCGCACGAAGCCATGCAGGGCGCAAACCGTGAACACCAGCCCGTCCACGTAGTGGCCCGTCATCAGCTGCTGGGCCACCCCGGCGGTCGGCAAGCCCAGCAGGAAGACCAGGCTGCCGGCCAGGGCCCAGGCCGGCCGGACCCAGAGGCGGAGGAGGTAATACGTGGCCACCCCGGCCAGCCACAGGGAGAGCAGGTGGTGCGCGTAGAACCCGGCGGGGTTCAGGCCGAACAGGTCCAGGTTGATCCGGTAGAGCAGCGGATTCCACGGGGTCAGGTTGCACACCGAAAACAGCCGGTAGACGGCGGGATCGGCAAAGTAGCGCGGCCAGGCGGGGTGTTCCAGGGCAAACAGCAGGTGCGACGGGTCGTCAAACCGCCAGCCGCCGGCCAGCGCGCTGCCGTGCAGGAGCAGGGTCGCTCCCAGCAGGCCGGCCCAGGCCAGGAGGTGCGCGGCCAGCTCCTGGGGGCGGGGGCTGGAAGGGGCGCTGTCGGCCTGTGGTTGCATGGCAGACTCCGAGAGCTTCCCGCGAAATCAGGGCCACCGCGCATCAGGAACCAGGATCCACTCTGCCATGAACGAACCGGCCGGCCAAGCAAGCCGAAGCCCTGCGTTGCTTCGGGTGCCCGCTGGCGTGGTCAGCGCCGCCGGGGCGGGCTTGGCATGAAGGGGCTGGACTTTTTCCCGGACGCGCCGTTGGCCGTGAAGGTCGAGGGCTTGACCAGCACGGTTTCACCCTCCTCGAGCCCGGACAGGATTTCCGTCTGCTTGCCGTCGCTCAGCCCGGCGGACACCGGCACGGAACGGGGACGGCCCTTGCCGGCCGGATCGGGCTGCCAGACGAACGATAGGTCCTTCTCCTTGTGAACGGCGTCGGCGGGGAGCAGGAGCGCGTCGCGGACGGCGGTGGTCAGGATTTTCAAGTTGGCGGTCATGCCGCTGCGCAGGTAGACGGGCGCCGCCAGCGGCAGGATTTCCACCGTGTAGGTGGTCACGTTGTTGACGGTTTTGGCCTCATAGGCGATCTCGTCGACCCGGCCGGAGAAGACGTTTTGGGGATAGGCATCCAGGGTGAGATCGACGGCCTGTCCCGCCGCGATCCGGCCGATGTCGGTCTCGTCCACCTGGGCCCCGATGATCAAGCGGTCGGAAAGAACGTAAAGGGCGTCCGAGGCCGTCACGGTCTGGCCCGGCTCGATCTTGCGGGCGATGATTTCGCCGTCCAGGGGGGCCACCAGGGGAGTGGCCTTGTAGAGCTCCTCCCAGTAGGCCAGCTCGGTGGCGCCCTTGGAGCGGGCCGCGTCCAGCAGGGCCGCCCGCTCGGTAGAGCTCATCCAGGCCAGGATTTGGCCCTTGCGCACCTGCTCGCCTTCCTTGACCAGCGCTTCCTCGATGCGCCCGGCGATGGGCGGCTTGATTTCCAGCCGGTTTTGGGGCTGGACCGTGCCGGTGGCCATGACGACGATTTTCAGGTCGCCGCGCGCGGCCCGGATCTCCTGGAAGGCGGGCGCGTCCGCCGCGCGGCCGCGGAGGAAATACCCGCCGGCCAGGCCGGCGACAACGACGAGGGCCAAAATCCAATAGCGAATGTGTTTCATGCGCTGTTTAATGTCTTATCTTTCCGAAACCGCCATAAACAACAAGCTGTTTTTTCAGCTAACGCGGCGGGCGATCCCGGCGTTCGCGGATGTCCGTCGGCAAGGGTGATCCCTTCGGCTGCGGACAAAACGCCGCCTTAGGGGATCACCCCCGCGCCCACGGCTTTCTCCCAGGCCGCGCGGGCGATGACCGCGTCCCGCTGGCTGACGAGCATGGCTTTTTGTTTGTCGATCAAATCGTTTTCTATCAAATCCCAGTCCTCGAACGAAAGCAAGCCGTTTTGATACTGCTGGCGCGCGATGGCGGAGCGCACCTCCGCCGCCTGCAGGAACTCGGCCTGCACGTCGGTGCGTTCCGCCGCGTCCTGCCAGGCCGTGAACTTGTCCTCCAGCGAGGCGGTCAGCAGATTGCCGGTGTTGGCCAGCCTGGCGTCCGCGGCGCGCCGGTCGGCCCGCGCCCCGCGCAGGGCATGGTAGTTTTTTCCGCCGGTGAAAAGGGGCAGGGAGAGGGCCGTGCCCACCGTCCATTTCTCGTTGTCCGGAATGATGCTGTCGTCGTCCTGCCGCCCCACCATGGCCGAGACCGACCAGCTGGGGTAGAAATCGCTGGCTGCGATGCGCACCCCCTCGCGCGCCGCCTGGGCCTGGGCGGACGCCAGGCGGTAGTCCGGGGTCTGGCGCCCCAGGGCGTGAAAGTCCGGCGCGCCGGGGAGCGCGCCGGTTTCCCAGCGTCCGGTGACCGTCAGGCCGCCGGCCTCCATCCATCCCATGGCGGCGGCCATCTGCTGCTGGGCCACCTTGATGCCGCGCCGGGCCTGGGTGACGTCGAACAGCGCCTGGCGGTGGTAGGCCTTGCTGCGCAGGAAGGAGCCCTTGTTTTCGCGTCCGGCCTCGAAGCGCATTTCGACCAGGTTCACGTTTTCCTTGCGCCGGCCGGCGATCAGATCGGCCAGGACCAGGAAGTCCTGGGCATACAGCAGGCGCGCGAAGGCCTGGGACAGGTTGTAGCTGAGCGAGGCCTTCACCGATTGGAAGGTGGCCTCGGCGCCGGTCAGCAGGGCCTGGGCGCGGCGGAGAGCGGCCAGGTCGTGGAACCCGGAAAACAGGCTCTGGCTGGCGGCCAGGCTGGCGTTGTAGGAGGTCGAATCCTGGTAGCCGGTGTCCAGCTCTGTATTGGACCGGCTGGCGCCGGCGCTGGCCGAAACCTGGGGCAGGAACGGCCCGTAGGCCGCGCTGACGTCGGCGCGGGCTTTCTCCACCGACTCGCGCGCCGCGCTGAGTTCGGGATTGTTTTCGGCCAGCTCGCGGACGCAGTCATCCCAGGTTAGGGGCGCCGCGGCGGACGAGCCGGCGGCGGCGGCCAAAAATAGAATCCATAATACCCGGCGCATGGGGAGTCTCCTCGATCGGATCGTGATAACACAAAACGCCTTCCAAGGCCACTTTATTGTCGGCTGGCGCCGCGGACCATGACCATAAAATCCGTGCGCTTCCCGGCGGGTTCGATTACATTCCGCCTGGCGCTTCCGGCATTCCGCGTGTGCGCGCGGGCGGGTCCATGGGCGGCGGACCCGGATTCGCGGGGAGGTTCGGCCCGGCCATGATCATTCGCGCTCGGCAACAGCTCTGGATCCTGGGCGCCCTACTGGCCCTGGGCGCGGCGGCCCGCGTTTTTTTCGCCGCCTGCTACCGCCACAGCCCTAATGCCGATTACGGAATCGCGGCGCTGATGGTCAAGCATATCGTCGAGGGCCGCGAGTGGCCGGTTTTTTACTACGGCCAGGCCTACATGGGCAGCCTGGAGCCCCTGGCCAGCGCCCTGCTGTGCCGGCTCTGCGGCCTTTCCGCTTTCAACATCTGCCTGGGCACGGCCCTCCTGGGCGTGCTCCTGCTGCCGGTCATCTACGCCTGGGGCCGGGACGCCGGAGGCCGTGCCGCGGGGCTGGCGGCCCTGGCCTTGACGCTCATCGGCCCGGTGGGCTACCTGCGCTTCCTGGCCCTGCCGTGGGGCGGTTATGGGATGCTCCTGCTGCTGGGCGCCCTGGTGCTGTGGCTGGGCGCCCGGATCGCCGTGCGCGAGTTCCGGCGGGAGGACGTTCCGGCCGGGTGGTATGCCCTGCTGGGGCTGCTGGCCGGGGCGGGGTGGTGGACGCATCCCCTGGTGTCGGCGGCGCCGGCGACCGTCGCCCTGGTCTTGGCTGTCGCGCTCAGGTTGCGGATGTTTGCATCATGGCGCGTGCCGGCCGGCCTGGCCGGGTTCCTGGCGGGCAGCCTGCCCTGGTGGCTGTGGAACGTCCGCCATGGCTGGGAGTCGCTCGGTTTGCTGGGCGGCCTGGGCCGGACGTCCACCGGCGAGGGCGCCGGGCTGCTGCTGACCTCGCGCCTGCCGGACCTGCTGGACCTGACGGCCCTGCCGGGTCCGGCGCGCGCCGCCGGGCTGATCGCCTTCGGTGGCCTGGTCCTGGTTGCCGGCTGGGACGCGCTTGACCGCCTGCGGCGCCGCGAGCTGCCGGCGGCCGTGTCCCTGGGCATGGCCCTGCTGTTCATCGCCGTGTCCCTCGCGCTCTATTGTCATTCCCATTTTGCGACCTATGAGACCTCCCGTTACCTGCTGCCGCTGGTCCCGGCGCTGGCCGTGCTGGCGGGCTCGGCCGCGGCCCGGCTGGCTTCCCGCGTCCGCTGGGGACTTGGCTGGGCGCCGTTGTTCCTGGTCATCGGGTTCCAGGCGTGGAACGCCCGCTACACCCCGGCCATGCTGCGGGATCGCACCTGGGAATTCACTTCCGAGGTGCTCACCCGCGAACTGGCGGGCGCGGGGATCGGGGCGATCTACTGCCGTTATCCCGACCATTGGTTGAACGCCGCGACCGGCGAAGCCCTGTGCTTCGTGGACATCATCGGCGAACGCTACCGGCCCTACGCCTGGCGCGGCGAGTTGGCGCGCAACGTCGCTTTTCTCGGCAATCTTGGCGACATCGCCGGGTTCGTGGCGGGAGCCGGCGGATCGGTTCGGCGCGATGACCTGATGCAGTTCCAGTTTTTTCATGATTTCCGGGCGCCCGCGCCCTGCGGCCGGATCGGCCCCTCGGAGTGGGCCGCGGCCGTGGACTGGCAGGGACGCCGCCTGCTGGCCGAGATCAGCGATGGCAACGCCCGGACCGCCTGGTCGGCGCCGGTGCTGCCCACCGAGGCGCCCTGGATCGAGATTGCCTTGACCCGGCCCGCCCGGGTGGAGGGCGTCCGGTTCATCAGTCCCAACGGGGAGTATCCCCCCGCCTGGTCGGTGGATGGCCTGTTCGAGGACGGGGCGGGCATTCCCGCGTGGCGAACCTTGGCGCCATGTATGCGGATCAACGGTTTTTTCTGGTCCGGTCCGCGCGTCTACTGGGACGGCACAGCGTTCCGGGCGGAGTGCCGTTTTCCGCCGGCCCAGGTGTCCCGACTGCGGCTGCGATTCGAGGCGCCGGAGCGGGAAGGCGAAGTGTACGTGGCCGAGCTGGCAATCCTGGGCGGACCGCCGCCGGCCGCGATGGTGTCCGAAAGCGAAGCGCTGGGCGCCCTGCTGGCGGAGCTTGACGCCCGGGGAATCCGCCGTCTGTACAGCGACCGCTGGGTGGCCAACGAGGTGGCCGCGGCAACCGGCGGGGGCGTGGCTGTCCTCCGGGAGCCAGCCATCTTCGGGCAGTTCCCGGGTACGCCTCCCCGAGAACGGGAGCGGAAGTTGGCGCCGCTGCGTCCGGAGCCCGGCGCCGCCATCCTTGTGCGCGTGGAGGAAGCGCCGGCGTCCCGGGCCAACCTGGCGCGCTACGGCATCGTGTCGCGGGAAACCGCGGTCGGACCCTGGATCCTGTTTGAATTCCCGCCGGTCCGGGAAGGAAAAGAGGGCCCGGACCTGGTCTGGACCGGGTTCAGCGTGCTGGCGGCGGCGCCATGAGCGCGGGCCATCCGGGGACGGGGGACGGACCTGTCCGCGTCACGGTCGGCGTTTTCGTGAAGCGCCGGCGGGGCGTCCCTCAGGACACGGTGTCCGGCGGCTGCGTGTCCGTCTCGGTTCCGGCCGGCAGCTTGATCGTGAAGGCGGCGCCTTGGCCCGGCTCGCTTTCCACCTCGATCACGCCGCCGTGGTTCTGGACGAGGCCGTAGCTCACGGACAGGCCCAGCCCGGAACCGCCGGGGCCGGCGCCCTGGCGCTTGGTTGAAAAAAACGGTTCGAACAGCCGCTGTTTCACCTCGGGGGTCATGCCCACGCCGTGATCCCGGATGCGGCAGGTCGCGAGGCTCCGGCCGCCGGCCTGTTCCGCCGCCGTGGCCACCTCAATCCGTCCGCCCTCCGGGGGCAGGGACTGGATGGCGTTGATGAGCAGGTTGAGGAGCACCTGCCGGATCTGGTTGGCGTCCGCCAGGATTGCCGGCAGGCCGGGTTCCAGGCGCTTGTCCAGGTCAACTTTTGCCTTGCGGAATTCGTGGTCCAGGAAGGCGAGGGTGCTCTCGATCAACTCGTTCAGGTCCAGCAGGGTTTTGTCCGGGGGGGATTGCCGGGCGAATTGCAGCAGCCGGTTGACGATCTCGTTGCAGTGGAGGACCCCCTCCTGGATGGCTTTCAGGCTGGCCAGGGTGTCCGGGATGTCTGCGCGCTCCGGGCCCTGCCGCTGAAGGCGCTGTTCCAGGAGCTCGGCGCGGGTCAGGATTACGGTCATGGGGTTCTTCACGTCGTGGACGATGCCGGCCGTCAGCCGGCCGATGGCGGCCAGCTTCTCGGACTGGACCAGGCTGGCCTGGGCGGCCTTGAGATTTTCATGGGCCGCGTGCAGGGCCGCCTTTTCGGCCGCGAGCTTCTCGTAGAGCAAGGCGTTTTCGAGGGCGATGCCGGCCTGGAGGCCGATGGCCGTCAGCAGCTTGAGGTCCTCGCGGTCAAAGCGGTGGTTGGGGTGGACGGTGTTGGCCTGCAGGACGCCCAGGATGCGATCCCGGCTCTGCAGCGGCACGCACATGGCGGAGCGGATGTCCAGGGCCGCGATGCTGGCCTGATTCTTGAGGTCGCCGTCCTCCTGGGCGTCGTAGGTCAGCAGGGACTGGCGTTCCCGGAGCGCCAGGCGGACCAGGCTGGTGCTGAAAGCCGGGGTTTCGGAGGTATCCGCCGGGTCGCGGCGCCGCTGCTGGCGGTGGACGACGTTGCCGCTGGTTTCGTGGACCAGGTGCAGGGAGCAGGCGTCGGCCTGGGGAATTTCGGCCAGGATGATGTCCAGGGTCCGCTCGATCAGCGGGCCGGGAGCGAGCAGCCGGTTGAGCGCCTGGTTGGCCCGGTAGATCGCTTCAAGGTCCGACTTGGCCCGCCGCAGGGATTCGCGGTCGTTATCGTCGGCATACTCGCTCACGATCTTCTGGGCGCTGGCGTCCAGGGTGATGGTGTGGGTGGTGGCCGCGGGGAACGCGCCGGGCGCGCCGTCGCCGGGGTCCGGGGGCGTGTCGCCGCAGTGGAATTCGAGGACCGTGTCGCCCAGGACGATCCGGGCGCCGTCGGCCAGGCGCGCGCGCAGGATTCTGGCGTCGTTCAGCAGGACACCGTTGCGGCTGCCCAGGTCCTCGAGGTCGTAACCCGTTCCGCGCCGGAGGATGCGGGCGTGGACGCGCGACACCATGGCGTCGGCCAGGGAGATGTCGCAGCCGGTCCGGCCGATGCGGATTTCGTCCCGGTCAAGCGGGAAGCGCTCCCCCGCCCGGGGGCCCTGGGCGATGATCAAGTGCGCCGGCATGCGCGGGCTCCTATTCGACCCCGTAGATGCGCCGGGCGCACTCGGGGCAGATGCCGTGGGAAAACTCGGCTTCGGAGTGCTCCTGGATGTACTGCTCCAATTTGCGCCAGCAGCCGCGGTCATCCCGGATTTTCTTACACGACGAGCAGATCGGCAGCAGCCCCTTGAGCACCCGGATGTCGTCCCGCGAGCGCTGCAGGGCCGTGTTCGCCTCCGCCAGCTCCCGGTTGGCCCGCAGCAGGTCCCGCCGGAGCTCCTGTTCCCGGCGCAGCTTCTGGAGGTTGACGTCGAGCAGGGTCCCCATGCCGACCAGCAGGGCCGAGACGACGATGTCGATGTAATACCGTGAGGCGGGCGCCAGGAGGTAAAAGCCGTTAACCTCGTCGACGGCGAGGATGACGCCGGCCATGGCCAGGGCGACGGCCGTGAAAAAGATTTTTTTCACCTTGCTCCCGGCGCGGGCGCCCCGCTCAGGCCGGGTTCCGCCCGGCCTTGTCCATGAAATACTTGAGGAAATCCATGGGCAGTGGGAACACGATCGTGGAGTTCTTCTCCGTCGCGATCTCGGTCAGGGTCTGCAGGTAGCGGAGCTGTACGGAGACCGGGTTGGGCATCATCACGTCGGCCGCCTCCTTGAGCTTGGCGGAGGCCTGGAACTCGCCGTCGGCGTGGATGACTTTCGCCCGGCGCTCGCGCTCGGCCTCGGCCTGTTTGGCCAGGGCGCGCCGCATGCCCTCGGGCAGGTCCACGTCCTTGACCTCCACGGCGCTGACCTTGATGCCCCACGGGTCGGTGCGCGAATCGATGATCTCCTGGAGCTTCTGGTTGATCTTCTCGCGGTTGGAAAGCAGGTCGTCCAACTCGTGCTCGCCGAGGATCGAGCGCAGGGTCGTCTGGCCCATCTGGGAGGTGGCGAAGAGGTAGTCCTCCACCGCGATAATGGCCTTGCTGGGCTCGAAGACCTGGAAATACATCACCGCGTTGACCTTGACCGAGACGTTGTCCTTGGTGACCACGTCCTGGGGCGGCACGTCCAGGGCCACGGTGCGCAGGCTGACCTTGACCATTTTCTCGAAGAGCGGGATCAGCAGGATCAGGCCTGGTCCGCGCACGCCGGCGAAGCGGCCCAGGCGGAAGACGACCCCGCGCTCGTATTCGCGCAGGATCTTGATCGTGTTGACCAGGATGAACAGGGCGATGACGACCAGGGCCACGAAGAACTGCATGGTAGGTCTCCTTCCAGGTTTGCGGCGCTGCGATGTGCGGATGGCGGAATGTTGCCGGTGTTCAGTTTGCGGTCACGATGCGCTCCGCCAGGCTGTCTCACTTGCGGCGGGAACGGTTTCCAATCAGCAATCATCAATCAGCAATTCTTCAGGCGGCTTCCACTTTCAGGGTCATGCCCTTGACCCCGGTCACCCGCACCCGGGCGCCCACGGGAATCGGCGCCTCGGCCACGGCGCTCCAGTGGGCGCCGGCCACGAAGACGCGGCCGCCCCGGGCGTCTACCGGCGTGCGGGCGTCGCCCTCCTCGCCCACCAGGCCGGACTGGCCGCTGACGGGCTTGCGGGCCAGGGAGCGGATCGAAAGCCAGATGCCGATGGCGAAGAAGAGGGCGGTGACCAGCACCACCGGAATCACGACCTGCATCGAGGCGCGCAGGGCGGGGTCCGGGCTGTCGAAGAGCATGACCGATCCGATGAACATGGCGATGATGCCCCCGCCGGTCAGGACGCCGTGGGTGGCGGCCTTGATGTCCACGATAAATAGCACGATCGCCAGGATAATCAACAACATTCCGGCGTAATTTACCGACAGGGTCTGGAAGGCGAAGAGCGCCAGGATCAGCGAGATGGCCCCCACCACCCCGGGCAGGCCCGTTCCCGGTGCGGAAAGCTCGAAGTAGAGGCCCAGCAGGCCCAGCATGAACAGAACATAGGCGACGTTGGGATTGGCGATGGTCGCCAGCAGCTCGTCGCGCCAGTTCATGGACATCCGCGTGACGGCGGCGCCCCGGGTTGCCAGCTGCACGCTGTTGGTGCCGACGGCGACGGTCCGTCCGTCGAGCGCCTCGAGCAGGGCCGGCAGGGAAGGCGCGATCAGGTCGATGACTTTCTGTTTCAGGGCCTCGGTTTCCGAGAGCGACACGCTTTCCCGGACCGCCGCGTTGGCCCACTCGATATTGCGGCCGCGCGTTTCCGCGATCGAGCGGATGAAGGCGGCGGCGTCGTTTTCCGCCTTGGCCGACAGGTTGGTGTCGGCCGCGCCGGTTCCGGGGCCGATGGCCACCGGGTGGGCCGCGCCGATGGCCGTGCCGGGGGCCATGGCGGCCACGTGGGCGGAGAGGGTGATGAAGGCCCCGGCCGAGGCCGCCCGCGAACCCGCGGGGGCGACGTAGACCACCACCGGGATGCGGGCGGCCATGATCCGCTTGATCACCAGCCGCATCGAGTCGTCCAATCCGCCGGGGGTGTCCAGTTCAAACACCACGCTTTCGGCGCCCTGCGCCTCCGCCCGATCCAGGGTCTGCGCCATGAAGCGGGCGGTGACCGGTCCGATGACCCCGCTGACCCGGGCCACCACCACTTCCCGGGCCGTGGCCGGAGAGAGCCCCAGGCCGGCGGCGAGGAGCAGTCCGGCCAGGCCTAGCGGGGTTCGCGTCATGATTTCCATCCTTGCGGCCCGCCGCAACCCGCGGCGAGCTGAATTCCATTGTTGTCCAAGTTCGCCGGGGAGTCAAGCCGGGAAAAAACGAAAACCGGCTATTGCGTCCGCGCCCGGCAGCCGGTATATTGCCTCAAGGCCGGGGGGGGTGGGTCATTATTCAGCAGGGAGGCCTTTGATGAACGGACAGAACAGTGTAATCAACGTTAGCGGATGGCTGCGGCAGGGGTTCGCCCTGTTCAAGGACAACGCCATGGTCCTGATCATCGCCACCCTGCTGGCGCTGGTCCTTTCCGGCGCCACCAGCGGCATCCTGGCCGGGCCGATGTTCGCGGGGCTGGCCATCCTTGCCCTGTCGCTGGTGGACCGGCAGTCGCCGGCGCTGGATATCGGGGCGGTGTTCAAGGGGTTCGATTTCTTCCTGAACGCCTTCCTGTTGTGGCTGGTGTGGACGGTCGTGTTCATCGTGATTTGTTTCCTGCTGGGCCTGGTTCCGGTGATCGGCAAGCCGCTGGCGGCGCTGGCCGGGGTGGTCTTGAAGACCCTCCTGGTGTTCGCCCTGTTCCTGATCGTGGACCGCAAGATGGAGTTCTGGCCGGCGTCCCTGGAGAGCGTCGGCCGGGTCAAGGCCGATTTCCTGCCGTTGTTCGGGTTCGTGCTGGCGCTGGCCGTCATCGTGGTGCTTGGCACCCTGTTCACCTGCGGGCTGGGGGCCCTGGTCACGGTGCCGTTCGCCGTCTGCTGCTTGGCGGCGGCCTACCGCGATCTCTTCGGGCCGGCGCCGGCGGGCGCCTGAGCCATGCAAGCCGGCGGAAGCAGGTGGTTCCGGGCGGCGCCGGCTCCCTGGGGGCGGGTGGCGGCGGGGCACCTGCCCGGGGCCCTGCTGGCGGGCGCCGTGTTGCTGGCTGCTTTCTTTCTGCCGCTGGACAGGTTTGCCGTCCGCACCTGCGTCTTCCTCCGGCTGACGGGGTATCCCTGCCCGAGCTGCGGCTGGACGCGGGGACTGGTTGGCATGGCTGCCGGCGAATGGGGCGCAGTGCTGTGCGCCTGCCCGCTGGCAGCCGTGCTTTACGGGGTGGCGGCCGCCGTGTTCGCCTGGAACGCGGCCGGCCTGCTCCTGGGCGTGCGCCTGGAGCGCGGCCCGTGGCTGCGGCTCGGCGGGCAGCGGGGCTGGTGGCTGCTGGGCGGGGCCGTTGCGGCCGTCCTGGCCAACTGGGCCTATCGCCTGGCGATGGGGTTGAAGTGAAACCAGCCGGCAGGTTCATGGTTGAATGGTTCACGGTTCACGGTTGTGGAAGCTGGACAGGATGGGGAATTCCTCAAGTTGTCATCCTGCCTGCACGCCATGGCGTGGCGGCGGCGGGAGCGTAGCGAAGGAACTCCTCTGGGTTGGCAGAAGGGACTGGCCGCGCCGGGGCGCCTTCGTGTTGGCAGGCGAGATTTCTCTCCGCCAACCGGCGGATCGAAATGACAAGGTCTGATGATCGGGTCTTTTTCAGCAACCTGAGCCGTGACAACGATATTATGTTGCCGGCGAATCGCTCCGGCGATCTTGCGCCCGCAGGTGCGTGCAGGGCTCGATTTGCCCATCGGTGAACCGTGAACAGTGAACCTTTTAACCTCGGGTAGGCCATGACTTCCATTGACCAACAGCTGACTGAGTGGCTGCGGGCCGAGTTCGCGCGGCTGCTGCCCGCCGCGGCGGACCAGGCCGCGACGGTCCAGGTGGTGCCCGCCGGCTCGCCCGAGCACGGGGATTACCAGTGCAACGCTGCCCTGTCCCTGGCGCGGGCGCTGAAGCGCAAGCCCCGCGACCTAGCCGAAGCCGTGAAGGCCGGCGCCTCCCTGCCGGAGAGCGTCGCCTGCCTGGAGGTTGCCGGGGCCGGGTTCCTCAACCTCCGGCTCAAGGATGCCTGGCTGGCGGAGCGGGTCACAGCGGTGGAGGCGGACGAGCGCCTGGGCGCGCCGGAGCCGGGCAGGGGCCGGACCGTGGTTATGGACTATTCCAGCCCCAACGTGGCCAAGCCGATGCACATCGGGCACATCCGTTCGACCGTCATCGGCAGCGCCCTTGACCGCCTGCACCGTTTCCTGGGTTACCGGGTGATCGCCGACAACCACCTGGGCGACTGGGGCACCCAGTTCGGAATCATCATCATGGGCTACCGCCATTTTGCCGATCCCCGGGCCCTGGACGAAGCGCCGGTCGAGGAGCTCGAGCGGGTCTACGTCAAGAGCTATGAGCAATCGAAATCCAGCGAGGAGTGGCTCCAGCAGTGCCGGCAGGAGCTGGTCAAACTTCAGGCGGGCGATCCCGAGAACCGGCGGCTCTGGCGCCGGTGCGTGGATCTTTCGCTCGGCGAATTCGACCGCATCTACCGGCGGCTGGGCGTGTCTTTCGATCTCGTCCGCGGCGAAAGTCATTACCACGAGCGCTTGGCGGGGGTCATTGACCTGCTGCGGCGGAAAGGCCTGGCCCGCGAGAGCGAGGGCGCCCTGGTGGTTGACCTGGAGGACGAGAAGCTGCCGGTCTGCATGGTCCGCAAAAGCGACGGCGGGTTCAACTATGCCACTACCGACCTGGCCACCCTGCTCAGCCGCCAGGAAGAGTTCAATCCGGAAGCGATCGTCTACGTCACCGACGAACGCCAGCAGCTGCATTTCAACCAGATTTTCAGCGTCGGGAAAAAACTCGGGATCGGCGCCCGGCTGCAGCACGTTTGGTTCGGGCTGATGCGCCTGCCCGAGGGCACCTTCTCGACCCGCCAGGGGAACGTCATCAAACTCGAACGGCTGCTGGACGAGGCTGAGGCCCGCGCCCTGGCCGTGGTCCGGCGGACCAGCCCGGAGATGCCCGAAGCCCTGCAAAAGGAGGTGGCGCGGGCGGTGGGGATCGGGGCCGTCAAGTATGCCGACTTGAGCCAGAATCCCCAGAGCCTGGTGACGTTCAGCTGGGACAAGGCGCTCTCCCTGGACGGCAATTCCGCCCCCTACCTGCAGTACGCCTACGCCCGCATCCGGAGCGTGCAGGACAAGTACCGCGAGCAGTTCCCGGGAACCGACCCCGGCGCGTTTCCCATCCGGCTGGATGAGCCCGCCGAGCGCGCCCTGGCGCTGCAGCTCGCGCGTTTCGGCGAGGCCGTGACCCTCGCCGCCCGGTCGTTCAAGCCCAGCGCTCTGGCCGACTACCTCTATGGCCTGGCCGGGCTGTACAACGCCTTCTACCAGAACGTGCCGTTCCTCAAGGCGCCCGAGGGCGTTCGTGAAAGCCGCGTCCGGCTGTGCGGGGTCGCCGCGCGCGTCCTGCGCCAGGGCCTGGGCCTGCTGGGCATCGAGACGCCGGAGCGGATCTGATGCCGACGTCATCCCGCCAGCTCGCCGCCCAGGTCGTCGCCCGCTGGATGGCCTCCGGCGAATTTCCCAACCGGCTCATCCCGGACGGCGCGCCCGAGCGGGCCCTGGTCATGGAGCTGGTCTACGGGGTCGTCCGCTGGAAGCGCCTGCTGGAGTGGGTGGCCGCCGCCCGCGTCCACCACATGCCGGAGCCCGGCCTGCGGGCCCTGCTGCTGGTCGGGCTGTACCAGCTGCTGGTGCTGACCGAGATCGAGCCCTATGCCGCGGTCAACGAGACCGTCGAGGCCGCCAAGCGGGCCCACGGCCAGGCCGCGGCCGATTTCGTCAATGCGCTGCTGCGGTCGGTGCTGCGGGACAGGGAGGCCGTCCGGCGGGCGCTGAAGCAACAGCCGCTGGGCATCCGGGAATCGCACCCGGAGGTCCTGGTCGAACGGTGGAGCCGCGTCTTCGGGGCGGACGCCGCCCGACGGCTGTGCGCGTGGAACAACACCCGGCCGGACGTGGTGATCCACGTCAACAGCCTGAAAATCAGCCGTCAGGATTACCTGGCCCTGCTCCGGGAAAAAGGCATTGAGCTGGCCGACCGGCAGAGGGGCGCGTCGGGTTGCCTGGCCATGCCCCGCGGCGTGCGCGTGGAATCCCTGCCGGGCTACGAGCAGGGTTTCTTCCTGGTCGCGGATCCCTCCGTCCTGGGCGCGGTGGCGCAGCTGGATCCCCGGCCCGGCGAGCGTGTTCTTGACGCCTGCGCGGCGCCGGGCGGCAAGACCTTTCTCATCGCCGAGGCCATGCGGGGGCAGGGGCAGCTCGTGGCCATGGACCTGCACAGGGACCGGATCGCGCGCCTGCGCGAGAACCTCCGCCGGCTGGGGTGCGACCAGTTCGTGACGGTCGTCCAGGCCAATGCCATGAACGTCACCGACGAGCTCGGGGCGCCGTTCGACCGGATCCTGCTGGACGCCCCCTGCACGAACACGGGGGTTCTGCGCCGGCGCCCGGACGCCCGCTGGCGGTTTTCCGAGGCGCGCTTGACGAAAATGGTCCGGGCCCAGGGCGCCCTGCTGGAGCGCCTGGCCGGCCTGCTGAAGCCCGGCGGGCGCCTGGTCTACAGCACCTGCAGCCTGGAGCCGGAGGAGGACGAGGGCCGGGTGGCCGCCTTCCTCAAGGGGCGCCCGGAATTCAAGCGCGTCTCGGAGCGGAAGCTGTTCCCGCCGAAAGCCCGGGCCGATGGCGCCTACGTCGCGGCGCTGGAGAAGCTGTCGTAGCCGCCTGCCGCGGCGCAGCGCCGGCCAGAGATGTCCTCAGGCAGTTCATCGATTGTCGTGCAAACTGTGGTGTATTGTGAAATAAGAATGCCGATCGGCATTCTTATTTAACATCCAGAAGCCGGCGTGGAGAGCGGGGGAACGGGCCGGGGTTGGCGGGACCGCGCAAGACAGCCTTGGCCAGCGCCGCGCACAGGGCTCAGCCGGCGTCGCTGCCATCCGCGCAATGGGCTTTCCGGCCGCAGTCCGCGCAGAATTTCCCCATCCAGACGTTGTCGAACTGCTCCATGATCCGGCCTACCAGGACGGGATCGTCGGTCAGGAAGCCGCATTCGAAATTCCGGCGCCGGTCGCTCTTGGCGCCCAGCCCCGCCCCGGTGAGGTTGGCGCTGCCGGCGTAGGCGGCGCGGCCGTCCACGATCACGGACTTGAAATGCACGCGCGGGCAGAGCACCTGCTCCAGGCCGCCGAGCAGGTTGGGATAGCGGTCAAAATCGCGGCGGAAGGCCGGGCCGGGCTCGCCGGCATGGAGCAGGCGGATGGCTACGCCCTTTCCCGCGAGGTCGGAAAGCAGGGCCAGGAACGGGCGCGCCCGGCGCTTCCCCGTCACCACGTAGAGATCTTTCAGGCCGGAGGTCGCCAGCCACAGGAAGCGGGTGGCCCCGGGCACGAGCCCGAGGATGACCCGCGCGTAGATCTCGCGGTCGGTGACGAACTCGATGCGGTCCATGGCGGGAGGGTAGCGGGGAGATAACGGCTTGGAAAGCTGGAATAGCGGAATAACGTTAATATTTCCGGAACCTGACCCGGGCATGAGGGGGCATCCTATAAAGAGCAGTTGAACCACGAATGGACACCAATGAACGCTAATACCCAACTGTTTATGAATATCAAACACCTCACCCGGCAGGTGGTCTCCCTTGTGGATCGCATCATAAGTCATCCGTATATATTTGCCGGAATCTTTCTGTATTCGCGTCAATTTGTGTTCATTCGTGGTTCTCTACTGCCGAATCCAGGGTCATGTATTGTAAAGCGGCGCCCCGCCATTTTTACATTATTTTTACAATCCTTTTACTTGCCCGTGACGACAGGCGCCGGGGATTCTGCTTGAATCAAGCCGACAAGAGAGAGGAATGCCATGAAGCATTCAAACCTGCCGCATGGCGACGGACATGGCGTTCCGGAGCGGATCCGGGCGACATGCGGCACACCAGGGGAGGGCGGGTCATGAACGGTAAACAACAGCGCTGGGGACTCGCGGGGAGGGCGGCCGTTGTGCTGGCGCTCGCCGGCATTGGCGTCCTGCCGGGGCGGCCGGCGGCCGCCGCTAATATGGTCACCTGCCGCGTGGAACTGGATCGAAACGTGTTGCCGGCGGATGCGCCCCAGCGGGCGGTGATCAAAATCACGCTGGACGCGCCCCCGCCGCCGAAGCAGAGCCGGCCGCCGGTGAACCTGGCGGTGGTGCTGGACCGCTCCGGCTCGATGGGCGGGGCCAAGCTGGAAAAGGCCAAGGAGGCGGCCATCGAGGCCCTGCGGCGGCTGGACGAGCGCGACATCTTCTCGCTGGTCGTCTACGACACGCAGGTCGAAACCCTGGTGCCGGCGCAGAGCGCGGCCAATACGGAATGGATCGAGGGGCGCATCCGGGAACTCCGGGCCGGAAGCAGCACGGCCCTGTTCGGGGGCGTCAGCCAGGGGGCGGCGGAACTCCGCAAGAACCTGGACCGGAAATACGTCCACCGGCTCATCCTGCTCTCGGACGGCCTGGCCAACGTGGGGCCCAGCAGTCCCGAGGACCTCGGCCGGCTGGGCGCGGCCCTGATCAAGGAGGCGATCACCGTCACCACCGTGGGCGTCGGCACGGACTACAACGAGGATCTCATGGCCAAGCTTTCGCAGGCCAGCGACGGCAACACCTATTTCGTGGAGAACAGCCGCGACCTGCCGCGCATTTTCACGGCGGAACTGGGGGATGTTCTCAGCGTGGTGGCCAAGAAGGTCGCCCTGGTCATCGAGTGCCCGGAAGGGGTGCGCCCGGTCTCCGTCGTCGGGCGGGAAGGCCGCATCCGGGGCCAGACCGTCGAGCTGACACTCAACCAGCTCTACGGCGGCCAGGAAAAATACGTGCTCGTGGAGGTCGAGGTGCCGGCCGGAAAGCACGGGACCAGCCGCGAGATCGCCTCGGCCCGGGTCACCTACGACAACCCCTTCACCAGCGCCCGCGAAAGCTCCGGCGGCGCCGTCCGCGGCAGCTACAGCCGCGAGCGCAAGGAAGTGGACGAATCGGCGAACGCGCCGGTCCAGAAGGCCTACGTCATCAACATCAACGCCGTGGCCCAGAATGAAGCCATCGCCCTGGCCGACGATGGCAAAAGAGAAGAAGCGGCCAAGAAACTTGAGCAGGCCGGCGACAAGCTGAAGGAAGCCGGGGCGCTCCTGCGCGACAGGGAACTCGAGAAAAAGGGCGAGGAGGCGAGGCAGCAGGCCAAGGAAATCGGCGACAGGGGCATGGACAGCAAGACGCGCAAGAGCCTGCGCTCGGATTCCTACCAGGAGATCTATCAGCAGAAGAATCGCTGATTCGAAACGGGTCGGCGGGGGGCGGCGCCCGGCGATGGGCGCCGCCCTGCAGGGGGAACGAGCGGGAGGGACGGCGTGCCGCCGTCCGTTCCTTTTGGCGGGCAGCATGCCTGCCCTCCCGTTGGGTTCCGGTCAAGACGCCATTGCCCGCGGGCCGATGGACCCTGATCCAAAAAGGAACGACAAACCGGTTGGACAAGGAAGCCCGATGTGTTCCCCGCGAATTCAGGATCACCGCGAAGAAGACAATATTTGCCGTGTTCATTCCGGGGTTCGCTGTTATCATTCCTTCCATGAGCCGCCGCGCCCTATACTGGTACTGGCTCCTGCTCTTTGTGCCGACCGTGCTGGTGGGCGCGGCCGCGTTCCGCCTGGTCCGGCACGAGGGCGAGCGGCTGGCCGGCAAGGCCCGCGCGGCGACCGAGGACCGCGCCCGCGCCATTGCGGACAACATCCGCCTGGCGGTTTCGGCCGTGGAGGACGAGCTGGGCGAGAATCTCCGCCAGATCCCCCCGGACGCCCTGGCGGAAAACCTCGCCAGGCAGGAAAAGGACAATCCGCTCGTCCGCAACGTGTTTGCCTGGGATGCCCGGAAGGGGCTCTTATGGCCGTCGGAGCAGAGCGGGTGGACTCAGGAAGAACGCCGGTTCGCGGAGCGATATGACGCGCTGTTTTCCGGGCGCATTCCCTGGGTCCTGGCGGCATCGGAAACAAACGGCGCAGTCCGGCGTGCGGGCGGGGCCTGGGCCGCGGCGGTTACCCGGACTCCGCCGGAGGGACAGCAGGCGCAAGTCGGTCAGCCGGATTTCGTCCGGCAAGTTGAGAAGCTCCGGGCCAGCGGACGCCAGCAGGCGCTTGCCCCGGACGCCGCGGCGCCGGCCTGGGCAGGCGGTTGGATTCCCTGGTTTGCCGAGAACCGGCTCCACCTGCTGGGCTGGGTCCAGCGGGATTCGGCGTCGCCCGTGTACGGCCTGGAGCTGGAACTGGCCGCCCTGCTCTCGCGGCTGATGGCGGCCTTCCCGTCCGCGCCGCCGGATGACGCCACCTACGCCCTGTTGGACGACGCCGGCGGCGTGGTCTGCCAGGTCGGCGGGCTGGAGATCACGCCCGGGGCCCGGCCGGCCGCGGCGGTTTCCCTGGCGCCCTGCCTGCCGCACTGGTCGGTGGCCGCGTTTTCGGATCCCGGCGGCTTCCTGCGGACCGAGAGAGGATTTGTGCTCCTGACCGGGCTGCTGCTGGCCATCGTGATCGTGGCGATCCTGGCGGGCGGGTCCCTGCTGACCTGGCAGGCCCGCCGGCACATGACCGACGCCCTCCGGAAAACGTCGTTCGTTTCCAACATTTCCCACGAACTGAAAACACCCCTGACCAGCATCCGCATGTACGCGGAGCTGTTGAACGAGGGGCGCATCACCGACGCTGACAAAACAAAAAAATACCTCAACGTGATTGCCGCGGAAAGCCAGCGTCTGGCGCGCCTGGTCAACAACGTCCTCGATTTCAGCCGGCTGGAGCAGGGCCGGAAGAACTATCGCCCGGAGCCTATCGAGGCCGGCGAGTTTTTGCGCCGGTTTGTCGACGCCCACCGGGTCCGGTTCGGCGAGGTCGGCCTGGCCGCGCGCGCCGACGTGCCGGCGGAGCCGGTCTGGGTCAACTTCGACCGGGACGCGCTTGACCAGGTCCTGCTGAACCTGGCCGACAACGTGGCCAAGTACGCGGCCGGGGGCGGGGAGCTGGTCATCGCGCTGGAGCGCAAGGCGGACCATGCCCGGCTGGCGGTCATGGACCGCGGACCCGGCATCGAGCGCCGGCACCGAAGGCGGATTTTCGAGCGGTTCTACCGGGTGGACGACTCGCTCACGGCCTGCCAGCCGGGATCGGGCCTGGGGCTGAGCATCGCCCGCCGCCTGCTCCGGGATTTGGGGGGTGACCTGGTCTTCGAGTCCCGCGCGGGCGGGGGGAGCTGTTTTGTCGCGCGTATGCCGTGCAGTGAGGTGGAAGCAGGGCAAAAGGAAAAGATAAAGGATATCGGAGATTGACCACGGATGACACCGATAGCACTGATATCAGACCCATTCAGAATGATCCGTGAAATCAGTGTCATCCGCAGTTATCATTCGATGTTCAGCGCTGGATGTTGGATGTTCGATGTTTGAACTGGACTTTTGAAAGGAAGACCATGCCCGCGATTCGCATCCTGGTGGTGGAAGACGACGCCCACATCCGCGCCGGCCTGGTGGACACCCTGGAAAGCGAGGGGTACAAGACGTCCGCGGCGGCCAACGGGGAACAGGCCCTGGCCCTGTTCGCGTCGGCGCGCTTCGACCTGGTCCTGCTGGACGTCATGCTCCCCGGGAAAAGCGGTTATGACGTCTGCCGCGCCATCCGCGCGGCCAGCGCGACCGTGCCCGTCATCATGCTGACGGCCAAGGGCGAGGAAATCGACAAGGTCGTCGGGCTCCAGCTGGGCGCGGACGATTACATCACCAAGCCGTTCGGCGTGCACGAGCTCTTGGCCCGGATCGCGGCAGTCCTCCGGCGCTCCGCCCGGGCCGGCGGTGCGGCGCCGGCGGGGCCGGACAAGGTGCCCGAGCGGTTTGACATCGGCCCGGCGTCGGTGGACGCGCGAACCTACGAGGCGCGGGTCGGCAAAAAGACATTTTCCCTCTCGGCGCGGGAGCTTCAGCTCCTGGCGTATTTCCACGCGCACCCCGGCGAGGTGCTCAGCCGGGACCGGCTGCTCAACGCGGTCTGGGGCGTGCACTACCTCGGCACGACCCGCACCCTCGACCAGCACATCGCCCAGTTGCGGAAGAAAATCGAACGGAACGCGGACGAGCCCGCCGTGATCCTGACCGTGCACGGCGTGGGCTACCGGCTGAATGTCGCCGCCTCCTCCGGCCGCCAAGTCCCGCCAGGGGGGAGATAACATGCGCGTCACGTGGGGAAGCTTTCTGCTGTTGGCCGGCGCGGGGTTGATCTCGCCGGCCTTTTCACAACGCGCGCTGATCCTCAAAAGCCTGGTCCTCCAGGCAGCGTTCGGGAAAGTGTCGATCGGGGCGGAACAAATCAGCCGGCGGACGTGTCCATAGAAGAAAAGGATATGGCAACTGCACCGATGCCACGACAATCTGGGAAGCACAATCCATGAAAACCATCCTGTGTCTTGCAGCGCATTGGGCCTTCCTGGCTCTGGCTTCGACGGCCCTCGCCGAATCTCCGGAAAGCCCAGCGTCGCTTTGCCTGGCCGTTGAACTGGCGGACGGCTCGCGAATCATCGGCGAGCCGAACCTCACGACTCTTCCCCTGCAGACCGTCTATGCCAGGTTGGAGGTGGAGTTGAAGCAGGTGCGGACCATCGCCATGGAAAAAGATCGCGAGATGGCCGTGTGGGAGATGAAGAACGGCGACCGCCTTAAGGGCGCGCTGCTCCTCAAGACGCTACCCCTTGAGACTGCGTTCGGGAAGGTGGAGATCGGCGCGGAGCATATTTCAAAAATAGACGTCATGCCCGGCGCTTGCTTGAAAGCCGTGCTGCCGCAAGGGCTGATCCTGTATTATTCATTCAATGGAGACGAAAGCGAGGGCGCCATGGATGGCAGCGGCAAGGGGAATAACGGAGTGTTCCATGGCACCCAGTGGCTGCCCCAAGGCAAGGTTGGCGGGGCACGCGCGTTCAACGGCGCGAGCGACTACATTTCGATTGGCTTCGATGAGAACACGGGGCTGTTTCCCGCCGATGCCCCGCTGTCGGTCGCTCTTTGGTTCAAGACGTCCGCTTCCGTTCCTATCGAGCAGGTGTTGGTGTCCACGCATTATGCCGGTGACGGGCGCGACGGTTACATATTGCAGGTTAATCCGAGGTATTCTGAAGGCAAGGCCAAGTGGTCTCCCGCCATTCCCGGCGCCGATGCCACCCAGTCGCGCGCTGCCGTGAATGATGGGCAGTGGCATCATGCGGTCGGTGTATGGGATGGCAGGCAGAGCTCTTTATATATTGACGGGATTCTCCAGGGAACAGCACGGGCGATAGGCCCCTTGGTTTATCCGCATCGGGCGCCCTTCCAAATCGGCCATGCCGCGAACAATAATCTCCACTATTCACGCGACGAGTTCTACTATTTCAAGGGGGCCATGGATGAGATCATGGTGTTCAGCCGCGCCTTGTCGGCGGACGAGGTGCGGTCGCTGGCTTATGCCGGCGGGTAGGAGCACACGATGAACGTTTTCAAGGGGGGGGCATGGTTGCCGTCCGTGTTGGCGCTGACCCTGCTGCTTTGCGCGTCCTGCGCGCATCGCCAGGCGGGCGCGCCGCTGGAGGCCGCGTCCAGCTGGGAGTCAGCCCTGGCCAAGGCCTGGCCTCTGTGCCTGGCCGTCGAGCTGGCGGACGGCTCGCGCCTGGTCGGCATTCCGGACATCCCTTCGCTTTCCGTGCAGACCGCCTATGCCACGCTGGACATCCCGCTGAGCCAGGTGCGGAGCCTGGCCGTGGAAAAGGACCGCGAGCTGGTGGTGATCGAGATGCGCAACGGCGACCGCGTGAAGGGGGCGCTGCTGGTCAAGGGGTTGGAGTTGCGGACCGTGTTCGGGAAGGTGGCGGTGGAGATGGGCCAGGTGGTGAAAATCCTGGGCCGGGGCGAGGGGGCCGGCGGGACGGTGACGACGCGCGGCGGCTACGTCATCCATGCCTTCACCAACGTCGGAGAGTCGGCATTCGTGGTCTCGGGCGGCGCGCTGCGGTGCGACGTGCTGG
>CAZVVD010000005.1:45858-58288 GCA_964630555.1 uncultured Verrucomicrobiota bacterium | reverse complement strand
CCGGCGAATACCGGCGGCTCCAGCAAGGAAAAGCGGACTCCCCGGGCGCGGCAAAGATCCGCTATCAGGGCCATGTCCTTGGAGTGTCTTCCCTTTCTTAAAAAAATCGTGTCTATTTTCTCCGGAGCGCTTTGAAGCAGTTCCAGGACGGGTTTAAGCCCCGGCAGCAAAGGCGTTTCGCAATCTTCAGAGCGCGGCCTGCCGGCGCTCTCCACGGCATCACGGGAAATTCCGGAGCGCGGGGCGCCATGCGAAGACTCGGAACCGCCGGCGGCCGCCGCGGATGGCGAGAAACAGACAGACACGCCCAGCCCGGCGGCGGTCCCCACCGAGCCGTCGGCCGCCGCCCCCGCTCCCGCTGCCGCCGTCCCTGCCACCCCGGCCCCGGTTTTTGCTCCGGCCGCCGCCACCCCCCCCGGCCCGGCTCCTGTTCCGACGGCCTCCGCCCCCGCCGCCCCGATTCCGGCGGCGGCGCCCGAAGCCGCGTCGGCCGAGGCCGACGCCCCGACCCTGCCGCCCCTGCTTCCGTTCGGTCAGCCCCTGCCGGCCGACGAAGCCCTGGTCGGCCTGAAATACGAGGCCCTGGACCTGGATGAGGTTCTCAAGCAATACAGCGAATGGACCGGCCTGGCGATCCTCAAGGACCCGGGCGTCCCCTCCGTCAAAATCACCATCAAGTGCCCCAAGCGCCTGCCCAAAAAAGAAGCCCTGCTGGCGATCGAGGGGGTGCTGGGCATGAACGGCGTGGCCCTGGTGCCGATGGGCGACAAGTTCCTCAAGGTGGTCCCCATCGCCGCGGCGCGCCAGTACGGCATGGAAACCGGCCTCGGGCCCATGGACCCGGCCATCGTCGACACCGACAAGCTGGTCAGCCGCATCGTGGAGCTCAAGCACATCGAGATCGCCGACGCCCAGGGGATCATCCAGAGCCTGCTGCACAGCCACGGCAAGGTCATGGCCCTCGACCGCGTCAACTGCGTGATGATCACGGACACCGCCGTCAACATCAAGCGCGTGCTCGAGATCCTCGAGCTGATCGACCAGCCCATCGAGACGCGCGAGGAACTGCGCATTTTCCCGATCACCCACGCCAAGGCCTCGGAGATCATGGCCAAGATCGAGGCGATCCTCGCGGACGCCCAGGCCCGCGATGCCAAAACCCAGACGATCCGCCAGCAGCTGCTGACCGCGCCACGCGCGCCGCTCCAGCCCCTCCGGCCGCTCCAGCCGGGCCAGCCGGGCGCCTCGTCCACCGTCAGTGTGAGCCAGCCGGCCTCGGAGCGCGGGATCATCCAGGGCAAGGTCAAGATGGTCGCCGACGACCGCACCAACGGGCTGATCATCATCACCCGCCCGGAGCATTTCCGCTTCATCGAGAAAATCATCAAGGCCCTGGATTGCTCGGTGGAGCCGGATGTCACCATCCAGGTCTTTTCGCTCGAATACGCCAACGCCAAGGACGTGCTCTCGCTGCTGACCAGCCTGGTCAGCGCCTCGGCCTCCAAGACCGCGGCCGCGCCGGCAGCCCAGCAGCGGACGGCGTCGGCGGACGGCTTGACCCCGGCCTTTCCGCCGCCGGCCTCCCGGGAGCCCGCCAAGAGCCAGTCCGCCGCCGCCAGCGGCGACATCCAGATCAGCGGCAAGCTGTCCTCGGACGTCAAGATCATCGCCGACGACCGCACCAACGCCCTGCTGATCATGGCCACCAAGAAGGACATGGCCACCATCGAGGAATTGCTGGGCGAGCTCGACATCTCGCTGGCCCAGGTCCTGATCGAGGTGGTCATCATCGAGGTGATCCTCAAGGACAACATCAAGATGGGCGTCGACTGGCTCCAGAAGTCCATGGTGGCCTACAACGAGAAGCAGGGCGGCGGCCGGCGCGCCTTCCTGGGCTTCGCCGGGAACAGCATGCAGGGCGCCGACGGCCAGATCATCGACGCCACCACCATCACCGACGCCTCCAAGAGCATCGCCGGCGCCGGCTCGGGGCTGACCTACTACTTCAGCATCTTCGACCTCAACATCGACGCCGTGATCAACATGCTCCAGACCTCCAGCGACTCCCGCATCCTCTCGACGCCCATCATCCTGACCACCGACAACAAGGAGGCCCGCATCATGATCGGCGAGAAGCGGCCGATCGTCACCTCGACCTCGATCACCACCGGCGGCTACCAGCAGTCGGGCTACGAGTACAAGGACATCGGCATCGAGCTCAAGGTGACCCCCCACATCAACAAGAAGGGCTTCGTGGTCATGGAGGTCTCGCAGAAGGTCAACAACGTCGGCGGCAGCACCAAGATCGACGGCAACGACGTGCCCATCATCACCACCCGCGAGTTCGGGGCCTCGATCTCGGTCAACGACCGCCGGACCATCGTGCTCGGCGGCCTGGTCAGCACCGACAAGACCATCGGCAACCAGAAAATCCCCTTCCTGGGCGACATTCCCCTCGTGGGGCGCCTGTTCCGTTACGATAACGACGAGGGCAACAAGGTCGAGCTGATGGTCATGCTCACGCCCTACGTGCTCAATTCGCCCCAGGAGGTGTTCAAGGAAACCGCCCGGCGCTTCGACGCCCTCCAGAAGGCCGATGACCTGCTGCGCCGGGACTGGTCGGATACCGAGCTGGGCAAGCGCCCGACGGCCGAGCAGTTGCGCGAACGGGCGCGCGAGAAGGAGCGCGAGGCGCTGGAAGAAAAGGCCAGCCAGAAGGAGCTGCGGCGCGAGGCGGACCGGGCGGCGCGCAAGGCCGACCGCGAGGCCAGGCAAAAACGGCTGCTGGAGGAGAAGGCTTCCGCGGGCGGTCAGGACGGGGACGCCCCCCCGGCCGCCGGGGTGGGGCCCGAGTGATCATGACGAACGCCGATACAGTCCAGGTGCGGCCGATTCAGCCGGGCGACACCCCCCAGGTCCAGTCCCTGATCACCTCGATCCTGGACTCCGAGTTCGCCTCCGCGCGCAAGGCCTACGCCTGCTTTGATCTCAATGATCCCGTCCGCTACTACAGCGGCAAAAAGGATATTTTCCTGGTGGCGGAACAGGACGGGAAAATCGTCGGCACGGTGGCCATCAAGGAGGATTCGCCCGACACCGCCCTGCTGCGGCGCGTGTTCGTGCACAAGGATTTCCGGGGCCGGGGCTACGGACAAAAGCTGCTCAAGAAAGCCCTGGAGTTCTGCTTCGAGCACGATTACCACACCGTCAACTTCCGGGGGAGCGATACCATGCAGAGCGCCCTGAAGTTGTGCGTGAAGCAGGGGTTCCAGGAGCAGGACGTGGCCGCCGCCCCGGACTTCAAGATGTTCATCCTGACCAAGAAGCTGAAAGCGCCCCCCGCTTCCTCCCGCTGACCCGGTCCTTGCCCGCTCCCTGGCCGGGCTCGGGCTAGGCGGGCAGGCCGTCGCGCGGGCATCCCCCTGTCCACCGTCTGAATCATTTTGAGACCCGAATTTTGCACGCATAGCGTGTAAAATTCGCCCATAGGGCCGTCATCGCCCCGCCACGGCGGGGCGACAAGGGGTTGACCACTTGCGTGGGCGAATAACCCAACGGGTTATCCGCCCGACGCGACGTCTTTTCGCTAATGCCTTGCCAGTATTGGCGAAAAGTGAATATTGCGCGAATATCGCGCAATATTCAGGTGAGAATAATGCCTTCTCCTGCCCAACCACTGGAATTTCACGGAAAAAAAGGTGGGGGCGGCGCGCCGCCGGCCGGCGATTTGGTCACAGCCTCTGAGACGCCGGGGGCGTGAAGCGGGGCGCGCGTCAGGACGCCGCGGCGCGCGGCGGGATCAGTTGTCGCGGGTGAGCTTTTTCAACTCATCCCGCAGGCGGGCAGCGTCTTCAAAGCGCTCTTCCTCGACCGCCTTGGCCAGGCGCCGCTTGAGGTCCTCTTCGGGCGACGGCGGTTTCGGGCCGTCGGCCGGCTCGTCCTTGATGACGAGGCCGGCGGCTTCCATGACCTCCTCGGCCACGAAGATCGGGGCCCCGGACCGCAGGGCCAGCGCCAGGGCGTCGCTGGGGCGGGCGTCGATCTCCGATTCCCTGCCGCCGGATTCCAGGAACAGCCTGGCAAAGAAGGTGTTGTCGCGCAGTCCGCTGATTTCCACCCGCTTGACGCGGCATTCCAGGTTGTCCAGGACCGTTTTGAACAGGTCGTGGGTCAGCGGCCGGGGCGCGGCCACCCGGTCCAGGATGATCGCGATTGCCTGGGCTTCCGGGGCGCCGATGAAAATCGGCAGGGTGCGCGGATCCTGCGGGCTGCGCAGAAACACCACGAACCCCATGTTCGAAAACGAGACCTTGACGACCTCGGCCGGTATCATCTTCCGCCCTCCCGATCACCACTCTTTCAATTAAGAGTATGCCATCCGCCCCTCCGGGATCAAGCGGATATTCCGGCCCGGTCCCCGGGCAACCGCTTGAGCATGCGCTCCCGGAGCAGGTCCAGGCCCTCGCGCCGCAGGGCGGAAATCGGCGCGGCCTCCGGGTAGTCCCGGAGCAGGCCGGGCAGGGCCGCGCGGGCCTCCGCGCGATCCGCCTTGTTCAGGAGCAGCAGGGCGGGCACGGCGTCCGCGCCGATTTCCGCCAGGGTGGCGCGCACCACCGCCAGCTGGTCGCGGACATGGGTGTGGCCGGCGTCCGCCACCACCAGCAGCAGGTCGGCGTCCCGGATTTCCTCCAGGGTGGAGCGGAAGGACGCCACCAGGCCGTGCGGCAGGTGGCGGATGAAGCCCACCGTGTCGCTCAGCATGGCCCGGCGCCGGCCGGGCAGGCTGACCAGGCGGCTGGTGGTGTCCAGGGTGGCGAAGAGCCGGTCGTCCACGTAGGCCCGGGCGTCCGTCAGGGCGTTGAGCAGGGTGGACTTGCCGGAGTTGGTGTAGCCCACCAGCGAGACCGCCGGCCACGGCCGCCGGGTGCGCGTCTGCTGGCGGCGCTGCTGGATCTCGCGGAGCTTCCGTTTCAGGATGGTGATGCGCGCCAGGATGGGCGCCTTGCGCAGCTGGAACGGGCTTTCGCCGGGACCGCGCATGCCGATGCCCCCCTGGAAGCGCTGTTGCCGGACCGAGACCGGGATGCGCGCGGCCAGGTATTGGAGTTGGGCCAGCTCGACCTGGATCTGGGCTTCCGCGGTGCGCGCGCGCCGCGCGAAGATCTGCAGGATCAGTTCGGTGCGGTCGATGACCTTGACCCCCAGGGCCAGGTCCAGGTTGTTCACCTGCACCGGCGCAAGCTCGTTGTCGAAAATCACCAGGTTGGCCCGGGCCTCGCGGCAGGCCAACTGGATTTCCGCCAGCTTGCCTTCGCCGATGAAAAAGGCGGCGTCCGGCCGCTCCCGGCGCTGGGTGATGCTGCCCGCCACCGCCGCCCCGGCGGTGTTTGCCAGGCGCTCCAGCTCGGCCAGGGAGTCCGCGGCCGCGCCGGGGACCTGGCGGCCGAGAATGGCCTGGACCAGCAGGGCGCGCTCGCCGGCGGCTTGGTGGGGTGCGGGTTTCATCGGCATGCCATTTCGCGCTCTGGTAGAAGCGGCGCCCACGCCGCTTGCCTTTCGATCTCGAAGCGACGAGGGCGTCGCTTCCACTACAGAATGCTGGGGCCGGGGTGCCTGCGCCCTGCGCCCCGTCCGACAAGGGCTTCTGTAGCCGCGGCACTCAGCTGCCGTGTCCGGATCCGAATCTCAACTCACCGGCGCCGCCTGGCCCGTGCTTTTCGGGACCAAACCTGCGGCGCCGCCTTCGGGGCGCGGAAAGCCTCCTGCCTGAGCTGTTTCCGGGATTTCACCTGGGGCGCTTCCTGCCATTCCCGGAACTGGCGGTGCAGGGCGGCGTTGCCGCGGCCCGGGCAGATCCGGTGGTGCCACTGCCGCCGGGGCCAGGCGTAGGCCCAGCAATGGTTGCCCAGGTTCAGGGGGCAGCGGGTACAACCGTGGACAGGCTTTGGCCCGATCCTCATGAATAATAGTGTACCACGTTCGACCCTGAATAACAGCGCGATCTTACCGTATTCAGCAATGATTCGGCCCCCGCGACCTCGTGTCGCGGGGGAATGTGATGGGGGAGCAAAGGCGCCCCTTTCTCCCCAATCTCCGACGCCTGCCGCGCCAGGCGGCAGGGGGGTGTCCATTATGCCCGGCCGGGCCCGAGGCGGGCGGCGACACCCTGGCCCGCGAGTGGGACCACGATGCCTACGCTCTCCTGGATGAATACAACACCCGCTCGAACCACGCGTGGTCGAGGGCAGGGCAGTCGTAGAACGCGGCGGGCGCCGCGGTTTCGGGCGTTTTGACATTTGCCCGTCCTTGGCCTATGCTTTCGTTTTTTCTTGCGCGGGGGCCTATGCCGGATTTCATCGCCGTCTTGCTCAAAATCGCCGCGATGTTCCTGGTCATGGCCCTCGGCTGGGTGGCCCGGCGGCTCCATTACGTGACCGACGAAACCAGCCGCTCCCTGAGCCGCTTGCTGGTGGACATGGCGTTCCCGGCCCTGGTCTTCACCCAGATGCTGAGCACGGTGACGCCCGAGGCGCTCCGCGCCGGCTGGTTCCTGCCGGTGCTCGGGTTCCTGCTGATTGTCATGGCCCTGCTCGCGGGCCTGGGGTTGGCGCTGTTCGCCCGCCGGGGCAACCTGGCGACCGGCCTGTTCCTGGTGGCCATTCCCAACTGGGTCTACCTGCCCCTCCCGATCGTGGAGGGATTGTTCGGCGCCGCCGGCGTGCGCGACGTGCTGCTCTATAACGTCGGCGCCCAGGCCGCCCTCTGGACCCTGGGCATCTGGGTGTTGCAGCGCGGACGTTTCGATGCCCGGTCCCTCAAAAATCTTGCGCTCAACCCCGGCCTGCTGGCCACGGCGGCCGGCATCGTCCTGGCGCTCTGCTGTCCGCCGGCGCGCGGGCTCGAGCTCCAGCCGGCCGGGGCCAATCCCCTGCTGCTGGCGGCCTCGTCGGCCGTCCAGGCCCTGGCCATGCTCGGCAGCCTGACCATCCCCCTGTCCCTGCTGGTCACCGGCATCCAGCTGGGCGGGCTGAACCTGCTGATCGTCCGGCGCCCGGCGCGGGAGTTTGTCGGCATCATCGTCCTGCGCCTGCTGGTGGCTCCCGCGGTCACCTTGGCCGCGATCTGGCTCGCCGGCCGGGCCGGTCTGGAGCTGGCGGAAGCGCCCCGCCTGACGGCCTATCTCATCGCCTGCATGCCGGTGGCCATCAGCTGCAGCATCCTGGCCGAGCGTTTCGGCGGCGATACGCTCCTGGCCGCCCGGTCCATTTTTTATTCCACGCTCTGGAGCATCCTGACCGTCCCGGCCTGGTATTACCTGATCCGGTGGTGGGGGCTGTAGGGAAGGGCAGGGAGATGGTTCATGGTTGATGGGGAATGGTTAAAGGGGAATGGTTAAAGGGGAATGGTTAAAGGGGAATGGTTGATGGTTGATGGGTGGAGGGTGGAGGTTAACAGGAAGGTTCACCGTTCAGCGGTTCGGGATTTATGGCGGAGTCAGCCGAGACACGGGTGGATAGCTTGCCCGCCGTCTTCTCCTTCCGAGTTAGCTGAACCCTGCCACGTCGGCCCATGGGGCCAAGTGGTCCCTTGCTCGTAGCGGGCGACGGGAAACCCCGAACACCTGGCGATTGAATATGAACATTTCAATCGACACCCTCACGCCCTGGATTCTCGGCGTCGGCGCCGGCCTGCTGGCGGGCCTGGCCAAGACCGGCGTGCCGGGCATCGGCATCTTGGCGGTGCCGCTGATGGCCCTGGTCTTCCCGGACAAGCTGTCCGTGGGCGCCCTGCTGCCGCTCCTGATTGCGGCCGATCTGTTCGCCCTGGCCTTCTACCGGCGGCATGCGGACTGGCCCAGGCTCTGGGAGCTGTTTCCCTGCGTGTTCGCCGGGATCGCCGCCGGCGCGGTGGTGCTCCAGGCGCTGTCCGCGGTGTTTTTCAAGCCGTTCCTCGGGACGCTGCTTCTGGCCCTGCTGGCGCTGGAGCTGCTGCGCGCCCGCCTGGGTTGGGAAGACGTCCCCCGCCGGCGTTGGTTCATGATCCTCTCCGGCTCGCTGGCGGGCTTCGCGACCACCGTCGGCAACGTCGCCGGGCCGATCATGAACATCTACCTGATTGCGCGGGGCATGCAAAAACGGGAGTTCATGGGAACGTTGGCCTGGTACTTCTTTATCTTCAACTGCGTCAAGGTCCCCCTGTTCGCGGGACTGGGCATGATCACCCCCGCGACCCTGCGCTTCGACGCCTGGCTGCTGCCGGCGGTCGCCGCCGGCGCCCTGCTCGGCCGCTGGCTGCTCAACCGGATTTCCCAGCGCCGTTTCAAGACCGTGGTCCTGGGGTTGGCCGCCGCGGCTGCCCTGCGCCTGCTGTGGTGAGGAGCGGGCGGACGCCAGGGAAAACCGAATCCCGGCTTGACACGCCGCCGCGTTTTGCGCCATCCTGCCGGAGTCAGTGCGCTTGGGCCGTTAACTCAGCGGGAGAGTGCCATCCTCACACGGTGGAAGTCACAGGTTCAAATCCTGTACGGCCCATTCGAGTCCCCGAAAGGCTTTGGACACTTGACGAGTGGTTCGAGAATCGTGAAAAAGGGCTAAAAAGAGCGAATTAGCCCGAAAATGAGGCAATTATCGAGGATTGGCCGGAAACGGCATGATTTGAGAAGAAAAGCCAGCGTTTCGGCAGAATGACAATGGTTTGGGAATGATTTCAGGGGCCAGGCAGGGTGGTTGCAAGCCATCTGCCTGGCCCTTTTTTCTGGTCTACCTGGGAAGGTTGTGAATGAGAAGTTCAGAGTGTTCCTTTGTCCTGGTGTCAGCTGCGACGCGACTGTTCCCCGAACTATATTTTGTCGCGATTTTGATTTGATGGAACTTTTTGAACATCGAACGGATGTCCTTGTCGTCGTTTAGGGACAGAATAAAACGACCTTTTATCGAAGACAAGGTGTCAGCCAGGCGTTGAAAGTCGTTGTCCTCAAACGGGCGGCAATAATCCTGGGTGACGTGGTAATAAGGCGGATCGATGTAGAAGCAGGTTTCCTTGCGGTCATATTTTTCGATGCAACGGCAGGCATCGAGGTGTTCGATTGTGACCCGTTCGAGCCGCCAATGAACCTCAAGAAGCGCTTCCTCAATGGTCGTGAGGTTCAAGTTCATCGGGCGCATGGCGCAGGCGCCGAAGGTGCGTCCGGAAGTCTTCCCTCCAAAACCGAGCCGCTGGAGATAATAATACCTGGCGGCGCGCTGAAGGTCGGTCAGCGTTGTGGGGTCCTTCCTGTTTTCGAGATCGAAAATCTTTCTGGAGATGATGGCCATCTTGAAGAACTCAAGGAAGGGCTGAAGGTGGTTCTGCACGACGCGCCAGAACGTCACCAGCTCGCCATCCAGGTCGTTTATGACCTCGACCTTGCTGGGCTGTTTCTTAAATAGGATCCAGGCGGCGCCGCAGAACGGTTCGCAATAACAGACGTGATTCTCCGGGATCATGGGCACAATACGTTTAGCGAGCCGCGATTTTCCACCGAAGTATGCAAGGGGGCTATTCATGGGACGATCCTTCAACTATGATGCCGGGGCGTTGCTAAGAGCCTGCTGGAGCGTAGCCCTGGCTAGGTGGGAGATGCTGGTAACATCTTTCGGTTGAGGGGGATCTTCCCTTGGCTTATTCTCTGGCACTTCTGTTCTTGGCTGTGCGGCACCTCCTTTGTTTTTGAAATCTGACGGCCCGTCTATCAGTCCTGACATCAACATTTGTCCTGTATCGCGCTCCACGATGATGGTGGGACGGCGGAGCTTGCGCGTCATGGAAATGCGAAGGCGACGTTTGGCCCGGAGATTGACGAGGGCCATGATGTTGTGTTTGCGTTCGCGGCCGTAATGCTCGTCCCATTCAACCGCCGTGGCTACAGCGATATGCTTAAATCCCCGATTCCCACTAATTGCGATTCGACTGCATAACCCTGGCTGATCATCGTTGGCGCGCAACTGGCGCTCATTGACGCCAAAGCGCTCACAGAGTTCGCGTGCTTTGACCCAGCCTCCGCGCGACAGCAGGTACGCGTCGATGAATGGAACCAGATCGTTCATGCTGCCAAGATCGCCTTACAAAGAGCTTTCGCCAGATGGACGGGCACAGCGTTGCCGATTTGCCGGACCTTCTCGGTCTTGTTCCCAGAAAATTCATAGTCATCGAAGCCCATTGCCGACGCCAGTTCGTGAGGCTGAAGCATGCGGAATAAAATATCCATCTGGTATCCATCGGTCTGCGGCTGCACCAGCGCAAACCGTTCCTTGGTGGTCACGGTGTCTAGTGGTTCCCGCACCGACTGCGCTGACTTCGCCGAACCATAATATTTCGTTAAGAATGGCTCGCAGAGGGCGAATCTGTTTTCCGTGGTCTGGGTCGGTAACGGATTGTTTATAGAATGGACGCGAGGTTTAGCTTTGCGATCGTCGTGATAGCCGACGATGAAAGGTTCCACTAACGCGCATTCCCCCCGGTGCCCGGCCGGAATAGTAGGCAATGGATCATTCAGCGTTCGCACGCGATCACCGCCGGAGTGGCAAAGCTGGATAATGAACGGCTGACACAATGCGATATGTCCGTTCGTCGTTTGGGTCGGCAATGGAGATCCACACGATCTCGCCGTTGAAGGCAACTGCGATTTATCCGTTCCATTCAGGATTGTGAGGAACGGTTCCCCTCCGAATTTTCGCAAACCGGCCTCTATCCGCCGCATGGTGTTGGCCGAGAGCTGGCGCTTCCGACGGAAAATACTTTCGCCCTTGCAGGACCAGTCGATGATCTCTCTTGCCGCTCGCCATGTTCCAGAATGCGTCGGATCTGGCCAGATCGGCGCCTGCCCGCGCCGGGCCTGGATAAAAAGCCGCCGGCGGGTTGTGGCGTCGCCGTAGTCCGCCGCGTTCAATACCCGGGATTGCACCTGGTATCCCAGCGATTCCAGGGCATTCAGGAATGCCCGGTAGGTTTGGCCCTTGCGGGATTTATCGGGCTGGCCATTTGCGCCCAATGGACCCCACGTCTGAAACTCTGCCACGTTCTCGATCAGGATATTCTCAATTCGCAGCCGTTCCGCCCAATGGAGCACATGCCAGGCGCTCGCCCGGCTCTGGTCGTTTCTTGGTTTACCACCGCGCGCAATGGAATGATGGGTACATTCCGGGCTGGCCACCAGCAACCGAAGACACCCAGCAGGCACCACGCGGTTAGGATCCACGCTGCCGAGATCGGCGCACAGGTGCCGCGCCCACGGATGATTCCGCCTGTGCGTTTCGACGGCAATCTGCCAGTGATTGATCGCTAGGAGGGAAATATCGAGTCCCAACTCGCGGGCCGCCAGGATACACCCGGTGCTCGTCCCACCAGCTCCACAGAATAAATCTGCGATTTGGATTTGCGTCGTCATAGAGATTACGCTGTCGCTAAATAGCGCTCCTGGGCGTGGCGCTTATTATGCCGGATCAGGGCGTTCCAGATCCGCCAGAGGTGGTCGGCGGGTAACTCGTTAAGAATGGTTGATGGTTCATGGTTGATGGCGGATGCGGGGATGAAGCCCATATTGCGCGCGATGCCGATGACGTATGAGTCGGTGACGACGCCGCGCGCGATCGCCAGCCGGATGTTGTGCAGATGCCGGCGCTCGGCGGCCCTGCTGAAATAATCGATCAGCCCGGCATCCCCGGCGCCGATAGCGAAATGGAGCATAAGCTGGTCATAATCCGTCACCGGATTTGCCTGCTTGGTGGTATAGATGCCGCAGGCGTCGAGCAACTGCCGGCGATACCAGGTCTCGCGGGCGGAATCCACGTCCGGGCTCTGCCCGGCCCGCAGACATTCCGCCTGCCAGGCGCGTTCGACCAGGGGGCGATATTTGGCCTGTTGCCGTGGACTAAGCATGCGGCTTCTCCTGGCGCGTGCGGCATTTCTTACACAGCAGTATTCTGGGCGGATGCCAAACGATATCGTGATATTTCACCTTGCGGGCGATCATCTTCGGAGTCACGAACGGTCGCTTAAAGATGCCGTGCATTACCGCCCGCGCGCCGGTGGAGAGCGTGATCGTGCAGGACTGCTGGTAGAATTTGGAAGAATGGTTCATGGTTGATGGTTAATGTTGTGCCGATCCTCGATCATTGCGGCCGTGTGGCACTCGTGGCGGTAGTGCGGCCCCGGCATGCAGCACTCGCCGGGGAACGCGCACCCCTCGCCGGCCATCGCCGCTTCGTAGTCCAGATCGTCGCCGGCGGACTCCCACATATCGTCAACCTCGTCGGCGGTGAAGTCGGGTTCATCGTCGTCCATCGGAAGAAGCACAACCATCCGCTGCACCCCTACCGGGGTGGGCCGCTTGGCGTTGTCTTTTTCAGGCATAGGGTTTCTCCGGCCCACCCCGGAGGGTGAGCGGTTCGTT